>NZ_CP090419.1:587500-852500 GCF_032716425.1 Pseudoalteromonas sp. N1230-9
ATAACGGTCCTAAGGTAGCGAAATTCCTTGTCGGGTAAGTTCCGACCTGCACGAATGGTGTAACCATGGCCACGCTGTCTCCACCCGAGACTCAGTGAAATTGAAATCGCAGTGAAGATGCTGTGTACCCGCGGCTAGACGGAAAGACCCCGTGAACCTTTACTACAGCTTGGCACTGAACATTGACCCTACATGTGTAGGATAGGTGGGAGGCTTTGAAGCAGAGACGCTAGTCTTTGTGGAGCCGTCCTTGAAATACCACCCTTGTAGTGTTGATGTTCTAACGTTGGTCCCTGATCGGGATTACGGACAGTGCCTGGTGGGTAGTTTGACTGGGGCGGTCTCCTCCCAAAGAGTAACGGAGGAGCACGAAGGTTGGCTAAGTACGGTCGGACATCGTACGGTTAGTGTAATGGTAGAAGCCAGCTTAACTGCGAGACAGACACGTCGAGCAGGTACGAAAGTAGGTCATAGTGATCCGGTGGTTCTGAATGGAAGGGCCATCGCTCAACGGATAAAAGGTACTCCGGGGATAACAGGCTGATACCGCCCAAGAGTTCATATCGACGGCGGTGTTTGGCACCTCGATGTCGGCTCATCACATCCTGGGGCTGAAGTCGGTCCCAAGGGTATGGCTGTTCGCCATTTAAAGTGGTACGCGAGCTGGGTTTAGAACGTCGTGAGACAGTTCGGTCCCTATCTGCCGTGGGCGTTTGAGAATTGAGAGGGGTTGCTCCTAGTACGAGAGGACCGGAGTGAACGAACCGCTGGTGTTCGGGTTGTCATGCCAATGGCACTGCCCGGTAGCTACGTTCGGAACTGATAAGCGCTGAAAGCATCTAAGCGCGAAGCAGGCCTCGAGATGAGTTCTCACTAGACTTTTAAAGTCTCTGAAGGGCCGTTGAAGACTACAACGTTGATAGGCAGGATGTGGAAGTGGTGTGAGCCATTAAGCTAACCTGTACTAATTACCCGTGAGGCTTAACCATACAACGCCAAACGCGTTTTGTGACAGCGTAACAGACAGAAGTTAAAAAACTAAAGTAGACATTTACTTAAAATCAGCATTCCGAATTTTAGTAGGGTGAACCGCAACGCTTAATGCGAAATCAGTTCACCTTGCGCAAAGGACTCGTAAGCGCTACGCGCTTTATCGAGAATCCTTTCCACGTATTTTGCTTGGTGACAATAGCGTTTTGGACCCACCTGACCCCATGCCGAACTCAGTAGTGAAACGAAACAGCGCCGATGATAGTGTGGCATTTGCCATGTGAAAGTAGGACATCGCCAGGCTCCTAATTAAAGAAACCCGTTGCAGCAATGCAACGGGTTTTTTGTGTTTGTCGTCGCGCTTTTATATCGCGCTCTATGAGCGAACAGACAACCCATAACGCGGGATAAACCCGCTGCTACGCGATAAGGTCACCCCAACACGTTTGTAGTCGCGATTTTACATCGTGGCTAACGTAGCAGTATTAAATTCGCTCACTACAGCAGGAGCAGGCCACTATTCACTTTGTTTCTGCTCTGCTTTGGCAAGCTGAATATATTTGGTTTCAACTAGTTGAGATAAGGGAACAAGTTGATAACCTTGTTTTTCTAGCTCAGGTAAGGCTTCTTGTAAGAAAGCAACGGTTTCTGGGTAAGGGTGGGCTATCGCTATCGCATAGTTAAAGTGTTCGGCTTTAACTTTTAGTTCTTCAAGCTGCTGTGTCAATTGCTGTGTAGTCACTACATTATCAAGAAATACATGCCTTGAGACATTCGCTACACCGTAAAAGTTAGCTGCATTTTGTGCTTCGCTTTGACTTGTTGTTCGGCTATCTAAAAAGTACAAACCACGTTTTTTTAAAACTTCCATGGTCCATTTCATGGGCTCTGTTAACTGTGTTAGCTCTGATCCCATGTGATTATTTACACCTTTCACCTGTGGAAGCGATGCAAGCGCGTGCCCAAGTGTGGCTTGTAATTCTGACTTGCTCATCGATTCTGTAAGAGCGCCTGGTCCAAGTGCTTTGCTGTTATCGAGAGCCTGCATAGGAATGTGTAGTAAAAGTTCTTTATTTATTTTACTGGCGCGTTCAGCAAACGTTTGAGCATAGGGGGTATGGGGCAAGATTGAGAAAGTGACCTGCCCCGGTAAGTTTAAAATATCAAGATCGCGTTGGTGGTAGCCTATATCATCAATGACGATAGCAATTTGTTTTGCTGAGCAAAACATTGGCAAACATACTGCGAGTAGTAACCCTTTTAATAACTTCACTTGTTGTAATTATTTTTTCCATGTAGGCACTCACTTACTGCACGATTAAGAGTTGCTGGGCAGTGAGTTGTTTTTTATCTTGTCTATCAAGTAGTGAGCTGAATAAAGCTAACTCTTGGATGTTTTTTATTATAGCGTCTTGGTTAATTTCTGAAAGTATTGTTTGATTTATACTCACATCAGGTGTGACTCCCTTTCCTTCTATTGATTGACCCGTCGGGGTGTAATAGCGAGCTGTCGTCAATTTTAGTGCTGTGTTGCCATTACCTAGAGGGATGAGTGATTGTACAGAGCCTTTACCGTAAGTTGTCTCGCCGATTAGTGTTGCTCGTTCATTATCTCTAAGGGCCGCTGCTAATATTTCCGCTGCAGAGGCTGAGTTTTCGTTTATCAATACCGCAATGGGGGCGCCATTTAGGATATCGCCATCATGAGCTTGATAATGTTGATTTGCTTCATTAAATCGACCTTTGGTTGAGACGATAACTCCGGTATCCAAGAATAGGTCGGATACTTCAATTGCACCTTGCAATGTGCCACCAGGATTATCACGCAAGTCGATAATTAGCCCTGATAGTGGAAATCCATTATTTATCTGCATTTTTGCTATTTCACGCGCAACATCGTGCAAGGTATGGTTGTTGAATGTATTGATACTTAACAGGGCTACACCTGTGTCTGCAAGGTAGCCATGCACGCTTTCTAAGTTGATTTGTTGGCGTTTGATAGAAAAATTGAGCGGGGTATCTTGTTCACGTAAAACTGAAACATCTACCGCTGATTGACCACTTTGTTGAATAAGCTTTGCTATTTCACTCATACTTTTATTAGCGATAGGCTGTTGATTTATAGCAATCACTTTATCGTTTTCTTTTAATCCTGCTAGTGCAGCGGGGGAGTTGCTAATAGTATTAACAACAACGACATGCCCTTGTTCTATTTTTACTTCTATGCCAATACCTGTGTAGCGGCCGCTCGTACTGCTGAAAATGGCGTCTAGTTCTGTTTCATCTAAGTATTTTGAGTAGGGGTCTAAGCGCTCAAATAAGGCTTCTATTTGTTGGTTATCGGGTTGAGTAATAAAGGTATTCTGTAACTTGAGGTCATCCACATAATAGGTATGTATATTAAATAGAATTTCATTTAACTGCTGTGTATGAAGCGCTTTAAGTGATGGTTTAGCATTGACCAAAGACGGTTGCAGTAATATATATACGAAGGCTATAAGCAATAGAAACGACAGCCAAGTGTATAGCTTGGCTGAAGGAGAGTATAATTTAAATGGGTAAGTAGTGTTTAGCATCAGCTGCTCCTCATAGGGTGCAGCTATTTAATCAATTAAATACGTCTGCACCATTTTACAGGATTTACTGCGCGTCCTTTATGGCGTATTTCAAAGTATAGACCAGGATCTGATTGTCCGCCGCTTTGGCCAACTAAGGCTATAATTTCGCCTTCTCTGACAAGATCGCCCACATCACGAAGTAAAGTTTGGGCGTGGCCGTATAAGCTCATAAAACCATCGCCATGATCAATAGCAATCACCCAGCCAAAGCCATTTAACCAGTCTGCATACACAACTTGACCATTTTGCACGCTTTTGACATCACTACCTTCTCTAGCGCCAATGAGAACGCCTTTCCAGTCAATATTACCGTGCTTACGCTGTCCAAAGCTGTAACGAATTTTTCCCTTTGTTGGCCAGTCAAGTTTACCTTTACTGCTTTGCAAGCCAAGTAGCTCAACCTTTTTTGAGCGTTCTCTTTCTAACTCTTCTATGGCGGTGATAAGCGTTTGTTCATTTTCTTTTAGGTAATCGATTGAGCTTTTTGTTTCTTTTAGGGCTGATTGTAATTTGTTGAGGTTGCTCTTACGGTCTTGTTGCGCGCTGACAAGTGCTTGTTGTCGCGCCTTTTGCTCGTTATGCAATTCAACAAGACGTAACTTGGTTTGCTCAAGTTCTGCTTGGTTATCCGCAATTTTGATTTGTAACGCCTTAAGCTCTTCAAGCTGCGCTATTCGTGCTTTATTTAAGTAGTTATAGTAACTGAGTGTGCGCTCAATTTTTGCGGTGTCTTGCTGGCTTAAGAGCATTTTTGAATAATCATGGCCACCAGACATATAAGCACTTTTTAGTTGGGCTGCTAGCACAGCTTGACGTTCAGCTTGCTCTTGCTTTAATTGTTTGGCTTTATCTTGAAGTTTAGCTTGTTGTTGCTCGTTCTCTTTAACTGACTGTGCAGCGAGATTCAGCGCTTTTGCATTTTTAGCTATTTCTAACTCGTGGCTACGAAGTGCACTACGCATGTCAGAAATAGACTTCCTTTGTCCTTTAAGGTCAGCTTGCGATTTTTGCAAAGCTGATTGAATTTCGGATAGGTCTTTTTTGGTTTGATCTTCATTAGCAGCAATTCCTGTTGCTGCTAACGAAGCCAGTATTAAACCAGTTTTTAGGAAGTGGTTAATACGCTTTTTCATTGTTTATTTCAGCGTCATAATTGGTTTGCCAGTCATTTCGCTTGGCTGCTCAAGACCCATTAAGTGAAGCATTGTTGGAGCAACGTCACTCAGTGTTTTACCATCGTGAGGTGTCGCGTCACGGCCTACGTAAATAAAGGGCACAGGTTCACTGGTATGGGCTGTATGTGCTTGACCCGTTGCAGGATTGGCCATTTGCTCAGCATTACCGTGGTCAGCTGTGATTAACGCTTCACCACCGTGCTCTTCAAGTGCAGAAATTACACGGCCTATACAGTGATCAACAGCTTCACATGCTTTGACAGCCGCTTCGAATACGCCTGAGTGTCCAACCATATCGCCGTTAGGGTAGTTGCAGATAATGGCATCGTATTTACCGCTGGCAATTGCTTCAACAAGTTTGTCGGTTAGCATTTCTGAGTTCATTTCAGGTTGCAGATCGTAAGTAGCCACTTGTGGTGATGGAATTAGTTCACGAGTCTCGCCAACAAATTCATCTTCACGGCCGCCACTAAAGAAAAAGGTGACGTGTGCATATTTTTCTGTTTCAGAGATGCGCAGTTGCGTTTTACCTTGTTTCTCGAACCATTCACCTAATACGTTTGTTAAAGGCTCAGGTGCAAATGCAACAGGGGCTTTAATATCGGCAGCGTACTCTGTCATCATTACAAAACCACTAAGAACAGGGGCTTTCTTTTTTTCAAAACCATTGAAGTCAGCGTCAACAAACGCGCGGGTCATTTCACGAGCGCGATCAGCTCTGAAGTTGGCAAAAATAATTGTGTCACCATCGTTAATTTCTACTGCTGATTGGCCTTCAGGCACAATCGTTGTAGCCGCGACAAATTCATCATTTTCATCACGCTCGTAGGCAGCTTCGAGTGCGCTAACACCGTCGCTAAAACTGTGACCAGCAATACCACTCACCATAACATCATAAGCTGCTTCGACACGATTCCAGCGGTTGTCTCTATCCATTGCATAGTAACGACCCACTAATGTTGCTAAGCGACCACAGTTAAGCTTTGCAAATAGTGCTTCAATTCGCTCAATAGAGGCTTTAGCACTGCGTGGTGGCGTATCACGACCATCCAGGAAAGCATGGAAGTATACTTCTTTGGCACCGCGCTCAGCTGCAAGCTCGATAGTAGCAACGATATGATCTTCATGGCTATGAACGCCACCTGGGCTTAAAAGTCCCATGATATGAACAGCTTTACCTGCATTGACTGCTTTATCGATGTTTTCAACAAGAGCAGGGTTGTGAGCGAACTCACCATCTTCAATCGCTTTAGTGATACGCGTAAAATCTTGGTAGACAATGCGGCCAGCACCCAAGTTAACATGACCTACTTCTGAGTTACCCATTTGCCCTTGTGGTAAACCAACATCAAGGCCAGACCCTGAAATGAGTGTATGAGGGCGCGTTGCCCAAAGTTCATCGAGTACAGGGGTATTAGCAGCAAGTATTGCATTACTTTCAGTGTCTTCACGGTATCCCCAACCGTCTAAGATCATTAATACCAATGGTTTTTTATGCTCTGTCATTATCGCTCCTGAAGATTGGCACTTATATACCATTAGCATACCGTGTTTTATGGTTTTGATCAGCTATCAATATGTCATATTAAAATATTTCACGCTCTAGTATTTTCGATTCAAGCACGTATACTTGCGTGGCATATTTTAATAACCCCATGGTAAGTCGCCGTGGTCGTAGATATCTTAGTGGAAAACGCATGGATCAATACATTGAATTTGTCGGTAATCATCCGATATTGAGCATTATCTGGCTTGCATTGGTGGCAATGCTTATCAGTAGCTGGTTTAAAAGTAAATTTTCAGCAATTCGTCAAATTAATCCACAACAAGTGACTTTGTTGATTAACCGTGAAGATGGCCAAGTTGTTGATATTAGAGCTCAAAAAGAATTTAACTCGGGTCATATCGCCGGTGCAACACACCTTAGCTCAGAAAAGGCAAAACAATCTGATTTTTCAAGCCTTGAAAAGTTCAAGAGTAAACCCATTATACTAGTATGTACCACGGGCATGACCGCCTCAGGTATCGCAACTGCAATGCATAAAGCAGGATTTGAACGTGTATATGTATTATCGGGTGGTATGGGTGCTTGGCAATCGGCCAGTTTACCAACGACAACCGGTCGCTAATAGCATCACGTAGCAGCCCAATAGAGGATTTATTATGAGTAATGTTGTTCTTTACACCAAGGCGTACTGCCCTTTTTGCCAACGCGCATTAGCTTTACTAGACAGTAAAGGTGTAAGTTATACGAACATTGATATTGGTGAGCATCCTGAACGTCGTGACGAAATGATCGACAAAGCCAATGGTGGCTATACAGTGCCGCAAATTTTTATTAATGATGAACATATTGGCGGTTGCGATGACATGATGGCGATAGAAGCACAAGGTCTATTAGACGCTAAGCTGAACGCTTAAAATTTATTATAAAAACGAATACAAGTTAGGAATTACAATGAACGAAGAAAACCAGAACGCAGCAGCAGAACAACAAGCAGGTGCTCAATTCACAATTCAACGTATCTATACAAAAGATGTTTCTTTTGAGACACCAAACTCACCAGCTATTTTTCAAAAAGAATGGACGCCTGAAGTTAAGTTAGATCTTGATACTCGTTCAAATAAGTTAGAAGAAGGTGTTTTTGAGGTTGTTCTTGCTCTGACTGTTACTGCATCAATCGGTGAAGAAACAGCTTTCTTATGTGAGATCCAACAAGCGGGTATTTTCACTATTGGTGAAGTTGAAGAAGTTCAATTAGCACATATGCTAGGCGCATTTTGCCCTAACGTATTGTTCCCGTATGCACGTGAAGCAGTTTCAAACTTAGTTAACCGTGGTACTTTCCCACAACTTAACTTAGCGCCTGTTAATTTTGATGCATTGTTTGCTCAGTACATGCAACAACGTGCAGCTCAAGAGCAACAGGCTCAAGCAGACGCATAAGCAATGACTACAGCACAATCAGCTGTTACAGTTTTAGGGGCGGGGTCGTATGGCACCGCCCTTGCTATTTGCTTTGCCAGAAATGGTCACCCAGTGACTTTGTGGGGGCGAAATAGCGATGACGTTGCCACGCTTGCAGCTGAGCGAAAGAATCAACGTTATCTTCCTGATGTGGATTTTCCACAAACCCTTTCACTTGAATCTGATCTCGAAACGGCGGTTAAGGCCAGCAAGATTATTCTTGTGGTTGTGCCAAGCCATGCGTTTGCTACAACACTACAGCAGATAAAGCCATGGTTGCAAGAAGGTGCCCAAGTAGCTTGGGCTACTAAAGGACTGGAGCCAAATACAGGACGCTTATTGCAAGAAGTTGCGATGCAGGAATTAGGCGATGATATGCCGCTTGCTGTGTTGTCTGGGCCTACTTTTGCTAAAGAGATGGCGATGGGGTTACCTACTGCAATTTCTGTGTCATCGACATCCAGTGACTTTGCAAAGCAACTTGCCGAATTATTGCATTGTGGGCGCTCTTTTAGGGTGTATAACAATGACGATTTTATTGGTATTCAGCTCGGTGGTGCGGTTAAAAATGTCATTGCGATTGGTGCCGGTATGTCGGATGGCTTTGGTTTTGGTGCCAATGCTAGAACAGCCCTGATCACTCGTGGCCTTGCGGAGTTATGTCGATTAGGCTGTGCTTTGGGGGCTCGCTCAGATACCTTTATGGGGATGGCAGGGCTAGGAGACTTAATTCTAACCTGTACAGATAATCAGTCGCGAAATCGACGCTTTGGCTTAGCACTTGGCAAAGGCGAAGGGGTAGAAGCTGCTATAGAATCAATTGGTCAAGTGGTTGAAGGTTATCGAAATACTAAAGAAGTGTATTTGTTAGCTGAGCGTACTGGTATTGAAATGCCAATCACTGAGCAAATTTACAAAGTGTTGTACGAAAACAAAAATGTAAAAGAAGCAGCAATGGCGCTACTTGGACGTGAACAAAAATCTGAGTAGACCATAAATAGCAACTATAGACATTAAAAAGCGCGATTTTATATCGCGCTTTTGTTTTTAAGTTAATTGCTTAGCCAATTTATTTTTGATGAACTCATTGACCTGCTCGACCTTGAGTGGCTTACTGTAGTAGTAACCTTGCTGACAGTGACACCCCATTATGTGCAGCATATACGCCTGCTCTTGTGTTTCAATTCCTTCTGCAACAACGTTAATGTTCAAATACTTTGCAAGGCGGACAATCGTCGCTGTGATATTTCTGTCTTGTTCATTATTAGCAATATCTCTGACAAATGACTTATCAATTTTCAACGTATCGATAGGAAAACGCTTTAAATAGCTTAACGATGAATGTCCCGTGCCAAAATCATCTAGCGCTATTTGTACACCCAGCGATTTAATACGCTTCATTTGCTGCTCTGCAAATTGTGGGTTTTCCATCATGGCACTTTCGGTTATTTCTAGCTCTAAGCATGATGCTGGTACATCAAACTTCGCTAAGTTATCAACTAATGTATCGATTAGATTACTTTGCTGAAAGTGTAAGGCAGAAATATTAATCGCGACCTTTCCAAAAGCAAGGTTTTGATGTCGCCAAGCTGCGAGTTGTTTTAGTAACTGCGCGAGTAGTAGTTGGGTAAGGGGGATAATCGCGCCATTTTGTTCCGCTAAAGGAATAAATTCATCAGGGTTAATTAAACTTCCATCTTCTTGGGGCCAACGAACTAAGGCTTCAAAACCATACAAACGGTTGTGATGAGCATCATACTTAGGCTGGAAATAAAGTTCGAACTCA
The DNA here is from genome assembly GCF_032716425.1 of Pseudoalteromonas sp. N1230-9. Taxonomy (NCBI): domain Bacteria; kingdom Pseudomonadati; phylum Pseudomonadota; class Gammaproteobacteria; order Alteromonadales; family Pseudoalteromonadaceae; genus Pseudoalteromonas; species Pseudoalteromonas sp. N1230-9. Next base: position 597,038 of record NZ_CP090419.1, read on the forward strand.
TTGTTAGTAATAGCCTTGAATAACGCACTTTCTTTTGTGAGCTCTGTTGGGTCGAGGGTATGGCGTTCTTTATCAAAAAACTGATATGTATTTCGGCCTATTTTTTTTGCATGATTTAAGGCGCTGTTAGCGCTGCGCATTAGGTTTTCGCAGTTATACGCATTCTCAGGGTAGATTGCGATTCCACAACAAGCGGAGAGAGATGTTTCGAAACCATCGAGCATAAAAGGTGTTTTAAATTGTCGAAGTACTAAATCAGCGGTTTTTTTGGCAAAGAAAATGGTTTTATCGGAGTATAGGTAGGGAGGGACTAAAATTGCAAACTCATCAGCGCCTAATCTAGCAATAGTAAAACCTGAGTTAAGTGTATTCGTTAGTCTACAAGCGACTTCTTTTAAAAGCATGTCACCTACTGTATGACCAAGAGAATCGTTAATTTTTTTAAAGTTGTCCAGATCTATAAATAAAATGAGGAGGCTTGGGTATTTGTCATTGCAGGCGTTGATTGCTTTATCTAACGATTCTATAAAAATAGTGCGGTTTGATAACCCTGTAACCGTGTCTTTTGTGGTAAGCCTAAGCATTGTTCGCTCATGGTTTTTACGTGCAGTAACATCTGAAAATAAACCTACATAGCGAACAAACTGCCTTGGAAATTTAGGTGTTGCTACTTTGGTAATACACAAATCAAGTGCATATGGTTGACCATCTTTGCGTAAGTTCCAAATTTCACCTGACCAATAACCATCCTGCACTAACTCTTGTTGGATCATTTGTTCGAGTTGCCGATCGCGGCCATCTTTAGTGAGGGCTTTAAACTCCTTGCCCATGACATCTTCTTTACGATAACCCGAAATTTCACAAAATGTATTATTGACCTCAATTATTTTGAAGTGCTCATCACTGACCCAAATCGCATCTTTCGACTGTGATAAAAGCGCATCAATTAACATCATTTTTTGACTTTTTTGATTATAAATAACGGCTATAAAAAGCCCAATGATGGCCAATAGGATAAGGAAGAGTAAAATGGGGATACTGTTAGGTACGTTTGATGCGATTGATGATGCAACGCTAACAGAATGTTGCATCATTAAAGTTATGCTGAATAAAACAGTAAAAAAGCGCATCTAGACTCGTCTTTAGGAACAGGCTTAACTTATTTAGATTAGTTCATAAAAAAGGGTCGTGCTAAAAAATTAATGAAATTTTATTAGATACGCTTTTCAATAACTTATTGACCATTCACAAACCCCAGCTGACGCCAAGACTCATAGACAAATACAGCCACAGAATTAGATAAATTCATGCTTCGACTGTCTTTTTGCATTGGAATACGTACTCGTTGTTCTTTAGGCAAAGATTGAATTAGTTCATCAGGTAAGCCCCGAGTTTCAGGACCGAATACTAAACAATCACCAGGTTGGTATTGAGCTTGGTGATGAAACTGACTGCCTTTTGTTGTGCAAGCATAAACTTTGTTAGGCTGGCACTTCTCAAGATAAGCTTCGAAAGAAGCATGACGTTGCACATGACTAAATTCATGATAATCAAGCCCTGCGCGTTTTACACGTTTATCATCCCATTCAAACCCAAGAGGTTCAATAAGGTGTAAAGCGTAGCCTGTATTTGCACATAAGCGAATGATATTACCTGTATTAGGTGGGATCTCAGGTTGGTACAACACAATATCAAGCATTTGAATCTCATTTTTAAACAATATGATCTGCAGCTGAGTATACACGAACTAGAATAAAAAGATGATATACTCAAGATTGATAATATCTAAAGGTAAGTTGTTGTGAAACATCGTAGTTATGAGTTTTGGGTAAGAACCGCCAGTCTTGTTACGATTATGATGGTGAGTTTGATGATTGCTGCAAAGAGCTGGGCGTGGCTAGCCTCTGGCTCTGCGTCTATGTTGGGCTCGTTAACCGATTCATTGATGGATATCACAGCATCCCTAATGAGCTTTTTGGTACTTGGTTATGCGCTGCGTCCTGCTGATGATGATCATCGTTTTGGTCATGGCAAGGCAGAGGCTCTTGCGGGGCTGGCACAAGCTGCTTTTATTGCCGGCTCAGGCTGCTTCTTAGCATTTCATGGTATAGAGAGGCTGATCAACCCTGTTACGCTAAAGCACTCAAGTTTAGGTATTTGGGTGAGCCTATTTGCGATAGTGTGTACCCTGATTGTGGTATTTGTGCAAACCAAGGTGATTAATCACACTGAGTCAATCGCTATTAAGGCAGATTCAATTCACTACAAGGGCGATTTAATTCTTAATCTCGCGGTATTAATCGCGATAGTGTTAGCTAAGTATGGCATGACCTATGCCGATCCCCTTTTTGCCATTGGTGTGGCTGTTTACTTACTTTATAACAGCTGGGATATTGCCCGTGACAGTGCCGACCACTTAATGGATAAAGAACTACCTGATGAAGAAAAAGCGGAAATTCTGAGTATTGTAAATAGCCATAAAGAGGTGTTTGGCGCGCATGATATTCGTACACGCCAAGGGGGGAAAATTAAATTTATTCAGATGCACTTAGAGCTTGAAGACAATTTACCCCTTATTCGCGCACACCAAGTCGCAGATGAAGTGGAGGCGATGATAAAGGCTTATTTCGACTGTGAAATGGACATATTAATGCACTTAGATCCGCTTTCTGTTGTTAAAAAGCCACCTTACAGTGAATCACAAAACTGATAAAAGTCAGTGAGCACAGCGTGTCTTATCTCATCTCGCTCGAATAACAACTCATGGCGTGCATGTGGGTAGCTTTTTAAGTGTGCTTTTTTTTGCCTATGTGTGAGCGCAAATTGTGCGGCGTTATCAACAACGGTATCTTGCTCTGCACTGGCAATGAAAAGAGGGATCGACACTTTTCTGTCTACTAATGTGGTAATGAAATCAAAAGAAGCGTTTAGCCAGCCATAGGTCACACCACCTAATTGTAAATCAGGCTCTGCTAAATAAAGCTCTCTGAACTGCTTATACCTCACTTCACTGCTTGTGAGCTCATTTACGGTAAAGTCGACGGGTAAATAATTGTTTTGTCCAAACGCATAACTGCGGCCAAGGCCAATTAAAGAGGCTATTTTCGCGGCAAGTTTAGCAAGAGGTTTTGGGGTGCCTTTGGTATAAATATCAAACATAGGCGCTGATAAAAATGCCCCTGAAAATGTATGTTGATAACGGGACAAAAAGTCATAAGCAATCGCACAGCCCATAGAATGGCCAAGTAAAACCTGTTTGCCTTGCCAGTGTGTTTGTACCACTTTGTCGTTAAATGTAGCAAAGTCGTCAGCGTAATCACTAAAACGGTTTACATAGCCTTTATGTGTGTTTTTTAAAAGGCGGTAAGAGCGTCCTTGGCCTTGATGGTCAACGATAAAGACGGCATAACCATTTTGGTATAACTCCCACAAAAGCTCTTTATATTTAAACAATGACTCGATACGACCACTGCTAATTATAATTGCTGTCGTTGCTTGCTGTGGAATTGCAAATCCATAGTATAAAGTACCATGACGGGTCGTTAAAAAGTCTTGTTGTAACTGCTCTGAAAAAAACGTGTTTATTTTGGTTGTGTTATTAGCAAGGTTGGCTTCATCACTATAAAACATACTTAGCTCTTTATTGGCAGGCGAATTTTAACGCAAAGCCCGCCTTGTTCTTGGTTTTCGAGTATTAGCGTACCATCATGGGCTGAAATTGCATTTTTGGCAATCGCAAGCCCTAAACCTGTACCTCCTGTATTTCTATCCCTAGCATGCTCTTGACGAAAAAAAGGTTCGCATAATCTTTCAAGGTTGGCTTCATCAACCCCTTTACCGTCGTCACAAATAGTAATGTAAATCGCATCAGATTCAGACAGTATTAGATGAATGTGTTGAGTGGCATATTTAATTGCATTACGGAGCACATTCTCAAGCGCACTGGCGATGAGTGTTTCATCACAAGGCACTTCTTTTTCAATTTTTCCCTCAACGCTGAGGTGCTTATTGCACTGGTTTGCCTCAAAGCGAACATCATTTAAAACATGATCAATAATAACCTGTATCGACTGTGTACTTAGCGATAAAGTCTGACTTTTTGCTTCAAGGCGAGATACCTGTAAAACATCTGCAATCATTTTATCAAGCTGATTCGCCTCTTTTTCAATACGCTCTAAATAGGCTTGTTGTGCATCTTCTGCTTGCATCTGTGCAAGGCCTGTTGCCATTTTAAGACGCGTTAGCGGAGAACGTAACTCATGAGAAATATCTGCAAGTAAACGTTTTTGCGCACTAATTAATTGCTCAAGCTGTGTTGCCATTGTATTAAAGTCGCGCCCTAATACGCCCAACTCATCTTGTCGTGAATTAGAGATATCAGCACGTGCCGTTAAGTCGCCATGCGCAAGCTTATTGGCAGTTTCTTTAAGGCTGTTGATAGGGGCTATCAGATTGCGGCTAAAGAAAAAACTCAACATAAGTGAGGCGATTACCGCAATAATAATTTTTAACCATGTTGGCATAAGCCAAAGACCAACAAAGAAGGGCTTTTTACGTTTTTCATCTATTTCATAAAGGAAAAATGTTCCCTCTGGCACATCGATTTTTACAGGCCCATAAGCTTGGTATTCATCGGTAAAGATAATTTGTGGTGACATACGCTTGGTAAAGTTTAATAAACTTAAGTCTATGTCCTTAGAAATAGGCTCACTGAGCATCTCTACACCATGCACTTCACCATTTAAATACAATAACTTGTGTTTCGATAGGCGGGGATGTGAAATGACATCTTGTGTTGATTTGCCATGTTTAGCCACAATACGCTCAATACTTTTTGCCGTATATTGCAAGTTTTTAAGCATGGGGCCGCGAAGCTCATCATTACCCACGTTGCTGGTTAATTTACTTAAAAATACCAAGGTGGTAATTGTGGCGATAACCGTTACCCAAAACCAAGCAAAAATCTTTAAAAATAAATAATGACGTGGTTTTTTAAACCAATCAGGTGTCTTCATATTACTCGCCTTGAATCAGCACATAGCCGCTACCACGCATTGTTTTAATACGCTCATTATTTACATGCTCAGCAATTTTTTTGCGAATATTGCTGACGTGCATGTCGATTGAGCGATCAAAGGGAGCAAGGCGTCTGCCGAGCACTTGTTCGCTTATTTGCTCTTTACTTATGACTTCTCCTGCATGCTGAACTAACATGGCCAAAATCTCGTACTCAGTGCCTGTCAGGCTCAATGTGTTTTCATTCACAGAGGCTTCGCGAGTCGCAAGGTTAATATGAATGCTATTTACACTCAGGGAGCTTGTTTGCTGCTGCGATAAGCTATTAATATGTTCAATACGACGAGTTATCGCTTTTACGCGAGCTAGTAATTCTCTGTGATTAAAGGGTTTAGGGATGTAGTCATCAGCACCTAGCTCTAAGCCAAAAATACGGTCGAAGTCTTCGCCTTTAGCGGTCAGCATTATAACAGGCGTGAGCTTTTTCTGACGAAGTTGTTTTAACACTTCAAAGCCGTCCATAGATGGGAGCATGACATCAAGTAAAATAAGTTCGTAATTGTGATTAAGAGCGTGCGCTAAGCCTTCAGCACCATCATGAAAACAATCTACTGCAAACCCTTGTGCGGTTAAGTACTCGCTGAGTAGTTCGCACAACCCTGTATCGTCGTCGATCATTAATAGTTTCATTCTGACACCTGTTTATTCGTTTCTATAAGGTTATTCTACTTAGTAAATTGTGTAAAAGTGAATCTTTACATAACCTTTACACTGGTTTGCGTTCCTTTGCATTGAACTTTGTATAGTTAACTCATCAGCTCAAAACAAGCATTGAGCACAACCCAACAAAAGGTAATGATTATGACTATTTCAAATAAGCTTTCTAAATTCGTATTTGTTTGTGGTTTAGCAGCAGCCAGTGTTGCTGCAACTCCTGTTATGGCAAAAGGGGATATGCATCGTGGCATGAACCCACACGCGCGTTTTTTATTATCTGAGCGTGGTATCGATAAATTACAACTGACTGAAGACCAGCAAACGCAGCTAAAAGCTATTTTTGCTGAGCAAAAAACGCAATTTAAAGCACTACATGGTGATAAAGAAACCATGAAAGCTAATCGTGCAGCTTACAAAGAAAAGATGGATGTGCTTCTTGCAACCCAAGCGTTTGATGAAAATGCAGCAATGGAATTGATTAAAGCGCGTGAAGAAAAAACACAACAAGCTGCTTTGATTAAACTAAAATCAGAGCATGCTATTTGGCAAGTTCTTAATGCTGAGCAGCGTGAAAGCTATAAAGAAATTAAAAAGCATATGCGTAAAAAAGGCTACAAGAAAGGTCAACATCGTCCACGTGGTGAGCGCAAAGATAAACGTTCAGACAGTAAATAATTAAAAAATGCGGCTTAAATGCCGCATTTTTTACATTTTGAGCTTAAAAACTCTATTCTTTAAAAAACGAGTCGTCATTTTTAGCAAGCATGGCTTCGATATCTTCAATCATATCTTGGTTTAGCTCGTTGGCATTGCTAATAGGGCTCGAGATTTTATTATTCTCAAACGACCATTCACCTAGGTCGATGAGCTGGCAGCGTTTTGAACAAAAAGGGCGGTGCGGACTTTGTTCTGACCATACGACTTTTGCTTTACATGTTGGGCAGTTTACAACTGTTGGCATGGTTTTCTTCTCAATTAAGCTTATGCATTTTAGGTGATCTTACTAAAGCTCAGCGTGAGAATCGAGTCACGAGTTAAAAACTCGTCACACGATTTACTTCAGCCAGTGAGGTAACACCATCTGCTGCTTTTTTTAATCCCGACAGTCTTAAGTTATTAAAGCCAGATTTAAGTGCCACCTCTGCAATTTCAAGCGAGTTGCCACCACGCATAATAATTTGTGCTATTTCAGGTGTGATCTGCATAACTTCATAGATACCAACACGGCCTTTATAGCCTTCGGTACAACTGTCGCACCCTTTAGGTGCAAATAATTGAATTTCACTTAATGTTTCTTTATCAAAGCCTTGGCGAATAAGCTCTTCATCGGGGAGCTTTTCTGGGGTTTTACATTTAGGGCATAAGCGACGCGCTAGACGCTGTGCAATGATAAGACTAATTGAGCTTGCTACGTTATACGCAGGTACACCCATATTTAATAAACGGGTTAAGGTTTCTGGTGCCGAGTTAGTATGCAGAGTAGATAAAACCAAGTGGCCTGTTTGCGCTGCTTTGATTGAGATTTCAGCAGTTTCAAGGTCACGGATCTCACCGACCATAACTACATCGGGATCTTGTCGTAAGAAGGCTTTCAAGGCATTGGCAAAGGTCATATCTGCTTTTGGATTGATTTGCACTTGGTTAATGCCTTCAAGATTGATCTCAACGGGATCTTCGGCGGTACTGATATTGCGCTCAGGCTGGTTCAGAATATTTAAACCAGTATAAAGCGATACGGTTTTACCAGACCCCGTTGGGCCGGTGACCAATATCATACCTTGAGGTTGCTCAAGGGCGTCCATGTAGAGTTTTTTCTGCTCTGGTTCATAACCGAGTACATCAATACCGAGCATGGCACTTGATGAGTCGAGAATACGCATAACGATTTTCTCGCCCCAAAGAGTTGGTAAGGTACTGACACGAAAATCAATACTCTTTCGCTCTGTTATTTTTAGTTTAATGCGACCATCTTGAGGTTTACGCTTTTCTGCAATATCTAAGCGAGACATTACTTTGATACGTGCTGATAAACGGCTCGCTAAGCTATTCGGCGGACTGGCCATTTCATGTAAGATGCCATCAATACGAAAGCGCACTCGATAGCGGTGTTCATAAGGTTCAAAGTGTAAATCGGATGCACCTTTCTTAATGGCATCCATCAATATTTTATTGATGTAGACGATGATAGGGGCATCGTCTTTGTCTTCATCACTGCCTGAAATATCTTTAGGCTTTTCAGTTTCAAGATCGCCCAGTTCTTTAAATTCGTCTTCGCTTAAGTGCAAACTACCCGTTGCATCCAGCAGTTGTTCTATTTTATTTTCTAACTGGTTGTAATCAACCACCACCACTTCACATGATAACCCTGTGCTAAATTCAAAGTTTTCAAATGCACCGTAGTCAGTAGGGTCAGAGGCTGCAATATAAAGTTTACGGCCCTTTTTAATGAGCGGTAGAATGTGATGCTCGCGAATTAGCTTTTCTTTTATCAGCTCTTCACTGATAAGCGAGACATCAAAGTCTTTAATATCGAAATAAGGAACACGAAAAAGATCGGTGCACTGCTCCGCAAGCTCATGGCCATCAATCTGGCAGCTTTTAGAAATAAGCTCAGCCGTAGAGTTATATTCACGCTGCTTGAGTTTTACTGTTTCTGCGTCAATACGGCCAAGAGTAATAAATTTTCTAAGTAACGGTGAGTTAATATTCATTGCGCACCTTGGTTGATCCTTTCTTTGTCACAATTTATCAGAAAAAAGAAGGGTGTAACATAAGTCTTGTCTATTTCGGCAAAATAGCCAAATAAATTCACTATAAAGTCAGTTGTTTATAAGTTGTGCTAGTTATTTATTCTTAACTTTGATTGAGGTTAAAACCACGCCATGTTAACTCATTGCACTTAACTGCAAATAGCCTTGGTGCAGTGCTTTAACATCATTGGCAACCTCGGTTAATGGGCGATTATTATCTAAAATGTCGTTTGCTTTTTGTTGCTTATTTTCGCGCGACATTTGCGATGCGATAATTTGCTTAGCTTGTTCGATTGATACTTTATCGCGGGCCGTTGTTCTGGCTATTTGCACATCAACTGGCACATCTATTAATAAAGTATGTGAGCAATACTGTTCAAGACCATTTTCAAATAACAAAGGAGCAACGAGTATCACATAATCGCTGGTGGCCTGCGCTAATTGCGTAAGCATCGACTCCCTTATTAGTGGGTGCATTAAAGCATTTAACCACTGTTTCTCGGCTTCATTTTCGAAAATAATCGCACGAAGTTTTGCTCTATCTAGTGTACCTTCTGAGGTTAAAATGTCTTCACTAAAATGGGCTGTTATCTGCTTTAACCCTTGTGAACCTGGTAGCACGACTTCTCTGGCAACAATATCTGCATCAACCACCGTGATTGATAGATCTTCGAACATCGCACTAATTGCACTTTTACCTGAGCCGATACCGCCAGTTAACCCTAATACCCAATTTGCCATAGTTAGTGACCCAAATAGCTAAAGTAGTAAGCTTGTATTTGTTCACCCCACAGTAAAGTAACCCAGCCAGCAATCGCAAGGTAAGGGCCAAATGGAATCGGGGTCGTTTTATCTTTACCTTGCAGAATAATTTGAGCAATACCAATGATTGCGCCCACCACACTTGAAAGCAGCACAATGGTTAAGATTGATTGCCAACCTAGTAAACCACCAAATACGGCTAAAAGCTTAAAGTCACCATATCCCATACCTTCTTTACCGGTTGCTAACTTAAATAACCAATAAACACTCCATAAACTTAAGTAACCAACGGCTGCGCCAATAATGGCGTCAGAAGGGGCAATAGTGATATCCATTACTGCTGCAATGAGAGTAAGCCATACCAGTGGAAGAGTGAGTTGGTCGGGTAGCAACATATGATCGATATCGATAAATGTTAAAGCAATAAGCACCCAAGTAATGAAAATATAAAGTAAGGCAAGTTCTGTTGCACCAAAGAGTGATGCCACCACCAGGCTTAACCCTGCAGTGAGCATTTCTATAATTGGGTAGCGAACAGAAATTGCTGTTTTACAACTGCCACAGCGACCTTTAAGTAACAACCAACTAATAACAGGAATATTTTGCCATACCTTAATAGGTGCTTTGCATTTTGGGCATGTCGAATTTGGTTTAATTAAATTAAACGGTGTCTGCTCTGTGGTATTTTGAGATGGTAATTCATCAGCTAATAAAACACGGCATTCCGATTGCCATTCTCGTTTCATCATTAGTGGCAACCTATAAATTACCACATTTAAAAAACTGCCAATACACAGGCTAACCAGCCCAACAGTTAAAAAATAAAACCACGGTTGGCTTTGCATTACAGTGGCAATATCAAGAAAGAAATTTTGCATTAAACTACCTAAAACTTTTTGTGCATCACAAGCGCAATAAATTGTCGCGGGGCAAACCCGCTGCCACAAGGGCGTAGTCGCGATTTTATATCGCGCTTATATTACCAGTACCAATGTGCTTTATAAATTGTCGCGGGATAAACCCGTTGCTACAAGGGCGTAGTCGCGATTTTATATCGCGTTTAAATTGCTGCGGCCAGTGTGCTTTATAAATTGTCGCGGGATAAACCCGCTGCTACATGGGCGTAGTCGCGATTTTATATCGCGTTTAATTAACCACACCCGAATTGTAACTAGATAACAGAACCTAATTGGAAAATTGGTAAATACATAGCCACAATTAAACCGCCAACAAGTACACCTAATACAGCCATTATTAAAGGCTCAAGTAAACTTGAAAGGCCATCGACCGCATCGTCAACTTCTTGCTCGTAAATAGTCGCGACTTTGGCAAGCATCCCATCTAATGAGCCTGACTCTTCGCCAATGGCGACCATTTGTACGACCATGTCAGGGAATATTTTAGAGTTACGCATGGCCCAGTTCATTTGATTACCTGAGCTCACCTCGGCTTTAATCTCTAAAATAGCGTAGCGATATACAGCATTGCCCGAGGCGCCTGCCGCTGAGTCTAAGGCATCAACCAATGGCACACCAGCTGCAAAGGTGGTTGAGAGTGTCCGTGCGTAGCGCGCAACCGCTGCCTTATTTAAAATCATACCAATAACAGGGAGCTTTAATACCGCTCTGTCGTTGGCGTCTCTTAGTTTTTTACTTTTTAAAAGTGCTTCTTTATAGGCATATCCAAAAGCAACTAGCGCAATAAGCATCATCCACCAATATTCTTGCATAAACTCTGAAATACCGATTACCATCAAGGTGAAAGCAGGAAGCTCTGCGCCAAAGCCGTTAAAAATGTCTTGGAATTGCGGCACTACAAAAATAAGTAAAATAGAGGTCACAATTAAAGCCACCACCAACACCGCAATAGGGTAAAACATGGCTTTTTTAATTTTTGATTTTAGCGCTTCCGCTTTTTCTTTATAAAGCGCAACACGGTCAAATATTTTATCAAGGGCACCGGATTGCTCACCCGATGCAACTAAATCGCAATATAAATCATCAAAATAGCGGGGGTGTTTGCGAAGGGCTTTAGACAGGGGGATGCCGGCTTTAACTTCGTCACCTATACCTTCCATAAGCTTGGCAACACTTTTGTTTTTAGCACCAGAACCAATCATTTCGATAGATTGTATTAAGGGGACGCCAGCCATTAACATGGTGGCTATTTGTCTGGTAATAAGAGCAATGTCTTTGGCGGTAATTTTTTGGACACGAGAGCTGAATAAAGATTTTTGTTTACGTTTTACTTTAGAGGGGGTTATGCCTTGCTTTCTAAGTTGTGCTTTGACTAAAGCAACACTTTGTCCCGATAATTCTCCTTGTAATTTTTTACCTCTTGAATTTACTCCTTCCCATTCAAATGTGTCTAGGTTTTTATCTTCAGTTTTTCTTTTCATGATTCACTTTAATTAGGGAGGAGTAATAGGCTGATTTAACAGCCTATTACTATCAAGAAAATTAACAGTATAAACCGTTAGCACAAGTCTCTGTCCAACTAGTGATTTGATCACCAGCATTTGTAGCACCAACAGGTGTTAGAGTGTAAGTATCAGTAGCAAGGATACCATTAGTCGCATTAGGCGTTACTAAGATAACTCCATCAGTTACCGATACTGAAGCTACAACGTTAGTAGATGTAGTGGCAGGAATACCATTAACACCTGTATCACAATCCGCTATTGGGTTTGTTAGGATGCAAGTTTGTACCCCTGCTTTGTAAGGGGCTGTTGCGAGAATAACTTCAGAGAAGTAAGCCTTCTTTGTATAATTTTGATAAGCAGGCAGTGCTACTGCAGCCAAAATACCGATGATTGCTACTACAATCATTAATTCAATTAGGGTGAAACCCTGTTGCTTTTGTTGTGTCATTTGTTCCTCTCCTAAAGGATATGATGTGTTGTAAGTTTAGCTGTTGGTTCAGCATTGTAAAATTAATGCTTAATCTACAGAATAAATCTTACAGTTTTACTTAAAATTTCAATCAAACAGTCTGTTTGTAAACAAACTATCCTAAATTTTTGCTTATTCAGCGTATGTAAATTTACTTTAGCATTTATAAATGTTTTTGGAAGCTGTTTTCCCGCTAGCTAGCTGGTTTTTCAGAACTTTCCTACTTTAGTTTGAGACGGATCACGTTTTAAGCGAATCCCTGTAATAACGTGTAAATAAAATTGTTTCGATATAACTTGTTGAGTTAATTGCAATCTTTACTTTAGTACAGAGTGAGTTGGCTTATACAGTCTCAAAGTTCTAATTAAATATATATTTTTTGTTACCAGCTCAGGCTTTTTGCGTATTTAATGCTTTTTTTATTACCGTGTCAACGAATTAGGTAAAGATTAAATACGCAAATAAAGAAGAATTAGGCGTTAAAACGCATTGATAAGTCGATTGATTGTAAATTTTTTGTAAGTGCGCCGCTTGATATAAAATCAACCCCTGCTTGTGAGTAGGTTTTCAGTGTTTCAAGGGTCATATTGCCAGACACTTCTAACTTGGCACGCTTGTCAGTTATTACCACTGCTTGTTGAATTTGCTCAACGCTAAAGTTATCAAGCATAATGATATCAGCGCCAGCATCAATGGCTTGCTCAAGCTCATTTAAAGATTCAACTTCAACCTCAACAGGTTTGCTTGGGTGATTCAATTTAGCTTGAGCAACCGCTTTATCAATGCCGCCGCAAGCCGCAATATGGTTTTCTTTAATAAGGAATGCGTCGAACAATCCAATTCGATGATTGGCGCCGCCACCGCATTTTACTGCATATTTTTGTAGTGCGCGTAAGCTTGGAATGGTTTTGCGGGTATCCAATAGTTGAGTTGTGGTGCCTGCAAGTTCTTTTACATAATGTGCTGTGGTTGTGGCTGTGCCTGAGAGTGTTTGCACAAAATTAAGTGCTGTGCGCTCAGCTGTTAAAATCGCACGGGCAGAACCACTGGCTGTAAATAAGGTGCTGTTGGCTGCAACGGTGTCGCCATCGTTGACTAACACATCCACCTTTACAGATTCATCGACCTGTTTAAACACTTCTAAAATGATGTCTTTACCACAAAACACGCAGTCTTCGCGAGTAATCACTTTGGCATTGGCTTGTTCATTTTCTGGAATAAGCTGTGCGGTGATATCACCGTCATTTGCTGATTGGTAATTAAGGTCTTCATCTAGCGCAAGTTTAACTAACTGGCTAATTAAAGAGTGGGGAACAGACATGTCAAAGCTCATTGTGTAGTAAGAAGTTAGCAAAATTTTACTATGTTTAACTCTTGATTAGAAGATATAGGCTCGCTTGTTTTTGGCAACTAGACCCAAGGTTGTTAAGCCATTACACTGTTTAACTTTCTTGTCATGGTTAGTTTTTAATATGTATATAGATGACCTAGGTCGATTAAACACGGTATTACAGCGCCCATCTAGTCATTGTGATGAACGCCCACACGGTGAAGTCTCGTTGCTTGTTATACATAATATTTCATTGCCAGCAGGGCAGTTTTTAACCCCTTATGTTGACGATTTATTTATGGGCTGTATTGATTGCAATGCCCATGAAACGTTTAGTGATTTACAGGGGCTTAGGGTCTCGGCCCATTGTTTTATTCGTCGTACAGGTGAGGTTATTCAATATGTGCCTTTTGAAAAGCGAGCTTGGCATGCAGGTCTTTCAATGTTTGAAGGACGAGAGCAGTGTAACGATTTTAGCGTGGGGATTGAGCTTGAAGGAACAGATAAAACCCCCTATACCCAAGCACAATATAATGCATTACAATCACTAACAAAGGCGTTAATTTATAAGTATCCAGTTATTACACGCTCACGCATTGTTGGGCATTGCGATATTGCTCCTGGTCGCAAGACGGATCCTGGCGAGAGCTTCGATTGGCAATATTATTTTGATTTAGTGTTTTAAAGGAAATAGGTAACAAGATGATCTTAATTTCAATCATTATTGCGCTAGTCATAGAGCGTTTGGGCGCGCGTGCTGATTATTGGCAAATTAGTCATTATGCAAATAGTTACCTAACGCTTTCAAATAAGCAGCTGTCGAAGAAGGGGTTATTTTACTCTCCAATTGGCTTTTTAATTTGGCTGATGTTACCAGTACTTGCAATTGCCATTGTTTTTCAGTTATCTGATTCAATTATTTGGCAATTAGCGATTAATGTTGTGGTGTTGTTGGTGTGTTTTGGCTGTGCTAAACAGCGGGCACTTTATAAGTCGTACTTAAATGCATTAACACGCAATGACCTTGAAGCGGCAAGTTTATATGCACTACAAATCGGGCAAAAGAAGCTTGAAGATGAGCCGCAAGGCGAAACCTTCGGCCAAACATTAGCATGGCTTAACTTTCGGTTTTATTGCGCAGTGATATTTTGGTTTGTCATTTTAGGTGTGCCTGGTGCTGTGTTGTACGCATTAGTGCGTACTTATGCTGATAAAGTGCGGGATGACCATCGTGTAATTTATGCAAAGCGTTTCAAACTTATTCACACATTACTATTTTGGCTTGATTGGTTACCTGCACGTGTTGCGAGCTTTGGTTACTTAGTAATTGGTAACTTTAATAAAGGAACCAGTTGTTGGCTTAAGTATGTTTTAGATTTTTCAGTAAGCAACCGCAAAGTAGTGACGCAAACAGCCCTTGCAGCCGAACAAATTGAGCAACAACATTTTGGTTGTACTTACGAAGCAACTTGTATGATGAAATTAGTAAAACGAAACGTCTTGTTCTTTTTAGTGATCATCGCCGCATTGACCTTGTTTGGTGGCTTAGCGTAGTCGCGATTTTATATCGCGTATGATTTTATAATTTGTTTCGAGGTGTCGCGGGGTAAACTCGCTGCTACAAGCTGGTTTATTTCGTATTTTTGCAATTCACCATCTGGTCTGACCATTTCTTTTTTATTTATTTTTCCTTCCGAAATAGTCACTTTATTCCATACTGTTTAATCTTTAGGCTAATTAAGTTAGGGTGTAACTAGTCGCTAAGGGTGTGAAATTGACAGAAATACGGCTTTTTGATACCGTATGCACCAAATTTGGTATGACCAATTTACCTTTTGGTCAAGGCGCAAGGCTAAACACCCTGTATTTAGTGGGCTTAGCATTAAACAATGCGGACGTTGATAAATGTCTTTAAAAATTAAAGCTGCAAAATTATCTGATGTAATTTTACAACAACTTGAGAATATGATTCTTGAGGGGTCGTTAGCACCAGGCGAAAAGTTGCCTCCTGAGCGTGAGTTAGCGAAACAGTTTGAAGTGTCGCGTCCCTCTTTGCGTGAAGCGATTCAAAAGCTAGAAGCGAAAGGTTTGGTAACGCGCCGTCAGGGTGGCGGGACATTTGTAAAAAATCAGCTTGAAGAAGGGCTTACTGATCCACTCTTTGATTTGATTAGTAAACATCCCGAGTCACAATTTGATTTACTTGAATTTCGTCATGCACTAGAGGGGATTGCTGCTTATTATGCTGCGATGCGCGGCACGACGAATGATTTCAAAAAAGTAAAACAGAGTTTTGACAATATTGCGCTTGTGAATGATGACATTGTACAAAAAGCGAAAGCAATTAATGCTTTTCATTTTAGTGTCGCTGAAGCATCACACAATGTTGTATTACTGCATTTAGTACGTGGTATGCAGGCATTGCTTGAACAAAATGTATTACAGAATTTAACTGTATTGTTAAAAAAACCACATATTAGTCAAAAGCTTGCTGAGCACAGACAGTTTTTGATGGATGCGGTTATAGAAGGAAACCCAGAGCAAGCACGTCTTGCTAGTAATGCTCACTTAGCCTTTATCGAAGAAGCCTTACTTGAGGCTGGCAAAGAGCATTCGCGGATTGAACGTAGTTTAAGACGCACCAAACAACATTAAGCAAGTGATTAGCTAAGTTTAGTTAACTACTTAATTTAAGATTTATTAAAATAATTAGTATTTTAAACATAAGGAAACCTCCATATGTCTGAAGTCAATAAAATTGACGTAGACGCGCTAGAAACACAAGAGTGGTTACAAGCCCTTGAATCTGTTGTGCGTGAAGAAGGTGTAGAACGTGCTCAATTTTTACTTGAGCAAGTGTTAGAGCAAGCCCGTTTAGACGGTGTTGATATGCCTACTGGCACAACTACTAACTACGTTAATACCATTCCAGTAGATCAAGAACCGGCGTATCCGGGCGATGTAAATGTTGAACGCCGTATTCGTTCAATCATCCGTTGGAATGCGATCATGATCGTATTACGTGCGTCGAAAAAAGATCTAGACTTAGGCGGCCATATGGCTTCTTACCAGTCTTCTGCTGCATTCTATGAAGTATGTTTTAACCACTTCTTCAAAGCACCAAACGATGTAGATGGCGGTGACTTAGTTTATTATCAAGGTCACATTTCTCCTGGTATTTATGCCCGTGCATTTGTTGAAGGTCGTTTAACGGCTGAGCAGCTTGATAACTTCCGTCAAGAAGTTGATGGTAAAGGTCTTCCTTCATACCCACACCCTAAATTAATGCCTGAATTCTGGCAGTTCCCTACGGTATCAATGGGTCTTGGTCCAATTGCATCTATCTACCAAGCGCGTTTCTTAAAATACCTCGATGGTCGTGGCTTAAAAGACACTAAAAACCAACGTGTGTACGCTTTCTTAGGCGACGGTGAGATGGATGAGCCAGAATCACGTGGTGCAATCTCATTCGCTGCGCGTGAGAAGCTAGATAACCTATGTTACCTAATCAACTGTAACTTACAGCGTTTAGATGGCCCAGTAATGGGTAATGGTAAGATCATTCAAGAGCTTGAAGGCCTATTCAAAGGTGCAGGCTGGAATGTAATTAAAGTTGTATGGGGTAGTGGTTGGGATATCCTACTTGCTAAAGATACAACAGGTAAATTACTACAGTTAATGAACGAAACCATTGACGGTGATTACCAAACATATAAAGCGAAAGACGGTGCATACGTTCGTGAACACTTCTTTGGTCGTTACCCAGAAACAGCAGCACTTGTTGCAGATATGACTGATGAAGAAATCTTCGCACTTAAGCGTGGTGGTCATGAGCCATCAAAACTTTACGCTGCATTCAAAAAAGCGGAAGAAACCAAAGACCGTCCAACGGTTATCCTTGCTAAAACTGTAAAAGGTTACGGCATGGGTGAAGCGGCTGAAGGTAAAAACATCGCGCACCAAGTTAAGAAAATGGATATGACCCATGTTGAGCACCTACGTTCACGTTTAGGTCTACAAGACTTAGTTTCTGATGAAGAAATTAAAGACTTACCATATCTAACACTTGAAGAAGGCTCTGAAGAGTACAAGTATCTTCACGCTCGTCGTGATGCGCTACAAGGTTACACACCTAAGCGTATTCCTAAGTTTTCTGAAAGCTTAACATTGCCAGAAGTTGATGCGTTCAAGCCACTACTTGAAGAGCAAAAACGTGACATCTCTACAACAATGGGCTTTGTACGTGCACTTAACGTGTTACTAAAAGACAAAGGCATTGGTAAAAACATCGTGCCTATCATTGCTGATGAAGCGCGTACATTTGGTATGGAAGGTTTATTCCGTCAAATCGGTATTTATAACCCGCATGGCCAAAACTATACGCCGCAAGACCGTGACATCGTTTCTTACTACAAAGAAGCAACATCAGGTCAGGTACTACAAGAAGGTATCAACGAATTAGGTGCAATGTCATCATGGGTTGCTGCTGCAACATCATACAGCACTAACGATTTACCAATGATCCCATTCTACATCTACTACTCAATGTTTGGCTTCCAACGTGTAGGTGATATGGCGTGGATGGCTGGTGACCAACAGGCACGTGGTTTCTTACTCGGTGCTACGGCAGGTCGTACTACATTAAACGGTGAAGGTTTACAGCATGAAGATGGTCACAGCCACATTCTTGCTAACACAGTCCCTAACTGTATTTCTTATGACCCAACGTTCGCATACGAAGTAGCGGTCATCATGCAAGACGGTATCCGTCGCATGTACGGTGAAGATCAAGAAAATGTGTTCTACTACCTAACGCTGATGAACGAAAACTACCATCAACCAGCAATGCCAGAAGGCGCAGAAGAAGGTATTCGTAAAGGTATTTACAAACTTGAAACTGTCGCTGGCGATAAAGCAAAAGTGCAGTTACTAGGTTCAGGTACTATCATGATTGAAGTACGTAAAGCAGCACAGATCCTGAGCGAAGAGTATGGCATTGGTTCAGATGTATTCTCTGTAACCTCATTCAATGAGTTAACACGTGATGGTCAAGACGCTGAGCGTTTCAACATGCTTAACCCAGAAGCAGAGCAAAAAACTGCTTACATCACCAATGTATTAGGTGACTCTGTGACTGTTGCAGCAACAGACTACATGAAGAACTATGCTGAGCAAGTTCGTTCATTTGTACCAAGCAGCAACTATAAAGTATTGGGTACAGATGGCTACGGTCGTTCGGATAGCCGTGAAAACCTACGTCGTCACTTTGAAGTTAATGCGGGCTATGTTGTGGTTGCAACATTATCTGAGCTTGCTAAACGTGGTGAAGTTGAAAAGTCTGTGGTTGTTGAAGCAATCAAGAAATTCGACATCGACACAAACAAAGTAAACCCGCTATACGCATAAGAGGTTCCAATGAGTATTGAAATTAATGTACCAGATATCGGTGGCGATGAAGTTGAAGTAACCGAAATCCTTGTTAGCGTTGGCGATAAGGTTGAGGTTGACCAATCATTATTAACGGTTGAAGGTGATAAAGCATCAATGGAAGTACCTGCTGCACAAGCAGGTACGGTTAAAGAGATTAAAGTTGCTGAAGGTGACACGGTGACAACCGGTTCACTTATTATGATCTTCGAAGGTGAAGAACAAGCTTCTGCATCTTCTGAAACAAAAGAAGAAGCTAAAGCCGAGCCTGCTAAGCAATCTTCAGGTTCAGCGTCACAAGAAGTAACTGTACCAGATATCGGCGATGATGAAGTTGAAGTAACGGAAATCATGGTTGCGGTAGGTGACACAGTTGAAGAAGAGCAATCTTTACTAAGCGTTGAAGGCGATAAAGCATCAATGGAAGTACCAGCACCATTTGCAGGTACTGTTAAAGAGATCAAAATCGCGACAGGCGATAAAGTGCAAACTGGCTCTTTAATCTTCGTTTTTGAAACTGCATCAAGTGGCTCTGAGGCGCCTGCTGCTGAGTCTGCACCAGCAGAAGAAGCGCCAGCTGAAACGGCATCAAGCACTAAAGAAGTAAACGTGCCTGATATCGGCGGTGATGAAGTTGAAGTTACCGAAGTGATGGTATCTGTAGGCGATAAGGTTGAAGAAGATCAATCAATCTTAAACGTTGAAGGCGATAAAGCATCAATGGAAGTACCTGCGCCATTTGCTGGTACGGTTAAAGAAATTAAAGTAGCAGCGGGCGATAAAGTATCAACTGGCTCACTTATCTTTGTATTTGAAGTTGCTGGTATTGCTAAAGCAGCGCCAGAAGCTAAAAAAGAGTCAGCACCTGCACCAAAGGCTGAATCTGCACCTGCAGCAAAACCAGCTGCAGCTAAAGCAAGCAAAGAAGAGTTTGCTGATAACAAAGCGTATGCTCATGCATCGCCTGTTGTACGTCGTTTAGCGCGTGAATTTGGTATTAACCTAGCAAACGTAAAAGGCACAGGTCGTAAAAATCGTGTTGTCAAAGAAGACGTGCAAAACTATGTTAAAGAGCTAGTTAAGCAAGTTGAATCAGGTAATGCTGGCAAAGGCAATGCTGGTGGCGGTGAGTTAGGTCTTATCCCGTGGCCGAAAGTTGATTTTGCTAAATTTGGTGAAATCGAAGAGAAGAAACTTTCTCGTATTCAAAAACTTTCAGGTGCTAACTTACATCGTAACTGGGTGCAAATCCCGCACGTTACACAGTTTGATGAAGCGGATATCACAAGCTTAGAAGCATTCCGTAAAGAGCAAAACGCCCTTGCTGAGAAGAAAAAGCTCGGTGTTAAAATCACGCCACTGGTATTTGTGATGAAAGCGGCGGCTAAAGCCCTTGCTGAATTCCCAACGTTTAACTCTTCACTGTCTGAAGATGGTGAAAGCTTAATCTTGAAAAAGTACATCAATATCGGTGTTGCCGTTGATACGCCAAACGGTTTAGTTGTTCCGGTATTCAAAGATGTTGATAAGAAAGGCATCATTGAACTTTCTCGTGAGTTAATGGAAGTGTCGGCTAAAGCACGTGATGGCAAGCTAACGTCATCTGATATGCAAGGCGGTTGTTTCACAATTTCAAGCCTTGGTGGTATCGGTGGTACAGCATTTACACCTATCGTGAATGCACCTGAAGTCGCAATTTTAGGTGTCTCTAAATCAGAGATGAAGCCTAAGTGGAATGGCAAAGAATTTGAGCCTAAGTTAATGGTTCCATTATCAATGTCATACGACCATAGGGTAATTGACGGTGCCTTAGCAGCACGCTTTACTGTGACGCTAGCAAGCTACATGAGCGATATTCGCCAGCTTGTGATGTAATCGCTTCATAATTTATAAGAATCAAATCCCAGCAAGTTGTTTTTTGCTGGGATTTTTACCATTGGCAATGATACAATCTTTGCTATAGAACAATCTTGGTATAGATATCTGCTCTCCCTTTCTGCCTTGCAGAAACATGGCAGTTAAACTTAGGGCAGTGTCCCGTTCAAACATTTAAGGTAATAGCATGAGCAACGAATTAAAAACTCAAGTTGTTGTACTAGGCGGTGGTCCTGGTGGTTATTCTGCGGCTTTCCGCGCTGCTGACTTGGGCTTAGAAGTTACATTGGTAGAATCTCGCAACACATTAGGTGGTGTTTGTCTTAATGTGGGTTGTATTCCTTCAAAAGCACTTTTACACGTAGCTAAAGTGATTGATGACGCGGCAGAAATGTCATCTCACGGCGTTACTTTTGGTAAGCCTGAAATCGACCTAGATAAAATCCGTGATTGGAAAGAGTCTGTAATTGGTCAGTTAACTGGCGGCCTAGACGGCATGGCTAAAATGCGTAAAGTGAAAGTAGTAAGTGGCTACGGTAAGTTCACTGGTAGCAACACACTTGCTGTTGAAGGTGAAGACGGTACAACAACTATCACATTCGATAATGCTATTATTGCAGCGGGTTCTCAGCCTGTTAACTTACCTTTCATCCCTGAAGATGACCGTGTAATCGATTCAACTGGCGCGCTTGAGCTTAAAGACGTACCTGAGAAACTACTTGTTTTAGGTGGTGGCATCATTGGTCTTGAAATGGGTACTGTATACCGTGCACTAGGTTCTGAAATCGACGTAGTTGAGTTTGCTGATCAATTAGTTCCAGCAGCTGATAAAGACGTTATCAAGATTTACCAAAAATACGTTAAGAACAAGTTTAACGTAATGCTATCTACTAAAGTAACTGGCGTTGAAGCAAAAGACGACGGTTTATATGTAACATTTGAAGGTAAAAATGCTCCGGCTGAACCTGTTCGTTACGACAAAGTACTTGTTGCTGTTGGCCGTACACCAAACGGTAAACTACTTGATGCTGACAAAGCAGGTGTTAATGTTGATGAGCGTGGCTTCATCAATGTTGATAAGCAGCTTAAAACAAACGTTGATCACATCTTCGCTATCGGTGACATCGTTGGTCAACCTATGCTTGCGCACAAAGCGGTTCACGAAGCTCACGTTGCTGCAGAAGTTATTTCTGGTCAGAAACATTTCTTCGATCCTAAGTGCATTCCTTCAATCGCATACACAGATCCAGAAATCGCATGGGTTGGTGTAACTGAGAAAGAAGCGAAAGAGCAGGGCTTAAGCATCGAAACTGCTGTATTCCCTTGGGCTGCTTCTGGTCGTGCAATCGCTTCAGCACGTACCGAAGGTCAAACTAAGCTAATCTTCGATAAAGACTCAGGTCGTGTTATCGGTGGTGCTATGGTTGGTATCAACGCAGGTGAAATGCTAGGTGAAATCGGCTTAGCAGTTGAAATGGGCGCAGACGGTGAAGACCTAGCGTTAACTATTCACGCTCACCCAACGTTAAACGAATCAATCGGTCTAGCTGCTGAAATCTTCGAAGGTTCAATCACTGACCTTCCAAACAAAAAAGCAGTTAAAAAGAAGTAAATTCTTTTGACTAATCGTTTTAAAAACCCAGCTTTGGCTGGGTTTTTGTTTTTTAATCACAGATTTCTATTCCCCATATTTTTAGCTACAATACGCGCCGTTCAACTTTCTGGTAAATGCAGTGGCTACAATCTCAAATAACTCCGTTTTAGAACTTCGCGCAAAACAAATGGCTGAGTCGCGTCGTGAATTTAAAGCTCGTGGCGCAAAGCTAACACGGTGTGAGCGCTGTCTGCTTGCTGAGCATTATTGTATTTGTGAAGGTGTTGAACAGGCCGAGTGTAATGCGGCAGTCTGCTTACTTATGTACCACAATGAGAGTTTTAAACCGTCAAATACTGGCCGTTTAATTGCTGAAATCGTGCCAGATAATCATGCCTTTAAATGGGATAGAACAAACCCAGATGAAGCCTTACTGAGCTTGTTGGCAGACTCACAATATCAGCCTATGGTTATTTTTCCTGCCAGTGATGTAGATGATGAAGAGCGCGTGATCACCGAAGTAACCCCTGTGGATGGCAAGCGCCCATTGTTTATCTTCTTAGATGGTACTTGGCGCGAAGCGAAGAAGATGATCCGTAAAAGTCCTTATTTAGATAATTTGCCTGTTCTTTCAATTACGCCTGAAAAGCTCTCGGATTACCGATTGCGTGTTGCCCCACATGAACATCAGCTTGGTACCGCAGAGGTTGCTATTATGGTGCTTGCGCTTGCAGGTGAAGTGGCTGCTACGCAAAAGCTAGAAGAACATTTTATTAAGTTCAGAGATGCTTATTTACTTGGTAAGCGAAATAAAGGGCGACCGGAATAATGACTCTTTACTAAATTTTAGGCAAAAGAAAAGCGCGTACTATCGCTAGTCGCGCTTGCGGAATCTTCTTAATTTTTGCATCCTGCAATTGAACCTAATCAACTCCATAAACTTTGCCAATCCATGCTATTGCACTTTACTTATTGGTTCTGTGCAATTTAAGGCGATCCAGCCTTACTTCCTTTTTAGTCCTTTACATCCTTGCTGGTAAATTCTTTACCTGTCCTTTACGCGTCATCCTAACGCTATCCTTTTATTAGCAACTCCGTTGCGATGCCCTTACAGCCTGTCCCTTGTTCCACTTTTTAACGTCCTGTATAACAACATCCTGTTGTTATGCCTTTCCACATCATCCTGATGCTGTCCGTAGGTTGTCATTCCATTGCGTTACTCTTCCTGAGCCTGTCCTTGTTTCCTTTATTTCCTTATGAACCTAAATCCTCGGTTTTATGAGTAATGTATCTTTTTCTGTTTACTCATTAAGCGTCTTGCTTAGTCGATGTAAGTAATTATAGAGAGTTAGCCAAGCCTTGGTAGGTTAAAATCATGCATAAATAGAGCGTTATTTTATTGTAATAAATATAAATTCCTTTATTTTCAATTGTTTGTTTTTTTATTTGCAGTGTTAACCTGCGCTTTTTACTCAATAACTGTCATGCAGGTGAGATATGTCTTACAGGTAAATTCCTAAATAGCGATAGGCATAACTTGATTGTGAGTAAAACAGGTGTAATTTCGCTTCAGTCTAGGTAAAATACTTGAGAATCGTTATTATTTAGGTGCTATAAAATGAGAAAGAAAGCCTTAGTATTATTAACAGCTTTGATAAGCACACCTGTGTTTGCAGCTGATGTTGTAAATATATATTCGTTTCGTCAGCCTTTTTTGATTAAACCTATTTTAGATGATTTTACCAAGCAAACAGGTATCAAAACGAATGTCGTGTTTGCGAAAAAAGGACTCATCGAGCGTGTGAAGCGCGAGGGCAAGCATAGTAAGGCTGATCTTGTGCTCACTTCAAATTTTAGTGCGCTTATTCAGTTAGAAGATCTTAACTTAACCCAAAAGATTCAAAGCGATGTTGTCAGTGCTAATGTGCCAAGTACATTTCGCGATAGTGATGGACAATGGGTTGCGCTTACAAAGCGTGTTCGTAATGTTTATTCATCTAAAGAACGTGTTGGGGCATTACCTGAGCTAACTTATGAAGACCTTGCTGATCCTAAATACAAAGGTAAGCTATGCACACGTTCGGGTAAACATCCCTATAATTTAGGCTTAGTAGCTTCTATGATTGCTCATCATGGAGAGGCAGAAGCAAAGCAGTGGCTGGAAGGTGTAAAGGCGAATCTTGCTCGTAAGCCTCAGGGTAATGACCGTGCTCAAGTAAAAGCTGTAAAAGAAGGTTTGTGTGACATCGCTTTAGGTAACAGTTACTACTTTGGCAAAATGATGCAAGATGAACAGCAAAAATCATGGGCAGAAGCCGTTCATATTAACTTTCCTAACCAAACTAATCGTGGCTCACATATTAATGTCTCGGGTGTGGTAATGACGAAATACGCCAAAAACCCTGAAAATGCCTTGAAACTGATTGAGTATATGACCGACAATAAGGCACAAAATATGTATGCCTCAGTCAATATGGAATACCCAGTAAAAAATGGGGTTGAATTATCTGAGATGGTTGCATCATGGGGTGAGTTTAAAGAAGATAGTCTTTCACTCGATGAAATTAGTAAATATCGTCCAGCGGCACTGAAGCTGATTGATGAAGTGAAGTTTGATTTATAACGAGAACACACCTCGTTTTATAAAAGCTGTTTTTTAACAGCTTTTATTTTATCTGGTATTAATCCACTTATGCATGTGAAGTTTTCGCTGTCGCGTTGGCAGCTTTTAGCTTGGCTAATTGGCCTGCTGCTTGTTACACCTTTAGGTTTTTTGTTATTTGAATCTCTCCAGGGGGATTCGGATGTATTTCAGCATCTTTTCGATACGGTGCTGTGGGATTATACCCGTAATACGTTATTGCTCATCCTAGGAGTGGGGCTTTTAAGTTGTGTTATTGCGTTGCCGCTAGCGTGGTTAACGGCTTATTGTGACTTTCCTGGGCGGAAACAGTTTGAGTGGGCGTTAATGCTGCCCTTAGCAATGCCCAC
This sequence comes from Pseudoalteromonas sp. N1230-9, assembly GCF_032716425.1. Taxonomy (NCBI): domain Bacteria; kingdom Pseudomonadati; phylum Pseudomonadota; class Gammaproteobacteria; order Alteromonadales; family Pseudoalteromonadaceae; genus Pseudoalteromonas; species Pseudoalteromonas sp. N1230-9. The sequence continues at coordinate 622,391 of NZ_CP090419.1, forward strand.
CTATTTAATTGCTTATGTTTACACTGACCTACTTGATTACGCAGGGCCTGTGCAAATAGCCTTAAGAGAGTGGTTTGGTTGGCAATCACCGGGTGATTACTGGTTTTTTGATATTCGCACTTTAACTGGGGCGATCGTGATGATTGCGTTGGTGCTTTATCCTTATTTATTTCTGATTTTCAAAACGGCACTTAGAGAACAGTCATTTAAATTAGTACAAGCAAGTCAGCTTATGGGGCTTTCGCCAATACAAAGCTTTTTAAGAGTGAGCTTACCGCTTGGACGCGGTGCGATTGTCGCGGGTATTACCTTGATCAGTATGGAAGCAATGGCCGACTTTGCTACAGTTAACTACTTTGCCGTGAGCACACTCACGACTGCTGTTTACGATACGTGGCTTGGTTATTACTCGTTAACCGCTGCAGCAAAAATCTCGGGTATTATGCTGCTCATTTTATTTTTAACTATCATGGTTGAGCGCTTTAGCCGTCGTAATCAAGCCGTGTATGAGCGTCAATCTAGCGTTAATAGCGCAACACTTTATCGCTTAAAAGGCGGTGCTGCATGGGCTGCAAGCTTAGCTTGCTCAGTCGTACTGGTACTGGCTTTTATCTTGCCGGTTGGGGTGTTAGTTAAATACGCCATTGTGTATGCGGATGAAGCATGGAATGGGGCATTTTTTAATTACGCTTGGCAAAGTTTTAAAGTAGCGATTGTGGTGAGCCTTGTAACCATTTTACTGAGCTTACTGGTCTTGTTTTATCAGCGGATTGCTAAACACGCTTACCCTTTGATCCCAGGGCGTTTAGCAAGTACTGGCTATGCTCTGCCAGGAACCGTGCTCGCCATCGCGGTATTGTTGCCTCTAACTCAATTAGATGATGCATTAAATAACTGGCTTGAGCCTTTTGGCTTATCGCCTGGGTTACTTTTGAGTGGCACTTTATTTGCGATGATATTTGCTTATGTTGTGCGGTTTTATGCGATTGCGCATGGGGCACTTGAAAGCAGCTTCTTACGTATCAGCCCGTCGTTAGATATGGCAAGCCAATCAATGGGGAAGGGGCCATTGCAAACTTTGCGTAAAGTTCATTTACCCTTGTTAAAACGCGGCATTCTTACCGCTGGCTTGTTAGTCTTTATTGAATGCATGAAAGAGCTGCCCGCCGCATTATTATTAAGGCCATTTAACTTTGAAACACTGGCAACCCATGTCTTTCAGTATGTTAGTGATGAGCAGTTGGAGCTTGCCTCAATTTCAGCGTTATTGATTGTTTTAGTGGGGCTTATTCCTTTGTATTTCGTTAATCGTTCGATGGAGCAAAATCACTCATGAGCCATTTAGTAATTAAAGACTTAGCTTATCAGTATAATGGCACTAAAGTCTTGAGTGGGTTAAACCTCAATGTAAAGCAAGACGAAATAGTGTGTTTATTAGGGGCCAGTGGCTGTGGCAAAACCACAACCCTAAAAGCAATCGCGGGAATTTTGCAGCCTGAGCAAGGTTACATGAGTATCGATTCTAATGTTGTGAACGATAATGGTTTTTTTGTTGCACCCCAAAAGCGCAATATCGGCATGATGTTTCAAGATTATGCGCTATTTCCTCATCTTACAGTGAGTGACAATATTGCGTTTGGTCTTAACAATATGAGTAAAGAGCAAAAACGTGAGCGAGTGAACGAGATGCTCACTTTAGTTAAGCTCGATGGTTGTGCCAAGCGATATCCTCACCAGCTCTCAGGTGGTCAACAGCAACGTGTCGCGATTGCCCGTGCACTTGCCTATAAACCAAGCTTGTTACTTCTTGATGAGCCATTTTCAAATATTGATACCCAAGTAAGGTTTGAGCTGATTGCCGACATACGTCGAATTATCAAAGCGCAAAAAGTTTCTGCGGTATTTGTTACCCATTCAAAAGAAGAGGCGTTTGCCTTTGCTGACACACTTGCTGTTATGCATGGTGGAAAAATAGCCCAACAAGGCTCTGCTGAGCAGTTATTTAGCCAACCTAACTCAAAGGTGGTTGCAGAGTTTCTTGGTACGGGCATATACTTAACGGCAAAAGCATTAACCGCAACTGAATATGAGACGGTGTTCGGGGTTGTATCGTCAATCAATGCAGGTAACCATGATTGCGTACAAGGTCAAATTTATGTGCGCCCTCATCATATTCAATTGTGTAAAGCAGAAAATGGCGATGCTCAAGGCTTAACTATTTTGCAAAGACGTTTTATCGGCACGCGTTATGTGTACCGTATTAATATTGCAGGGCAGGAGCTCGAAGTGGCCGCAGAGCAAGACCACGTTTTCTCGGTCGAACAGCCAGTAAAAATAAAAATAATGCCGCACACGGTCAATTTTTTTCGAGATTAAACATGATGTGAAATCCTAAATTGTTGATTGTGTGCCTGATAATGAATAGCTAAGGATTCACTATGGCGCAAGCGCAATCTGGGATTTGTGCTGAAGCAAACTTACATGGTTTGCACCTGTTTTTTAACGTCTATGATGGCCACGATGAGTCATTACGAAAAAAACTAAAGCGTGTAAATGTAATACAAGACGAGTTTTCTGATCAGTTTTCTGAGGCTATGCTGTCTTGTGTTGTTGCTGTTGGGGCGCAATATTGGCCGCATATATTGCCTGAGTTTATTCCAAGTCAATTACAGAGCTTTCCTAATGTCACACACAGTGAACATGTTGTAAGCGCACAACCGTTCGATTTATTTGTGCAAATCCGCTCTGACCGTGAAGACGTCAATCATTTATTTGCTCTGCAAATTTTAAAATTGTTTACACCGGATGTTGAACTGGTGGAGCAAGTTCGTAATTTTCGTTTTTTAGATGGGCGAGATTTTAATGGTTTTATCTACGCCGGCGACACGCCCCACGGAAGACAAAAACGCAGTACGGCACTAGTCAATAAACCAGGGCATTTTGAAGATCAAGGTAGTTATATTCATGTGCAGCGGTTTGTCCACGACCTAACGGTGTGGCAGTACTTGTCTCTATCAGAACAAGAGCAAATAATGGGGCGTACTCGCCTTGATAATACCTTGGTTGTGCCGGCAATTGAGACGAGCCATGCAGTGAGATCAGAGCTTAAAGACGAGCATGGTCAGCCGCTATTACTCAATCAGAGTATGCCATTTGGCGACGTTCACAAACAGGGCATACTTATGGTGTCGTGTGCCGCGCAAGGTGACTCGTTTGAACATGTACTGAAAAGTCGTTTAGGGCAGGGCGAGCATTATGATCATTGGCTTGATTTCACACAAGCTGATATGGGATCGGCATTTTTCGCCCCGTCAGTGAATTTTCTAAAGCAACTTTAAACTGTATCGAATAAGGTGCGAACACGCTCAAGCGTAACGTCAATTTCAGAGACCTTTGCAGGGGCAATAAAAATAGTATCATCACCTGCAATGGTTCCCAGCACACCGTCTGCTTTACCTAATGAATCAAGTAAACGTGCAATAAGCTGTGCAGCACCTGGACTGGTGCGAATGATGATCATCATTTCGTTATGCATAATGTCAATAACAAGCTGACGTAGTGGGCTTTTCGCTGTTGGTACGCCCATTTCAGCCGGTAAGCAATACACCATTTCTTGTTTCGCGTTACGAGTACGTACCGCACCAAATTTACTCAACATGCGCGAGACTTTACTCTGGCTGATATTATCGAAGCCTTGCTCTTTTAATGCATCTACAATTTCGCCTTGCGAGCCGAAGTTTTCTTCTTTTAATAACGATTTAAACGCTTTGATTAGTGCTTCTTGTTTATCTTGAGGTTGCATGCTGTCGTATCTTTATTCATAAAATGTGAGGTAATTCTACACAATTATGCATACTTATGCAGTATTTGTTTGAATTTGTCGGCCAAATGAAGGCACTTTACAGCATAGTTTACAACTATGGTCGAAATTATATGCGAAATAAGCAGGATAAATTTGTTTTTAGTCGCTAATTTCATTATCTTTAGGGCCACAAGTATTTCCTACCTCAAATTACGGAGAATTCCAATGAAAGTTGCTGTTTTAGGCGCAGCTGGCGGTATCGGCCAAGCATTGTCTTTATTATTAAAAACAAGTTTACCTGCAGGTTCTGAATTATCGTTATACGATGTTGCCCCTGTTGTTCCTGGTGTAGCGGTTGATCTTTCTCACATCCCAACAGACGTTAAAGTTGAAGGCTTTGGTGCTGACAACCTAGACGATGCTTTAGTTGGTTGTGATATCGTTCTTATCCCAGCGGGTATGCCGCGTAAGCCGGGTATGGACCGTGCGGACCTTTTCAACGTAAACGCAGGTATCATCAAAACATTAGCTGAAGGCATCGTTAAAAACTGCCCTAAAGCGTTAGTAGGTATCATCACTAACCCAGTTAACGGTACTGTGCCAATCGTTGCTGAAGTATTCAAAAAAGCGGGTACTTACGATGCGAATCGTGTATTCGGTATCACAACACTTGACGTGATCCGTTCAGAAGCATTTGTTGCTGAGCTTAAAGGTTTAAGCGCTACAGACGTTAAAGTTCCAGTGATCGGTGGTCACTCAGGTACGACTATTCTTCCTCTTCTTTCTCAAGTGGAAGGTGTTACTTTCACTGACGAAGAAGTTGCAGCATTAACACCACGTATCCAAAATGCAGGTACTGAAGTTGTTAACGCTAAAGCGGGTGGCGGTTCAGCGACGCTTTCAATGGGTGCAGCTGCAGCTCGTTTTTGTATGTCTTTAGTTAAAGGCTTACAAGGTGAAGAAGTTGTTGATTACGCATACGTTGCAGTTGAGAACGGTGACGCAGCATACTTCGCACACCCAGTACGTTTAGGTAAAAACGGTGTTGAAGAAATCCTTTCTTACGGTGAGTTAAGTGCTTTTGAAGAGCAAGCTAAGAACGATATGTTAGCGACACTTAACAAAGACATCCAAGAAGGTGTTGATTTCATCAACGGCTAATACCCAGATGAAAATGGGGATATTCTCTAGTCGATGTCCTCAATAATAAAAAAGCCTGCAATTGCAGGCTTTTTTATGGCTCGAATAAATTGAGTTTAATGATCCCGTGCAACGGCGATACGAGCTAAACTCTCAAGTGCTTGCTTGTACGGTGTATCTGGTAAAAAGGCAATACAAGCAATCGCTTTGTCGGCTTCTTGTTCTGCTTTTTGCATCGCAAACTCAAGGGCTTTAGTATCAGCTAATGCCGTTAGAATGCTTTCTAAGTGGTCCATACCATTACCAAGTTCAATGGCTTCGCGTACTAGCTTAACTTGCTCTGGTGTGCCTTTTTGCATTGCGTAGATTAGCGGTAGGGTAGGTTTACCTTCAGCTAAATCATCACCAATATTCTTACCAAGTTGCGTGGCATCTGCATTGTAATCAAGCACATCATCAACAAGCTGGAAGGCGGTGCCTAAATGCATGCCGTATAAGTTTAAGGCATCAAGGGTGTGTTGATCTTGCTCAGTGATAATGGCGGCTAAACCGGTAGCAGCCTCAAATAATTTGGCGGTTTTGCTGTAAATAACCTGCATATAGCTTTGTTCTGTGGTGTCAGGGTCATTACAGTTCATTAATTGTAGTACTTCGCCTTCTGCGATGACATTCGTTGCATCTGCAAGTGTTTGCATAATAGGCATTTTACCCAGCCCAACCATTAACTGGAATGAACGAGTATAGATAAAATCACCTACTAATACGCTGGCTGCATTACCAAACTCTGCATTAGCAGTGGGTGTTCCTCTGCGCAGGTTAGATTCATCTACAACATCATCATGTAGTAAGGTTGCGGTATGAATAAACTCTATGATGGTGGCAAGCGTAATGTGGTCTTTACCCTCATAACCAAGTGCTTTTGCCGCTAAAATAGCTAACATAGGGCGTACACGTTTGCCGCCGCTGTTTACTATATATAAGCCAAGCTGGTTTACCAATGCGACATCTGAGCGCATTTGGGCGTGTATTAGTTGATTGACGTCATTCATTTCACTTTCAATTAACGTCTGGATAGCTTTTATATCCATTGATCTCCGAGCCGATTTTTATGGGTATACGGGGCTGATTGTACATCAAAAATTGCGCTTGCTCGATATTTTGTGACGATTCACCAAAAAAACACCTTAAAGTTTTTTATTTAGGGCAAAATTTGTGGAGTTAAGTTTATCACCTTGTTTAATAAGTAATCGGTATTACTACCTCGGTGACTCGGTTTTGTGACTGAAATTTAATTGTCACAAGATCGTAAAAAGCGCTTGGCAAGAGGCGTTTTTAGGATAAAATAAGGGAAAATATTGAATTGCTCTCAATGCAGCTATTTTTTATTCATTTTATCGAAAAAGAGGCTTGCTAGTTTTTGCGCATTAGCGTAAACTTCGCGCCCTATTGAAGAATATTTTAGTTGCGTCGATTTGAGGGCGCACAGACGGAGTTAATTATGTACGCGGTTTTCCAAAGTGGTGGTAAACAGCACCGTGTGACTGAAGGTCAAACAATTCGTCTTGAGAAATTAGACGTTGAAACTGGTGCAGCAGTTGAATTTGATTCAGTACTTTTAGTTGCTGATGGTGAGAAAATCGAGATCGGTGTACCGTTCGTAAACGGTGGTAAAGTGACAGCTGAGGTTGTTTCACACGGTCGCGGTGAGAAAGTGAAGATTGTTAAATTTAGACGTCGTAAGCATTCTCGTAAGCAAATGGGCCATCGTCAATGGTTCACTGAAGTTAAAATCACTGGCATTAGCGCTTAATTTAGAGGTACTGAAAAATGGCACATAAAAAAGCAGCTGGTAGTACTCGTAACGGTCGCGATTCAGAAAGCAAACGCCTAGGTGTTAAGCGTTTTGGTGGCGAATCAGTTCTAGCGGGCAGCATCATTGTTCGTCAACGTGGTACTCGTTTCCACGCTGGCGCTAACGTAGGTATCGGTAAAGACCACACTATCTTCGCAAAAGCAGATGGTAAAGTTCAATTCGAACAGAAAGGTCCTTTAAACCGTAAATACGTAAATATCGTAGCTGAGTAATCATCTCGATATTTGAAAAACCCCGCCTTTGCGGGGTTTTTTGTTTTAAGGTACTCGATTATATAGCTAAGCATCTTCGGCACTGTACGAAGATGCTTAGCTATATAATTAGGTGTATAATAGAGTTATTAATAAGCCAATCTTAAAGTGAGTAATCATGAAGTTTGTAGATGAAGTAGAAATTCGTTGTGACGCGGGTGATGGCGGCAGCGGTGTCGTATCTTTCCGACGTGAAAAATATGTGCCGGATGGCGGTCCTGACGGCGGTGATGGCGGCGATGGTGGCAGTGTCTATCTACAAGCTGATGAAAACTTAAACACACTTATTGACTATCAATTTGAGCGTTTTCATAAAGCAGAGCGTGGCACAAATGGTCAAAGCCGTAATATGACGGGTAAGAAAGGTGCAGACCTTGTGTTAAAGGTACCTGTTGGCACTCGTATTACGGATGTTGATACTGAAGAGTCATTAGGTGATCTTACTCAACACGGTCAAAAAACGGTTGTTGCTAAAGGTGGTTTCCATGGCTTAGGGAATGCACGCTTTAAATCGAGCACAAACCGTGCTCCTCGTCAAAAAACACTGGGGACACCAGGTGAGGTTCGTAGTTTACGTTTAGAGCTAATGCTACTTGCAGATGTTGGTTTACTGGGTTTGCCAAATGCAGGCAAGTCAACGTTCATTCGCAGCGTATCAGCAGCCAAACCGAAAGTGGCAGATTATCCGTTTACTACATTGGTACCAAACCTAGGTGTGGTTCGTCCTGAAGCTAATAAGTCATTCGTTATTGCTGATATCCCAGGCTTAATTGAAGGCGCATCAGACGGTGCAGGTTTAGGTATTCGTTTCTTAAAGCATCTAGAGCGTTGTCGCGTACTTTTACATATTATTGATGTGATGCCTATTGATGGTTCGAACCCTGTCGATAATGCCTTTGCTATCATTAATGAGCTACACCAATACAGCCCTAAGCTTGCTGAGAAACCTCGCTGGTTAGTATTTAATAAGATTGATCTACTACCAGAAGATGAAGCTGAGGCTTTATGTAAGCAAATTGCTGAGGAGATAGGCGAAGAGACAAACGTGTATCAAATTTCAGCAGCAAATAAGCAAAATACGCAAGCCTTGTGTCATGACATTATGGCGCTATTGGATAGCATGCCAAAAGAAAAGTTTGCTGAAGAAGAAAAAGAAGAAGTTGAATTTAAGTGGGATACTTATCATCAAAAAGCAACATCGAAAGATGATGACGATTGGGATGATTGGGACGAAGATGACTACGACGTTGAAGTCATTTACGAACGTTAAAATTTTAAATAAAAAAGGAGCTTTTGCTCCTTTTTTATTATTAGGAAAAAAGTATTAGGATTTGATGTGAAAATTTCAATGATTGCTGCAATGGCAAATAACCGTATTATTGGCCAAGATAATCAAATGCCATGGCATTTACCTGCTGACTTACAACACTTTAAGCAAGTAACAATGGCTAAACCTGTCATTATGGGCCGTAAAACATTTGAATCTATTGGCCGACCTTTACCTGGGCGTCAAAATATTATTATTAGCCGTAATGCAGAATATAAAGCTGAAGGCATTGAGGTTGTGACTTCGCCTGAAGCGGCGTTAGCCCTTGTAAAAGAAGAAGATGAAGTGATGATCATCGGTGGTGGAAACATCTATCAGCAATTTCTTGCTCAAGCTGAATGTCTATATTTAACTTTTATCGATTTGGATGTAGAAGGGGATACTCAGTTCCCAGATTACGAAAATGTTGCTGATTGGACAATTGTAGAGCAAGAGCAGAAGCAACCAGATAACAAAAACCCTTACTCATATACCTTTGTTACTTTGTATAAAAATTCGTAACATTATTGCGATGAATCAGATTGATTGGTACAATAATAGTCAATCTTGGTAAGTAAAAAGTATTACATAAGGGCAAAATATGATAAAGCTACCAAATATGTTACTAGCTGCGGCAGTTGTTTCGGCTTCAGTTGCGTACACCGCACCCGTTAAAGCTAATGATCAACTAGCTATTTCTATTTGTGAGTATATTGCTGCGGACGACAAAAGCCGTTTACGTGGTAAATTAAAAAGTTCACGTATTAAAATTCGTAACATCATTGATTCTGTAAAGTGTAATGGTAACAATATGCTTCGCCACGCGATTGAAAGCGGTGCAAATGATACCGGCGAATACATTGTTAAAAACCTTTCTAAAAGCTCTTTAGAAGACGGTGCAGACCTTGCTTGGGCTGAATCTAATCATAGTGGCTCGCCTCTTATCGCAGTTATTAAAGAGCGCGCAGGACTTTAATTCCAAAAGTCATAAAAGCGTTTGAAAAGCCGCACATGTTGCGGTTTTTTTGTGCCTGAGTGATACCAATCCACAATACTACTTAATCATTTTGAGGGATTAAACCTGTTGCTATCTGTGTTAAAAATTTCTGATTTACGACTGTATGGATGCAGGAGGTAGAGCAATGCAGGAGCAATTGCCGAGAACAACGAAATTCTTACCTTGTTATCAATGAGGTTTTATTGCCTCAAAATAGGCCTGCTAATTAAGCGAATTGGTATAGTTGCTGTTCGCGAGACATTTATCAAATACCCCTGATTTTATTTATAAAAAAACCGTGTTTGCTATGGCAAACACGGTTTTTAGTAGTCTAAATTGTCAGTAGCCGTCTACACTTTAAACGCATCAACTGATAAGCGAAGCTCCTCAGCAAGCTTAGCGACTTCAGAGCTTGAGATGTTGGTCTGGTTAGCCCCTTCTGCCGTTTGCTCTGCGATTGCAACGATTGACTCCAATCGTTCGCTAATTTCTTGTGATACTTGCTGTTGCTCGTGTGCCGCTGTCGATATTTCCTCACTAACATTATGTGCTTGTGCAACGGCAGCAGTGATTGAATCAAGAGCTGTATTGGCCTGATCTGATTGCTCAACACATGATTCAGCTTGTTGCTTACCTTTCGACATAGCTGATACAGCAGCTTCAGCACCAACCTGAAGCGATTCAATCATAGCTTGAATCTCTTGCGTAGACTCTTGTGTTTTACTTGCTAGAGAGCGTACTTCGTCTGCCACAACCGCAAAACCTCGGCCTTGCTCACCAGCACGTGCTGCTTCAATAGCGGCATTCAGTGCAAGCAGGTTAGTTTGTTCTGCAATACCACGAATTACATCTAAGATACCGCCAATCGACGCGCTGTCTTTATGAAGCTTATTGATAACTTGCGATGCATCATCCACTTCACGAGCAAGCTGTTCAATTGTTGCTTTGTTTTGCGATGAGATACCTTTAACACGATCCGCTTCTTTATCTGCGTTTTTAATTTCACTCAATGCCTGCTGTGCACTGCTGCTTACAGCTTGTGAGGTACTGCTCATTTCAGTGGTTGCGGTGGCTGCTTGTTCAACCTGAGCTTGTTGGTTACGGATAGCTTGGCTAGATTCTTCAGTGATGGCTGAAGTCTCTTCAGATGCCGCAGCAAGCTGAGTTGAACGAGAGATTATGCCTTGAATAAGTGTACGCAAGCTTTCGATTAGTGTATTACAGCTTCGCGATAACTCACCAAACTCATCTTTGGCAGTATCATCTAAACGTTGTGTCATATCGCCACTTGCAACAATATCGAGTACTCGGTTTACTTCAGCAAGTGGTTTAGTGATACGACTAACGGTAATCGCTGCAACAGCAATGGCAAGTAGAGTTGCGATAACCATGGCAATCCAAGTCCAAATAGTTGCTGTAGATACATTGCCACTTACATCTTGTTGTAAGTCGAAAGCAAGCACGGTCGATTGATCTACGAGTTCTTTAAGTTGCTTTAGAGCTTCTGCCGTCGACTTTTCTGCATTTGCCAGCTCAGCCTGAGTTTGTGCAATAGCATCAATCAAACGCTTTTTATTTGCAGATAAACTGTTATTTCCTTTTACATTTTTAGCCAGTGCTTCGTAGTAGCCGTTCAGATCATTAAATAAACCCGCATTGCTATCAATAATAGCAGGGCGGATTAAACCTAAACTACGCTCAACTTCTTCAAGGTAGTATGTTTGCTCATTTTTTATGATATCGAGGGTGTTGTGGGTTTTAACCGTTAGCATATCGGTACTATTTGTTACCACAGACTGAAAATTATTCTCCATGCTATTGGCTGCTTGATAAGCGCGTGAGTTATTTTCTTCAAGTCCATCGATGTCAATAATATCAAGCACGACTGAGTTGGCGTCTTCAGCACTGAGCTCAATCTCTTCTAATTGAGTGCGAAGTGTCTTATTAAGTTCTAATTGGGTTTTCTTATCGGCAAATAAGTTATCTACAGATTTAACAAAGCGTTTGTAGGTTTGCTCAACTTGCTGACTGCTTTGCTTAAGTTCAGGATCGTTGCTAACAACATCTTGTAGGTCTTGGTATGAGCTATCGTAGCGTTTTTTCTGCTCATTAAAGCTTTTTCGTAAGCCTGCAAGCTCATCTTGAGAGGTTGAATAAAAGCTCGCTTGAGCTGATTTACTCATTAAAATGAACTCGACCTGTAATTCATAACTTTTGTCTAGAGCAGGCAACGATAGCTGGTTCACTCGCTGTGTTGATTGATCAATACTGGTAATTCTGATCAATGAGTTACCACCAATAAATAGCAGGAGTAACGTAATGACAATGAAGCCACCCCAAATACGCTGTCTAACGGTCAAGTTCATAAATAATTCCACAAAAGAGTACTAATCCAAACTTATCGGCAGGGTTGCCAATAAGTTAAGTATTTAAATTTAATTAGCTTTAATTTAAATTTACTTTAATTGTTATAAATCTAACAGATGTTCAGCTAATTTTCAGTTTATTTTAGATGAAAGAGTGGGAACTTTCGATAAAATGCTTCTTTTGTGCGAGTTCCATAAGTGTCATGCTCCCACCCCAAACACAACCTGTGTCAAGTCCATGCACATTTTCTTTATTGGTTTTCCCTTCAAGGGCAGCCCAGTGACCAAAAACAAGGTGTTGTTTTAATTGTGAAATATTAGGGTGTTCAAACCAAGGTATTATTGAGCTATTGTCACTAACACTGGTTTTGTTATGTAACTCAAGCTTGCCATCACTGTAGACAAAGCGCATACGTGTAAAGTAGTTAACAATATAGCGAAACTTGGCTTCTTTACTCAAAGTCGATTGCCACTCAGTGGGGTGTGGTTCGTACATGTGAGTGAAGTAATGGATAGCATCAGGTCCTTGATAGCAAGTCTGTGCAAATTGTGCCCGCTTTAGCGCTTTTTTAATGGACCAGTTTGGATTTAAGCCAGCATGGCTGATAAAGGTGTCGTGATGTGCAAGCCAAATTGCAAGAGGTTGATGCTGAAGAAACTTGATATAGTCAGCACGTTTAGGGCTATCAAAAACAGGGCCGAGTTTATCTTTTGGGTTTGCCGGCTTGTTTAAATAATGGCAGGCAATAAGATGTAGGTCATGATTACCTAAACTAATACTGACACTGCCTTGCATATTGTAAAGCCGTTCAAGGCAAGCAAGAGAGTCAGGGCCTCTGGCGACAATATCACCGACTAAGTAAAGGTGATCTTGACTTGGATTAAAGTTAACACGCTCGAGAAGCCTGTTAAATTCAAAATAGCAGCCTTGTAGATCACCAATTGCGTAGTCGGCCATTGTTACTTAATGCAGAATATTAGGGCGAGCTAGACGAAATACGTCAATGGGGGCTTCAAATTCAGTGCCGAATTCATTGCGCATTGTATAATAACCTTGCATCGTGCCAACAGGTGTATCGAGCACAGCGCCACTGGTGTATTTGTAACTTTCGCCAGGGGCAATGGTTGGAGTTTCACCAACAACACCTTCGCCCTGTACTTCAACTTCTTTGCCATTAGCATCCGTTATTAACCAATAACGACTCAATAGCTTAGCACTGCACAAACTGTGGTTTTTAATAGTGATAGAGTAGGCAAAAACGTATTTATCCTGTTCAGGTTCTGATTGCCCTTCAACATAAAAGGTCTCCACAGAAACTTTTATAGGTGAACCCAGATTACTGCTTGTTGTCATAAATCCAATTAGCTATATCAATAAATTGTTGTAAAGACAGGCTTTCTGCACGAAGCGTGATATCAATGCCAATACTTGTGAGCTCTTCAGCTGTAAGTAGGTTTGATAAACTGTTACGTAATGTTTTACGGCGTTGATTAAATGCTTCTAAACAGACTGTGTTTAATAGTTTGGTACTTTTTGCACTACGTTGCTCAGGCTTTTTAGGGATTAAACGGATGACCGCTGAGTCAACTTTAGGTGCAGGCTTAAAGCACTCTGGTGGAACATCAATCACTGGCATTGCGTGGCAATAGTACTGCGTCATCACACTTAAACGACCAAATGCTTTGCTACCAGGGCCTGCTACCATACGCTTCACCACTTCTTTTTGTAGCATGAAGTGCATATGTTCAACATTGTCTGCAAATTCAAATAGATGAAAGAGTAGCGGCGTTGAGACGTTATAAGGTAAGTTACCAAAAATTTTCAGCTTTTCATCTGCTTTTATCAAAGAACTAAAGTCGAACTTCATGGCATCACCTTGATGCACAGTTAACTTAGGTCCTAAAAAAGGGTGACTGGTTAAACGCTCGGCTAGATCTTTATCTAGTTCAACAACAGTTAAATGGCCGCTTAGCTCAGCCACAGGCTCAGTAATAGCCCCAAGGCCTGGGCCGATTTCTACTAAATTGTCTTCAGGTTTAGGATCAATAGCCGTGACTATTTTGTCGATGATCATGTCATCATTTAAAAAGTTTTGACCAAAACGCTTACGGGCGCGATGTCCTAAATGTACTTTATCTGTCATTGATTTTGTGCTTTTTCATGGGCGAGCTTAATCGCTTCGCGGATTGCTAATTCAAAACTACCCACATCAGCTGTACCAGTTCCAGCGAGATCGAGAGCTGTACCATGATCGACTGATGTGCGAATAAATGGCAATCCAAGGGTGATGTTAACTGAATTGCCGAAACCTTTGTATTTTAGCACAGGTAATCCCTGATCGTGATACATTGCGAGTACCGCGTCTGCCTGAGATAAATATTTATCTTGGAAAAGGGTATCGGCGGGTAATGGCCCTATTAAGTTCATACCTTGATTATTTAAAAGCTCAAGTGTTGGTGTTATCGTTTCGATTTCTTCACGGCCTAGGTGGCCATCTTCACCTGCATGCGGGTTTAAACCGCACACTAAGATACGTGGCTTTTCGATTCCAAATTTGGTTTGTAAATCATGGTTTAAAATTGTGGCAACCTTGCTCAGACGTTCAACTGTAATTGCTCGCGATACATAAGCCAGTGGTATATGCGTGGTAACAAGCGCAACACGTAAGCCCTCAGTGGCTAATAGCATAACAACATCAGCGGTATTTGATTGCTGAGCAAAGTACTCAGTGTGACCACTAAATGAGATACCCGCTTTATTGATAATACCTTTATGCACGGGGCCAGTGACTACAGCAGCAAAGGTGCCATCCATGTTTTTTTCGCTGGCTATACGTAACGTGTCTAAGACATACTGTCCGTTGGCATCATTTAACACGCCAACTTCAACCTCTGCACCAAGATCAACTTGATGTAAATAAACACTCCCTGCAGGAGCCGTTGTTGGCGCTTGATTTTCATCAAACTTAATTAGGTCGATTGATAATCCTAGTTGCTTAGCGCGCTCTTTTAAAAGCGCGCCGTCAGCGATCACAACCAGTTGAGCATCCCATTGATGTTGAGCTAGTTTTATAAGTAAATCTGGGCCTATGCCAGCAGGCTCACCAGGGGTTATTGCTACTCTAATTGTCATGACGTTTATTCTGCCGGAAAGATATCAACATGGGCTTGTTCACGCATTTCTTGCTGCCAGTTGAAGCTTTCTTCTTTAAATTTACGGTTAAACAGTAATTGGTGAGCACGGTTACGTTTTGCCAGCTCTGTTTTGTCTGCTACGCGTTTGCCCAAAAGTTGTACAATGTGCCAACCGAACTGTGTTCTAAATGGTTCACTGATTTCATCTTTTTCTAATGAAAGAAGTGTATTTTTAAACTCAGGTACATAGGTACTTGGATCAGTCCAGTCGTACTCGCCACCTTTTAATGCTGAACCAGGGTCTTCAGAGTATTCTTTTGCTAGCTCTGCAAAGTCAGCTTTGCCTTCACGTAGCTCTTTTGCAAAGCCTTTTAGCATATCACGGGCTTTCTCTTCACTTAAGATGATTGAGGGCTTGATAAGAATATGGCGAGAGCGTACTTCTGTTGTTTCAACAACTTGGCGTCCACGTACGTCTTGAACTTTAATAATATGAAAGCCTGCGCCTGAGCGAAGTGGGCCAACAATATCGTCTTTTTTATGGCCTTTTACTGCCTCAGCAAAAAGAGAGGGCATTTCATTGATGCTCATCCAGCCTAGTTGACCACCTTCAAGTGCTTTTGAGCCACTTGATGATGAAATTGCAATACGTTTGAACTCTTTACCATCTTCTAAGAACTCGATGACTTTATCAGCGCGAGTTTTTGCGCTCGCAATTTCATCAGGTGTTGCATCACTTGGGATATCAATCAAGATATGACCGATGTCATACTCTTCGGCATTTTTACCCTGAGTTTCCATGATTTTTAAAAGGTTATCGATTTCTTGTGGGCTAATATAAATTCGGCGATCTACATTGGCACGCATCACTTGCTGGGTTGTTATTTCTTTACGGATTTCTTCGCGATAAGCAGGGAAACTTTCACCTGACGCTTCTATCGTGCGACGTAAATCAGCGATGCTGCCGCCTTGCTCACGCGCCATGTTTTCGAGGGTTTGATCAAGTTGTGAATCAGAAATCTCAAGACCCATACGCTCGGCAAGTTGCATCATAAGCGCTTGGTTTACTAAACGTTCAATTGCTTGAATACGCAGGGTGTCATCAGAAGGAAGCTCTTGGCCTTGTTCTGCTGCTTGCGCTTTAACACGGTTAATAATCGTGTCGACTTCACTTTGTAAAATTACGCCTTGGTTAACCACGCCAACTACTTTGTCAATTTCGACAGGCTTGGCGAAGACACTTTGGCATAGGCCAACTGTTAATAATGCAGATGCAAATAATTTTTTAAAATTCATATTTTTTCTAATACTCTTGCTAATAGTACTGCGGTACTAGTTATTAAGAAAATACGGTCTACGATAGCCAAAAATACCTTGTTGTAATAATTTTTGCGCATCATAACGGCTTTTACTTCCAAGCCCTTTTAATACAATATTAAAACCAATACTGGTATCAAAAGTAGCTTGTTCTTGGCCTATCGCTTGATTCAAATCAGTTTCGATTTGGCGACGGCCTGTAATTTGAAACGCCCAACAGCACGATTCATACTGAAGACCGGTGAAAACTTCAATACTACGACCACTTTCTAAATCGCGGTGGTAGCTACCAACAAATTGCCAATCTCTTGTTAGTGGAATACTCGTAAATAAACCAACTTGTTCGATTGTATTGCCTGAGACATCATTTGCATAGCGATGGTTCAATTGTACAAGCTGTTTATCATCACCTTTATAATCTAATGTGACATTAGATTGGATGATTTCTTTACCGTCGGTGTCATATTGAATACCACCAGACAAATACCAGCGACGGTGCCAATGTAACATGGTTTGCGCTGCAAACAAGGCATTGTAATTGGTATCTGTGCCTAATCCTTGAGATGTTGGTTTTGCTTCGTCGCTTAAATAGAATATTTGACCCGCACTAAAATTAAAGACTTCTTCATTATCGCTACTAAATAAACGCGTTGTTGCACCGAGTGTAAATTGGTTCGCTGTTGCAATGCGATCGATACCTGAAAAGCGGCGATCTCGAAACAAACCAAAAAAGTCATCTTGTAATTTAGTGGTATCGTACAGGCCAATATTTGATTGGTCTTTATTTGGTGTATACAAATATTGAATCTGTGGCTCTAAAGTTTGTATACCGTCTTTAAAGAAAAAAGCGGTTTCACGTTCAAAGTTTAGTTGGCTGTATAAGCGGACTTTTGGCAGGGTACGCGTGACTTTTTCATCAAAATTAGTACCGCTCAAATCACCATGCTGATTATATTCTGTATGCAGTAAACTGACCTCAGATAAAAACGACCATGCATATTCTTGATAACCTAAGCTTGCTTTGGGCTCAATGTGAAGACGGCTTGCTTCATCAATCACAGCATTATCATTGGTGAAATAGCTTAATTCGCCATCAAGGGTCAAATCGACACCATAAAAATCGTAGGCATCAGTTTGCGAGAAACTGATTTGTGGCAAGGCGGCGTATGAATCTTTATGATCTCCCAATACCTCAAAGCTTTGTAATTTGATATTGGTGCGCCATGTTTCTCCTAAATGCGTCAAAGAACCTGTGCGGTAAAGCTGAGTATCTGTGCGCGTTGCATAGCTTGAATTTAAATCTGTTAGGTAATTATCATCACTGACGTTAGTTACATCGATTGCACCACGCCAATTTTCGCCAAAGTAGCTTTGTTGTTGCCAGTGGAATAAATAACGTGAGTCAACATTCGGCTCTTCGTCATCTTTATCTAAGTATTCGACGGCAACTAAGCCATTGTTATGTTCAGTCAGATAGCGGAACTCACCAATCATCTGTAAACCACGTTTAGACATATAACGTGGGGTAATAGTCGCATCGTAATTTGGCGCTATATTCCAGTAATAAGGGGTGATGGTTTCAATACCGTAACGGCCTGAGCTTGAGAAGTTTGGTGTGAGTAAACCTGACTTACGGCGATCATCTAACGGGAACGTAAAATACGGTAAGTATAAAACGGGCGTATCAAACACACGCAGAACTGTATTATGGGTTTCGCCCCAGCCATCATCACTTGATAGATCAATTTTATCAGCTTCGATTGTCCACACGGGTGTTTCACCAGGGCAGGTAGTAAAGCTTGCGTTCATCAGGTTTAGGCCAGACTGGTTAACCGTTAGTTTTTCTGCACCACCATGACCAAGTTGGTCGGTGAGCTTATAGTCTGCACCCAGTAAGCTTAACTCTGAATAATTTAAATCAGCATTGAGCCCCGAGCTGTTAATTTGGCTTACCTTATCGCGATAGACGATAGGCCCAGTTGCATTAAGTAGACCACGTTGTTTGTCAATCAGTGCACTTTGTGCGGACAAATTCATCGTTAGGGTGTTAATATCTACGTTGCCGGTAAATTCTGCGCTTTGGGTGCCCAATAGTTCAATATCATCAGATTTGATATCGATCATATTAAGTTCAAGGCCTGGGAGCGGTTGCCAAGCTCTGGTTTGCATTGAAGTGCCACAAAAATTGTGTGTCAGTTCAGTTTCGGCGAACGATGGTGCGCTAAGTACGCTTAGCATCATTATGCCCCAGGTTTTGCTCATTTAATGACCTTAATGCTCTTTGGTTGGATATAAGCTAGACATAATAAAGGAAAATAATGGCAAATACAGTAATTGACTTAGTGAAAAATAGATATCTTACTAAATGAATCGTTATAAAAGTTTACAGCAGTTTTTAAATCCTCACTTTAAAGAGGATGAATATCAGTTAGCCGCCATTACTGGTGATGCAAGTTTTCGCCGCTATTTTCGTGTAAATACGGGCGATCATAGCTATATCGTCATGGATTCAGACCCAAATAAATTAGATAACACACCTTATATTGAACTTAATAAAGTGTTTTCTAAGCATGGCTTTAAATTACCAAAAATTCTTCAAGCAGACGAGAAGCAAGGGTTTTTCTTATTAAGTGACTTAGGTAATACACACTTAGCTGATTTACTGGGCGATAATGATCGCACCTCACACTATAAACACTTAATAAAATTAAGTGCGCAATGGGCTCAAATCCCGCCAGCCCAGCATATGAAAGTATTTGATAGTGAATTTTTACAGTTTGAACTAAGCATATTTAAAGAATGGTTAGTCGATGCATTTATTGGTTACACGATGCTGGATGAGCAGCAAAGCATGTGGCAGCGAGTATGTGAGTTACTAATAAATAATGCCCTTGAACAACCTAAAGTAACAGTGCACCGTGACTTTCACAGCCGTAATATTATGCGTACCGGCCAGCAGTGGGCGATTATTGATTATCAAGACGCAGTGCAAGGACCTGTTTGCTACGATCTCGTATCTTTATTAAGAGATTGCTATTTTCAATTACCAGAAAAAGAACTCGACTATTTATTACACTATGCTTATGACGAGTTTATCGCGCAGCAACTTATCAATGACGTACCATTTTCAGCGTTTAAACGCTGGTTTGATTTAACCGGTGTGCAACGTCACTTAAAAGCCGCAGGTATATTTTGCCGCTTAAAATTACGCGATGCTAAGTCAGGTTATTTGAATAATGTACTGCCCACCCTTAAATACATTAGCAGCGTAAGTAAAGAATACCCTGAGCTTGAAACATTAAGTGAATGGATGGAAACAATCATTATTCCTTTAACTGAAAAGCGGTTAGCGGTAGAGATAAAATGAAAGCGATGATTTTAGCTGCAGGGCGTGGCAAGCGGATGATGCCACTGACCGAGCACCTACCAAAGCCAATGCTCAAGGTTGCTAATAAGCCACTGCTTGAGCACCATATTAATAATTTACGCCAAGCAGGTATTGTCGATATTGTCATTAATCTTGCGTGGCAAGGCGATAAAATAAAAAGTCACTTTGGTGATGGAGCTGCTTTTGGTGTGAATATTCAATACAGCCAAGAACCCGAAGGCGGGCTTGAAACCGCTGGGGGAATTATCCACGCGCTTCCTTTGCTTGGGGAGCAGTTTGTGGTGATAAATGGTGATGTATTTTCTGATTATGATGTTAGCTCATTAACTCAGCTACATTTGCATTCTGGTGAGGCGCATATCGTACTGGTTGAAAACCCAAGCCATAACCCTGCAGGAGACTTTGCGTTGAGCCACATGAGCCCTGAGAGTCAGAAGTATACATTTTCTGGAATTAGCCGATATCATAGTGACTTTTTTAAAGACCTTGCTGCTGGGGTGCTTGCGTTAGGTCCTATTTTACGTGAAAGATTAGCTGAACATCGCGTGTCAACTGAGCTGTATATTGGTCAATGGAATGATATTGGCACGCCAGCTAGGCTCGATGAGTTAAATCAGCGCTTAGCTGTTCAAGATTTTTAAAGAGGATGCATTGACGATGTGGGGAAAAGTACTGGGTTTTTGTTTTGGCTTTATGTTTGGAAAATTCATAGGTGCTTTACTCGGTTTATACCTTGGTCATATGTTTGATCGCAGCTTAAAACAAGACTTTGATAAAGCGGGGGGCTTTTCAGGTTTGTTTAAAGGCGATGATATTAACGAACGCCAAGCATTGTTCTTCTCGAGTTGTTTTGCTGTGATGGGGCACATTGCTAAATCAAACGGTCGAGTAAGTGAAACTCACATTCGTGCCGCTAGTTTGTTTATGGATGAGATGAACTTGTCAGGTGATGAGCGTCGCGAAGCACAAGATGCGTTTCGAAGTGGTAAAGAAAGTGACTTTTCACTAAAAGAAACGGTTCATGATTTTAAAGAGCGTTTCGCCCGCCGCCATGACTTATTACAACTATTTTTAGAAATACAAATTCAAATGGCGTTTTCCGATGGTCACCTTGCAGAGCAAGAAAAGCAATTATTGCAAGAAGTGAGCAAACAATTAGGAATATCTCGTACTCAGTTTTCATTTTTACTTAAACGTTATCAAGCCGAGTTTGCATTTCGTCAGCAACAACAACGCTTTTATGAGCAGCAAAATCAACAACGCAGCACGCACAATGAGCAACAAGGCCATCGAGTACCACCGAATAATGGCATGAACCGTGCCCAAGCCTTAGCATTGCTTGGATTAAGCAATGATGCAACTTCGCGTGATATCAAAGTTGCGTATCGAAAGCTCATGGCGCAGCATCACCCAGATAAGCTTGTGTCACAGGGTCTACCAAAACATATGATGGAAGTCGCAGTAAAGAAAAGTCAGGATATTCAAGCTGCGTACGAATATTTAAAAAAGGCGGCGTAGAAAGCCGTCTACTTCTTTGAGCAGCCGCTCGTGTTGCTCAGGCTCAGTGGGTAAGCCAAACAATTCTCTTTGACGATAATCGTACTTTGCATGGCGTTTTACCCAGCGCTTTCGCTCATGAGCACTGTGTATTATGTCTTGATTCCCTTCACTGTAAAATATATCCAGTAGCGGTGGACTGATTGTCGATAGTGTTGCGTTAAGGTGTTGATTGCGCTCACTATTAGGTAAATAACCACTTAGGCTGATGAATGCGTTCACACTGGTATTTGGAAAGCTAGCGTAATGTTCAATTAATAGCCCCGCGCTGGCACCCTGTGCAAGGACGATAATAGCCCCTTGTTCATCTAAGGCATTATTATAGAGCGCATTAAAGCGAGTAATTAGTTTGAGCTTATAGTCATTGAGTACAGCATCACTAATTGTCGGAGTTGCAGAGACAAAGTGAGGGGGTTGCTCTTTTGGCTCTGTTGATTCTGTAGTAGTGTCACTTTGCGTATCGCTTGATTGTGTATCAGTGTCAGCAGGATGCCAATCTATATCAGGCATCGTCATGGCAAGAGTTGCATAACCTAAGTCATTAAGCTGTTTACGTAGAAAGTTTAGGCCTGTATTACTGGTAGGCGGATGCTGCCAATCTGGAATAATTAAAACCACACCTCGTTGAGTAGCAGTCATCGATTGACGATAAAGACTGATAAACTCATCATCACCAGCAAGCAAGGTACGTACCTCACCATCAGGAATAAAGCGTTGAATATCGTTACTAACGATACTTGACCAAGGTGTTGGTTGAATGAAGTCGAGTGCACTTACATTGCTTATAAACGCAAAACTAGTGGCGTAAAGTAATGTATTTAATACTCTTAAAGTCATGCCGATACCCTAACTGAAGTCTAATTAGACTATCGGCACCTCATGCTAAATATTTAGCAATATTATTGTTAAAACTCAGGCGTGGCTTCAAAAACCATTTCTTTACCACTGACAGGGTGAGCCAAGCTGAGCATTTCTGCATGCAGTTGCAGCCTTGGCGCCATCGCTAATGCTGCTGGGTGGGCGTACAGTCTATCCCCTAAAATAGGATGACCTAAAGACAGCATGTGAACACGTAATTGATGTGAGCGACCAGTAATAGGGGTGAGCTCTACGCGAGTTGCATTGTCTTCATGCTCAAGCACTTTAAAGTGGGTTAGTGAAGGTTTGCCATTGTCATGGTCAACCATTTGCTTTGGACGGTTAGGCCAGTCACAAATAAGTGGTAAATCCACTGAGCCAGTTTGTTGTTCGAGTTTACCAAACACGCGTGCAATATAGCGTTTAGCGGTTTTTCTATCTTGAAATTGCATGCTTAAGTTACGATGCGCTTCTTTGTGCATTGCTAAGCAAATAATTCCCGAGGTTGCCATATCTAAGCGGTGTACAATTTTTGCTGTTGGAAATACGCGATTAACCCGTGCAATTAGGCAGTCGGCGTGTTTTGGATCTTTCCCTGGTACAGTGAGTAAGCCGCTTGGTTTATTCACAATAAGCAAGTCATCGTCTTGATAAACAATACTTAAATAAGGTGTCATTGGGGGATTATAATTGAGTAACACAGCCAGCCTCGATGATTTTCTAGAGCGCTATTTTAAAGGAGCTGAGAGAGTTACACAAATGTTGATGGCAGTGCTTCGGAAGGTAACTCCACGTTCATAAAAAACGCGATGTGAAAGCACACCGCGTTTATGATTGTCAGCCTAAAGCTTAGTGCGAAACCACAATCAAACGAATTGCATCCAATTTAACTTGGGCTTTTTCAATATAAGTCGTCAGTTCACTGCGCTGTTTATCAAAAAAGTTAAGCTCTTCATCACGAATATTCGGATTGATTTGCTTAAGAGCGGCTAAGCGCGATTGTTCCTCAGCAAGTGCTGTTTGCATTTTCTCTAACGACTCAGCACGTAGTGCCTCAAGTTTTGTTTGTGCCATGCCTTGTGCGCTGGTGATCATTGGATGAATGGCACTTTGTAAAGCACTGGCTAACTTACTTGCTGTTTGACGGCCCACGGCTGATAGTTGCTGGTTAAACGCGTCAAAGGCAACATTGTCAGCTAGGTTATTACTGCCTTTGTCCAGCAAAATACGAATAGGTGTAGGTGGTAAAAAACGCCCCACTTGTAGTGCTTTAGGTGCCATAGCTTCAGCAATGAAAATAAGCTCAACAAAGAAGGTACCGGCTGGTAACTTTTTATTTTTCAGTAGTGCAACAGACGCTGTACCAAAGTCATCATCACAAATCATATCTAAGCTGCCTTGCACCATAGGGTGATCCCAGCTGATGAAATGCGCGTCTTCTTGCGAAAGCGACGTGCTGCGGTCAAACGTCACTGTAATGCCATCATCTTTCAGACATGGGAAAGATGGGTTTAGCATGTGCTCTGTTGGTTTTAAGATAATGGTGTTTTCACCTTTGTCTTCTTGGCTGACGCCGAAGGTGTCGAACACATTAATCATGTAGCTTGGCAACGTGAATTGATCGTCTAGTTCTTCAATGTCAGCAACTAGGCTCTCCGCACGCCCTTGACCACTTGAATGCAGCTCTAATAAGCGGTCACGACCACTTTCCATTTGTTTTCGCAGCTGAGCATTTTGCTTAGCAACTTGTTCTAGAAGTGGCTCAAGCTCTTCTTCGTCACAATTATGAGAGCCAACAAACTCAAGTAATTCTTCACCAAACTCTTTATACAGCATTTGGCCTGTTGTTGAGGTTGTTTCAAACGCATCAAGGCCTTCGTTGTACCAACGTAATAGAACTTCTTGTGCGGTATTCTCGAAATACGGCACATGAATGTTTACGTCTTGGGTTTGACCAATACGGTCAAGACGACCGATACGTTGCTCTAACAAATCAGGGTTTAGAGGTAAATCAAATAATACTAAGTGGTGCGAGAACTGGAAGTTACGCCCCTCTGAACCAATTTCAGAACACAGCAGAATTTGCGCGCTGTCGTACTCATCGGCAAAGAATGCTGCCGCACGGTCACGCTCAACGATTGACATTCCTTCATGGAAAACAGACGCTTTGATTGCTTCACGCTCACGCAAAATTTGTTCAAGGCTAATAGCCGTTTCAGCTTTAGCACAGATAAGTAAGACTTTTTCGTGCTTAAGTGTTTTTAATGTCTCGATTAGCCAATCAACACGAGGGTCAAATGCCCCCCAGCTGGCATTTTCGCCTTCAAACTCTTGGAAAATCTTTTCAGGAAACAGTGCACGCAAAGCAGTTAGTTCTGCGTTTTGAATACCTCCCATATTGCCCAAAACTGAGATGGCTGTTTTATATTGCTTTGGCATTGCCATAGGGTAAGCATGAAGTTTACGGCTAGGGTAGCCATCGATGCCACTACGGCTATTTCTAAATAAAATACGTCCCGTGCCGTGACGGTCTAATAGCATTGATAAAATTTCGTTACGGGCAGCTTCATCACCTTGCTCTGCACTTGCAAGTAATTCGCTGATGTCTGTTTCTTTTAAGAGTGCTTTTAACGCGTTACGTGATGCATCAACCAAGCCCTTTTCAGCAAGGAGTTGGTTGGCTGCTTCGGCAACATCTTTGTAGTTACTTTCTTCTTCAACAAACGCATCGTAGTCGTAGAAACGATCAGGATCGAGTAATTGCAAACGTGCAAAGTGACTGCGGTGACCAAGTTGATCGGGTGTCGCTGTTAGTAAAATAAGCCCCGGAATGTCTTGGCTCAACTCTGCCATACGTTGGTATTCAGTGCTTGGTTTACCATTATTAATACTTAGGTGATGAGCTTCATCAACGACCAGTAAGTCCCAGTCAGCCAGTGTAGCTTGTTCAAACCAGCGCTTTTTCTTGCTTAAAAACTCAAGGCTAGTAAGTACTAACTGTTCGGTTTCAAATACGTTTGGCGAGTCTGCAAATGCTTCGTCACAGCGTTCTTCATCAAAAATAGAAAAGCGTAGGTTAAAACGACGTAGCATTTCAACAAGCCATTGATGCTGTAAGTTTTCAGGCACGACAATTAACACTCTGCTTGCGCGACCTGTAATGATTTGCTGATGTAAAATCATGCCCGCTTCAATGGTTTTACCAAGGCCAACTTCATCTGAAAGTAATACACGGGGTGCGAAGCGCTTACCCACTTCTTGGGCAATATACAGCTGGTGAGGAATAAGATTGGCACGCTGACCAATTAAGCCCTTAAGCGGTGATTGTTGGCGCTCAAACTGGTGTTGCCAAGTTTGGTAGCGAAGAGTGTAACGATCAAAGCGGTCCACTTGACCGGCAAATAAACGGTCTTGTGGTTTATTAAATTTGATAAAGTGATCTAAAAAGGTTTCTTTTAATTGTGCTTTCTCACCGTTATCAGTGCGAATACCGTGGTAGCACAATAAATCACCTTGTTCTTCAACAGACTCAACTTCAAGTTCCCATTCTTCAACGCTGCGAATAGTATCACCTGGATTGAATGCGACACGAGTAACAGGCGCTTCAGTTAAAGAGTAAACACGGTTTTCTCCACTGGCAGGAAATAAAATGCTGACCTGACGGCCTTCAAGGGCAACAACGGTGCCTAATCCTAAATCTGACTCTGTATCACTGATCCAACGTTGACCTAAGGAAAAATTCATATATGTCTCATCTATGAAGAAAAAAGGCGGCTATGTTACCTGTATCGTCTTGGTACTTCAAGGCAGTAAACTCGCCTTATACAATTAAATTTAGTCAATCATTTAAAGTCATTTTTTTGGATAGAATTTGTATGTATTTTAATCACTTAAATAATTGTAATTTTAGCTGTCATAAAAAGGACTTTTGCTACAAATAGACTAAACTGAGTATATACCTAACAAATAAATAACAGGTTCAATTCCCGTTTGTTTAGTTACTTGGGTATAGCATAAAAATCATAAAACGTAAGGAAAGTGCTATGGAAAAAGCTTCGAACCTTGATAGTAAAATGTATGTGCTCGATACCAATGTATTACTCCACGAACCCCTCGCTTATTTATCTTTCCAAGAACATGATGTTGTTATCCCCATGACAGTATTAGAAGAGCTCGACCACATTAAAGATAGAAAACATGATGTCAGCCGTGATGCTCGTGTTGCTATTCGTGGTTTAGATGAAGTGTTAAAAGATGCGTCCCCAGAGCAAATGTTACAGGGGGTGGCGTTACCCAGTAATAAAAAAGCGAAAGTTCAGTCCCGAGGTCGACTCATTATTGTTAACGACCACTTATTTGCAGACAGTATTTCTGGTTTACCAGGTAACGAAAATGATCACCGTATTATCAATTGTGCGGTGCATCTACAAAAACAGCACAGTGACAGCAAGGTGGTGCTTGTTACAAAAGACATCAATATGCGACTAAAAGCCAAAGGGGCAGGGCTTAAATTTGTTGAAGATTACAGAACAGATCAGCTAATTGATGACATTGCCTTACTGACTAGTGGCTATAAAAAGATAGAAGGCGATTTTTGGCAACAGGTAGGAGAGTGCGAAACTGAGCAACAAGGGCGGGACACTTATCACCATGTAGCAAAAAATACCATCAGTGACGTATTTTGTAATGAATACATTCTTGATAGTAGCGATCACTTTGCTGCGCGAGTAAAAAGTTATGATGATAAACAAATCACGTTAAAAGATATCAGTGTTGAGCGCTTGATGAGCCACACGGCATGGGGAGTAAAACCAAAAAATGTTTATCAAGGTATGGCGCTCGATGCCTTACTTGACCCAAGTATTGAGTTGGTTATTTTAACTGGCCCTGCAGGCTGTGGTAAAACACTACTTGCGCTTGCCAGCGCCCTTGAAATGATTATTGAAAAAGGCATTTATGATAAAGTTATAGTCACCCGTAACACACCTGAAATTGCCGAATCTATCGGCTTCTTACCTGGAACTGAAGAAGAGAAGATGGCACCTTGGCTGGCTGCTATCACAGACACGCTAGAAGTGTTACATAAAGGTGATGAAAATCCGATTTCGAGTCGTAATTACATTATGGAAAAAGCCAATGTGCAATTTAAATCGGTGAACTTTATGCGTGGTCGTAGTATTCAAAATGCCGTGGTGATTTTACAACCCCGAATTGGGGATATTTTAAAGTTTTTACCCCCTTGTTTTTATTGGCCTGTAGAAAAAGTAAAAAGAATTTCCAAAAAAATTGATTACCTTAGCTACTCTGAGCAGTCTCTCAACAATAAACCTTTACTCAAAATTTGTAATTTACAAGAAAAGTACAACACAAAGCCTAGCAACGATTCAATCTTTTGGGAGGCTGCGTAATGAAAAGCTCTATTGATAATCGAAATCCTCGTGTACTAGACACATCTGCATTAGTACATGATCCAAAATCTATTTTTAGCTACAAAGATGATATTTACATCTGTCTAACTGTCCTTGAAGAGCTTGATAACCTGAAAGAAAGAACTAATAAATCGGTAAGTGCCGATGCCCGTATGTGCATTAGAATGCTTGAAGACATTATAAATGGACATACAGCCGAGGAAATGGAAATAGGTATTCCTTTACCATCTACCGAAACAGCCCAGAGAGGAAAGCTTTTCATTGGAATTGACACTCAATTGGATCTGGCTAAGGAGTTAAAGCACGGGATAGGAAGTGATGCTGATAACAGAATAATTAATTATGCTTTATATCTTCAAAAAGAACTCAATAAAGACGTAATAATTGTTAGCCGTGACATTAATATGCGCTTGAAAGCTCGAACCGTAGGGGTCATGGCAGAAGACGTTGCCGTAGATAATCAAATATCAGATATTGATCTTTTATACACAGGGGTACAAGCCTTTAAAGGAGATCTTTTTGATCGAATTAAATCAGACAAAGACTTCAAGGTTTCAGGAGAAGTTTATACTTTCCCAATAAGTCTATTTAATGATGAAGTTCAGCCAAACATGTATTGGTACGATGAAGCTGGACACATTGGGCGAATTTCAGAAGTAACAGATACTGAGGTATTCACAAAGCTATTGCCTCGTAAACAAGAAAAAGTATGGGGCATTTTGCCTAAAAATCAGCGTCAGTCGGTAGCTTTAAGCCAATTAACAGACCCTTACTATGATTTAAATATCATCCTTGGTCCTGCTGGCTCCGGAAAAACTTTTTTGGCAGTTGCTTCGGCGCTGCATCAAGTATTGGAGTTGAAAAAGTACAAAAAAATCGTTGTGGTGCGCTCCAGAGACTTTATGGACGACGATCCGGGATTCTTACCGGGGGATTTAACTGAAAAATCAATGCCTCTTCTGGCAGGTATTACTGACGCATTAATTTCGATGCACTCGGATGATAATCATGAAGGAAATGTCTACGCTACAGTCGAGCATGTGATTGAAAAAGCCAATATAGAATTTACTAGCATGGCTTATTTTCGTGGCCGTTCAATAGACGATGCTGTTTTAATCATTGATGAAGCTCAAAACATGACTAGAGCGCAAATCAAGGGCATGTTAAGCCGTGGTGGGAAAAATTGTCGGACAATCGTATTGGGCAACCTAGCCCAGATTGACGATAAGTTTGTAACACCTGCTTCTTCTGGTGCAAGTGCGGCTGTTAATGTGTTTCGTCATTATGAAAAAGGATCAGTGCTGATTTTTGATGAAGTAGAGCGTAGTAGCTTGGCTGAATTCACTGAAAAGAATATGTAGGCATCAAACTACCATTCACATTTCCTTATAATATTGCGACAATGGCCACTGCTTTTTGCAGTGGCTTTTCAGAGAAGCCCGTTCCCACGAAAACAGGACGAAATGGATTTACTCTGAACTAAAAGATTAAATATTCACATAAAAACTGAGTGACATAGGTGCGTGGCCTAGCGTTGCCGTTTTTTGGTGTATTGATGTCTTTTAATAAAGAAGACCTGCTAGTAAATATAAAAAGGCAGGCAAAACGATTATCTAAATTATTAACTATTCCCCTTGGACAAGCCCAAGAAGGGGCAGCT
Source organism: Pseudoalteromonas sp. N1230-9 (assembly GCF_032716425.1). Lineage (NCBI taxonomy): Bacteria > Pseudomonadati > Pseudomonadota > Gammaproteobacteria > Alteromonadales > Pseudoalteromonadaceae > Pseudoalteromonas > Pseudoalteromonas sp. N1230-9. The sequence continues at coordinate 651,470 of NZ_CP090419.1, forward strand.
ATTTGTCTATATGGCTGTGACAGTTACAGCGATTTACTAGTAAAAATAAAAGCTGAATCCTTTGATAACCCATTGATAGCACTGTCTGCACTCTCACCAAACTCGGAAATATTTTTAGTAAAAATATTAGCTAGCCACCTAGATAGCATTATTGGAAATTTTGAAAAAAAATTTCCCGGCTCCAATATAAATGAAGAGATGGTCGTATCCTTGTTTGGGCTTAGCTTTTCAGAGTTCAAACTCAAAATATCTACCTAAAGTTGTACAAATACGTAAGTTGTCATTTTGTTTTTTGGCGATATTATAATAAGAAGGCTGAACGGACAGCCTACGCCTACACATGTTTTTCGCCTTGAAAACGTGAACAGTGAAGCGGAGCATCCGTAAAAATTTGGTTATTTGAACAATAAATAAAGCAATGTGTTGGTAGGCCATTGTTTATTAAAAAGTTGTTTGGAGAACTAAATGATCTCACTTTATCAATTAAAGAATAAACTCAATAAACAAGCAAAAGAGTTTGCTGAGTTATTAGAGTTTCCTGATCTTTACGCCCAAGGCCTGTGGGCTAGAGGTGTTTATAACTGCCCTCATTTTTCTGATACCCATAATAGCCTCACTGAAGCATTTGAACAGAAAAAACTGGATTCAATTCTAAAGCACGATTCCCTGAAATATTTAATGATCAACGAACACGATGATCAAGAAATTATTGAATCGCTTCATAAAGAAATTGAGTCAATGGCAAACCGTATTGAAAGCCTGATGCTGGTAGATATTGAAACTTTAGATTTAGTTTCATTGATATACCAAGTTTTAGGGTTACCTGAAGATGCCAAGTTTATTGTTAATACAGGCGCAGACTTCCGCTTAGAGTGGCGACCATACTTTGATGCCTTTGATGATCCGTTGATAGTTCAATATGCAGATTTAAAAGTTCATGGTTGTTATTTCAGGCTCATAGCTTCAAAGTTTCCGGTTGAAAAGCTTTCCTTGGATGACATTAAAAAATACATGTACATCAATCATGTAAACCATAATGGTGAGTTCGAAGGCTGTATTTCTGAAGGAAATACATTTTCTAAGCATGTGCACTGGCTGGTGTTGACACTTGAATTATTCAGTAGCGGCAAAGTAAATAAGGCTCAGTTCAATCCAACAACCTTCAAAATCGAAGGTATGCGCTATTTGGTATACGGCTTCCCTCTGATTCCTTCCTTTGTATCTGATTGGCACAAACCTAATTTGTGTTTACGTGTTAAAAATCTAGATGGCGATCAGAAGTTCATTGTTCGTATCGATCAGCAAGATCTTGTTTTTTATGCGAGGCGCGTTGATACCAATTTTTTTAACACCATCGATTATGAAAAATACATTTCGTTGTATCAATCTAGTGTTCTGTCACATTTTGATGCTGACAACAATTTACTTAAAGTTGATGGGGTTAAATATCTAAGTTTCTTTCGTCCTTTTTCTGTAGAAGATATGAAAGGAGTTCAAGCATGAGACCTAGAGTAAAACTAACCAACGCAAAACTTATCTCAATTCAATCTGATACAGAGGAAAAAGTTGAACGGGTGCTTTACGGCACATTTGCTGACGAAAATGAAAATGGTAAAGAAGGAGATGCTTTATTCACGATAAAGGTTCTGGAAATCAATGGTCAAGAAAGTAAGTGCTTTGGTGTTGACTTTTATATCTTAGATGCTGTACCAAAAGAGTTTGATGTAAATGCATTTGAGTTTAATTTAATGCATGAGTGTATGTATTCTCCTAATAAGTTATTAGAGCTGCGAAATATGCTCCCGGCTAGTTATTAGTAAGGGAATACGTTGGATAGAATATATTTAAAGGATGCCTACATAGTATCTGTTTACGACTATAAAGAATTTGAAAAAATATTTCTTGGCGAGTTTTTATCAGGGGTGGTTATTGAAGATGAAACATTCAGGTTCCGGCCATTTCAGCAAATCGTGACTTCAAAGGTTGTTAGCAAATCTGCTGATGAGGATAAGTTAGAAATATACACACATAGTGAGAGTTGTTATGTGATTGATGCTGACCATAAGTTAATTGATATTTCGTTTGTTGAACTGGTTGTTATGAGGGCGGGAGCTTATTCGGTAGATCGAGTTTTAGAAATGAGAGAGCAACTTAAGTCTCAAAATAAAAGCCATTGAATAACGAAGATAAAAAGTCTGATGAGATTATTATTTGTCACTTACCTCTTTGAAAAAATTGACGTTAGTCAAATATTCATAAATGTTTACATGACATCAATTTACTTATTCGAAAATTTGTATTAGCATAGACAATGTATATTTTTATGAGAATTTTATGTCTAAAGCATTTTCAAAAGTCTTAGTAATAACGCTTATGCTGTTTGCCTTTGTAGGGCAAGCATTTGCGTATTCTGCTATGCCGTGCGAAATGTCATCAGGTTCTCACGAATCACACATGAACATGAACATGAACATGAACATGGATCATGGTGATATGAATAAAAGCAGTAATGGTCAATCAGAAGATTGTTGTGACGTTGAATGTGTTTGTCCTGCAAATGCTTGCTCATCTACGACAGTCCTAAATTCCAGTATTGATTCGACAGATATTCAAATATTGAGTGAATCTGTAGCTGCTCTGCAATCTAAACAACCTCATTCAATTTCCACTTCCCTTTATCGTCCACCAATTTTTGCCTAATACAGGATTAGTGCGTCTAAATTTCGCGCACATGTAATTAATTTTTCTGTTAGTCAATATAGCGTCGTAGCGCTATAGCTATTTTCCAGCGATGTCTGGGGGCAAAAATGATCAATAAGTATTTAAAAATAGCAGTTGTAATGCTGCTTTCACCTGCGTTTGCAAACGCCAATGAACATAAGCATGCACACAATAACGACGTAACACCTCTGGAGTTAATCGTTTATAAAACCCCTACTTGTGGGTGTTGTAAAAAATGGATAACTCATATTGAAGACAAAGGGATCGTTGCGCATTCCAAAGATTTCCGAAACATCGGCAATATCAAAACTAAGTATGGTATTAAACCTAATTACCGTTCATGCCACACGGCAGTGAGTAGAAATGGATTTGCCTTTGAAGGCCATGTACCCGCTAAGTTTATTCAGCAGTTCTTGTCAGAAGAGCACCCCAATGCGATTGGATTATCTGTCCCAGCAATGCCTGTTGGCTCTCCGGGTATGGAAGTCGGCGACCGCTTTATGTCATATAACGTATTAATTTTATTTAAAGATGGAACGAGTAAAGTATATGCAGAAGTTAAGGCTTATGAGGAGCAATTCTAATGAGATTAAATGTTTCAAGCCTTACTCTACTTTCAACTTCGCTAATGCTCGGCTTGTCTGTATTCTCAGCTCAAGCTGAGAAAGTAGTGTCACTTGAACAAGCTATCACCTTGGCTCAGCAAAATGATCCTTGGCTTCATGGGAGTCGGTTAAAACAAAGCGCGGTTGAAAATAGAAGTATCGCTTCAGGTACTTTGCCTGACCCCAAAGTATCACTAGGGATAATGAATTTACCAACAGATACTTGGGACTTAGATCAGGAAGGAATGACTCAACTAAAGGTTGGTGTTTCTCAAATGTTTCCTAGAGGTGATAGTTTAAAGATTAAACAAGAGCAATTAAAAATTGAGTCAACGAAATTTCCACTGCTACGAGAGGATCGTAAGGCTAAACTGATAAGCCAAGTATCACAGTTATGGTTAGATGCTTACTTAGCCCAACAAACCATTAAATTGATTGAAGCGGATTGGGCGCTCTTTGAGCAGATGGCGGAAGTTACTAAAGCTAGCTACTCAAATGTTGTTGGTAAAACCAGACAACAAGATGTTATTCGTGCTCAATTGGAAATCGTGCAGTTAGATGACCGATTAACTTCGCAAAAGCAGAAACTAGAAACAACAATCGCTCGCCTTAATGAGTGGCTTCATATCTACGATGCTGCTGGCTTGAATGAATCATTCAACTTTGATACGCAACCATTAGAGTTTAGGGTTTCTAAAAAGTTGCCTACAATTCATTTGAACAATTCAACAGTCCTAAAAGCATCTAATTACTCAAGAAATCTATTGGCTCAGGAGCTTTCGAATCACCCAGCCATACTTGCAATTGATATAAAACGCAAAGCTTCAGAAAAAGCAGTTGAGTTAGCTAAACAGCAATATGAGCCGCAATGGGGTGTTAATGCTAGTTATGCCTATCGTGACAATATGCCCTCTGGTGATAGCCGAGCTGATTTATTTTCTGTTGGAGTAACGTTTGATTTACCCTTGTTCACCGAGAACAGACAAGATAAGCAAGTTGCAGCTTCTATTGCAGATTCAGAGACTATTAAAACCGAGAAACTATTACTGACAAAGCAAATGATCAGTATGGTGGAAAAGGAGCTTAGACAGCTTAAGCGTTTATCTGATAGGCAATCTATCTATCAAGAACAACTCCTTAAACAAACTCATGACCAAGCAGAAGCGTCATTGACAGCTTACACAAATGATGATGGCGATTTTGCCGAAGTTGTTCGAGCAAGAATCGCAGAATTAAATGCCAGAATATCAGCCTTAAGAATTGACGTTGACGCACTTAAAACAGTTGCTCGTATCAACTATTTCTTTGCGCATTCTCAATCTAACTCAAATGCTGAACATAAGTCGATGCAAACTTCACACAGAATGAATCAGCACTTATCCAATCAGCAATTTGGAGAAAAATAATGTCAACGAATACTAAAACACCAAATTTGAAACTAGTAGCCGCCATCATCATTGGGGCAGCACTAGGTGCTGGAGCATTAAGTTTATATCAAGGTACAGGTTCAAGCGGTAATGGCAATGAAGCTACATCAGCAGAGAAAAAACCGCTGTATTGGGTTGCACCGATGGATTCTAATTACCGCCGGGACAAGCCCGGTAAGTCGCCTATGGGTATGGATTTAATTCCTGTGTATGAGGAAGAATCATCTGGTGATGACTTTGGCCCCGGAGCCGTAAAAATCGCGCCTCATGTAGTGAATAATCTTGGGGTTCGCACTGCTCCTGTTGAGCTTAAAAATATGCATACTGAAATCTCAACCGTAGGTTACGTTCAATATGATGAAGATAAGCTAATTCACATCCATCCTCGTGTTGATGGTTGGATTGAAAAGCTCTACGTCAAAGCAGCAGGTAATCCTGTAGAGAAAGGGCAACCTCTTTACACGCTTTATTCTCCTCAGTTAGTTAACGCGCAAGAAGAGCTGTTGATAGCGTTAAAACGCAATAATAGTTCTTTAATTTCAGCAGCCAAAGATCGCCTTAAAGCGTTACAGCTTTCAGCAGACTTTGTTCAAAAGCTAGAAAAGACACGAAAGGTTCAGCAAACAATCACTTTTTACTCACCACAAGCAGGTGTTGTTGATGGTTTGAAGATTAGGGAAGGTTTTTATGTAAAACCGGGAAACACCTTATTAAGCATTGGTCAGTTAGATCAAGTTTGGGTTGAAGCAGAAGTGTTTGAACGTGATGCGGCTTTGATTAAAGAAGGATTGCCAGTATCAATGACTCTGGATTATTTACCGGGTGAGGACTGGGCTGGTGTTGTTGATTATGTCTATCCAACGTTGAACAGTAAAACTCGTACTCTTAGAGTGCGATTGAAATTCGACAACACAGATTACCAGCTAAAACCAAACATGTTTGCACAAGTCTCTATTCACGCTAATCAAGCTGATAGCACGATACTCGTACCTAAAGAAGCCGTCATTCGCACAGGTAAACAAGACAGAGTTGTACTTGCGTTGGGGGATGGGCAATTTAAGTCTATCGAAGTGACGATTGGCCGGGTTGATATCGACAGCATCGAAATATTAGACGGCTTAAATGAAGATGACGTTGTGGTGACATCAGCTCAGTTCTTGATTGATTCTGAATCAAGTAAAAGCTCTGACTTTAAACGAATGACTCATGATGAAGTGCCTAACTCTGTTTGGATGCAAGGTGATGTTAATAGTGTTATGGCAGGACACCGTATGGTTAATATTTCGCATGGCCCTGCTGAAGCTTGGGACTGGCCTGAGATGGTTATGGATTTTACTGTGGCTGAAAAAGTCGATATTGACTCATTAAAGTCTGGGCAATCTTTGCACTTTGAAGTGAGCAAAACCGAAGACGGTGGATATGAAGTTACTGGAATTCATATCATGAGTGAGCCTGCTGATATGAGTGAAGAAGTATCATCAGCAACAGTATCAGGTTTAATTAATGACATTAACATTGATATGCGAACATTGAATATTAGCCGAGGGCCAATAGAGAAATGGGATAGACCTGCTGCGACGATGGATTTTATCGTCGCGGACAATATAGAAATAGTTGATTTCAATGTTGGTGATAATGTCACTTTCACTTTTGAGGTTAGAGATGACTTAGTTATCACTGAAATCTCTCTTGAATCAGATGAACAACACGGCAAGGAAAATAAAGCTGCTGTTGATCATTCTAATCATTAAGTGGGAGAAAAATAATGATTGAATCAATTATTAGATGGTCTATCGGCAATCGTTTCTTTGTTTTGTTGATTACCTTAATTGTCGCGTTTGGTGGTTTGTACTCATTACAAAAAACGCCAGTAGATGCACTCCCAGATCTTTCTGATGTGCAGGTGATAATTAAGACGAGCTATCCGGGACAGGCACCACAAGTAGTGCAAGATCAAGTGACGTTTCCCCTTACTACAGCGATGTTGTCAGTACCGGGAGCGCAAACTGTTCGTGGTTACTCATTTTTTGGTGATTCCTACGTCTATATCATTTTTGATGATGATACTGATTTGTATTGGGCTAGAAGCAGAGTACTTGAATACTTAAGCCAAGTAGCATCAAGCCTGCCTGATTCGGCAAAACCTCAATTAGGACCTGATGCAACAGGTGTGGGTTGGGTATACATTTACGCTTTAACAGATAAGTCTGGAAACCATGATCTAAGCCAATTAAGAAGCATTCAAGACTGGTTCTTAAAGTATGAACTACAAACTGTTCCGGGCGTGTCCGAAGTTGCCGCCGTTGGTGGTATGGTTAAGCAGTATCAAGTGCAAGTAGATCCTGACAAATTGAGAGCTTACGATATTCCTCTAAGTTTAATACAAATAGCCTTACAAAAAGGGAACAAAGAAACTGGCGCATCCGTTGTGGAAATGGCTGAAGCTGAATATATGGTTACTGCTACGGGATATATTCAATCAGTTGCGGACATCGAAAAAATTCCACTTGGCATTAACGAGCAAGGCACGCCGTTGCGTATTGGTGATGTTGCCAACGTTAACCTTGGTCCTCAAATGCGCCGTGGTATCGCAGAACTTAATGGCGAAGGCGAAGTTGTTGGTGGTGTTGTCGTTATGCGCTTTGGTGAAAACGCTCAACAAACCATAAATGGGGTAAAAGAAAAGCTTGAGTCGCTCAAATCTTCTTTACCAGAGGGGGTGGAGGTTGTCCCTGTCTATGACAGATCGAAGTTAATAGATCGTGCTGTTGATAACCTTTGGAGCAAGTTGCTAGAGGAGCTTGCAGTCGTTGCTATTGTCTGTGTTGCTTTCCTATTTCATCTTCGCTCATCAATTGTGGCAGTTGTTACTCTACCATTAGGTATATTGGTGTCATTCATCATCATGTATATGCAAGGCATCAATGCCAATATTATGTCTTTAGGCGGTATCGCTATTGCTATTGGTGCGATGACTGATGGTGCAATAGTGATGATTGAAAATATGCATAAACATATGGAGAAAACACCACTAACAGATGAAAACCGTTGGCAAATTGTAGCTAAGGCTGCGAGTGAGGTAGGCCCTGCATTATTTTTTAGCTTGCTGATCATAACAGTCTCATTCTTACCTGTGTTTATCTTAGAAGCGCAAGAAGGAAGAATGTTTTCACCGCTCGCCTATACAAAAACCTATGCAATGGCTGCATCAGCAGGCTTGGCAATAACATTGGTTCCTGTTTTGATGGGCTACTTTATTCGAGGCAAAGTCGTCTCTGAAAAGAAAAACCCGTTAAACCGATTATTGATTGCTATCTACATGCCTGTTTTAAAGCGAGTCATGAGGTTTCCAAAATCGACAATAGTCGCAGCAGTATTAGTGACTATCGTTGGTTTTTGGCCTGTCGATAAAATTGGTAGTGAATTCATTCCGCCATTGGATGAAGGCGACCTTATGTATATGCCTACTACATATCCCGGCATTTCAATCGGTAAAGCAAGAGAGTTATTGCAGCAAACGGACAAGCTTATTCGCACTGTGCCAGAAGTTGAAAATGTATTTGGTAAAGTAGGACGAGCTGAAACCGCAACTGACCCTGCGCCTCTAACCATGATTGAAACCTTTATTCAATTGAAGCCACGGGAGGAGTGGCGAGAAGGCGTGACAACTGAGTCGTTAAAAGCTGAGTTTGATAAGTTGGTTAAATTTCCGGGCTTAACCAATGCTTGGGTCATGCCAATCAAGACCCGCATTGACATGTTAGCTACAGGTATAAAAACGCCTGTCGGTATTAAAGTCGCCGGACCAGAACTTGATGTAATTCAGGATATCGGCCAACAAATAGAACAACTCTTGCCAGAAGTGACAGGCACAGCGTCAGTTTACTCTGAACGAGTTGCAGGTGGACGATATATCAAGGTTGATATTTCACGAGATAAATCAAGTCGCTTTGGGTTAAATATCGAAGATGTCCAACAAGTAGTTTCTACTGCGATTGGCGGTATGAATGTGACACAAACGATAGAAGGTCAAGAGCGTTACCCTGTTAATCTGCGCTATCCGCAAGATTATCGAGATTCTCCTGAGCAGCTAGCACGATTACCTGTTGTAACACCAAGTGGTCAACGCATTGCACTAGGTGATGTTGCTGATATTCGAATAGAGAATGGCCCACCGGGTATTAAAAGTGAGAATGCCAGAATCAATGGTTGGACTTTCATTGATATTGATAGCGTTGATGTAGGTACTTATGTTGAAAATGCTAAAGAACACTTAGCAAATAACCTGACATTACCAGCAGGCTATTCAATTACTTGGGCTGGACAATACGAATATATGGAAAGAGCGAAAGAAAAGCTCACCTATGTATTGCCTTTAACACTCGCCATTATTGTTATTCTGCTTTACCTGAATTTCAGAGCGTTTAGTGAAGTGGCTATCATTATCGTTACCTTGCCGATGGCAATGATCGGTGGGTTATGGTTGATGTATCTAGAAGGGTTTAATTTCTCAGTAGCTGTTGGTGTGGGCTTTATCGCTCTAGCTGGTGTTGCGGTTGAGATTGGCGTGATAATGCTGGTTTATCTTAATCAAGCACTTGCTGAGCTTAAGGAAAAAGCGGTGGAGCGAGCAGAACTCATCTCAGATGATGCATATCAAGATGCATTATTGCACGGTGCTGGCTTACGAGTTCGTCCAGTAATGATGACGGTAGCTACAATCATTATAGGTTTAATGCCTATTTTATATGGTACTGGTACAGGTTCTGAGGTCATGAGCCGCATTGCTGCTCCTATGGTAGGCGGAATGACAAGTGCTGTGCTGCTCACGCTTATTGTACTCCCTGCAATTTACTCAATCATTAAAAAGCCTGAAGTAAATGCCTTTAACAAAGAGCTTTCTAACGTGGAGCCTGAGAATAATGCTTAGCACGGCTAGAAAATATCACAAATGGCTAATGGCATTTGTCGGAATACAATTCCTCTTCTGGTCTATTACAGGCGTGTATATGGTGACTATGGATATTCACTATATACACGGCGAAACCTTGGCTAAGAGTGAGGAAGCCAAAATAGATTTAGCAAGTATGGATTACTCCATTGTAAAGCTAGCTGCGGATTATCCTAAAGCTAGCCAAGTTACACTTACTCAAAGTATGGGCCGTCCTTTGTATTCTTTTATTAATGGAGAAAATGGAAAAGTAGCAATAGATGCTAAAACTGGAGCTGTTCAGGCCCTTGTAGATGAAACCAAGGCTAAAGAAATCGCACAATACCATTATGCGCTGAATCATCAAATCGACAGCATAAGGTTGATTAAGTCAGCGACAAACTTGCCTGCTGAGTTGTCCCCAAGGCATTTACCTGTTTGGAGAGTGACGTTTGAGCAATTCTCCACACCGACATTTTATATAAGTCAACAAACAGGATCACTTGTTGCCAAGCGTCATGATTACTGGCGATTGTTTGATTGGATGTGGCGGTTCCACATTATGGATTACTATGATGGAGAAAACGTATCAAACTGGTTTTTGTTCTTGGTCGCAACTCTAGGTCTAATGGGAGCAATTACTGGCGCAGTATTGACTTATTACCGAGTGCTTTCCCCAAATAAAAAGAGAGTCATTTGATGCGACTATTTAAGTTAAATACAACGATACACAAGTGGCTTTCTTTATTTGTTGGTTTACAACTGCTTATTTGGTTGGGAACGGGCCTTTACTTCAATTTGATGGATCACAGTAAAGCCAGTGGTAATGAACTTAGAGTTCATTCTCATCATGAAGGTAGCATTACAGGCTTTGACCTATTCCCTATTAAAGACATTACTAGTAATGCTCCGCAGGAAGTAAACCTTATATGGGTTTTACATCAGCCTTACTATCATTTTGTGTTCGATAAGGGGCAGCATAGCTATCAAGAGCGCCACTCAAAGCTATTTGATGCTGTAACAGGAAAGCCATTTAATTTGTCTGAAGAACAAGTACTAACTTTGGCAAAAAACTCCTACTCAGGACAGGGTAAGTTAACTACTCCAGTGTTATCTCAACCTCCGTTTTCTGATCACGTAAGGCAGCAAAATCCTATGTGGCAAGTTGCCGTTGAGGATGAGAACAATACAACTATTTATTTAGATAGTATTACAGGTCAAGTACTTCGCCATGCCAATGATGATTTCAGATTGAAAGATCTGATGATGAAGCTTCACTTTATGGACTATGGCAATTCTGGAGGATTTAACCATTGGTTGATCATTGCATTTGCTTTTGCAACGCTATTCCTTTCAATTACTGGTGTTACTTGGCTGATACAACAGTATAGAAGTGGTTTACTGAAGCTAGGTTGGGGCACTAACAGGCAAAAAGTGGCAGTGACGTTTTCCAATGAAAATACTATTACTGACATCTCAGCAGTTGGTCGCTCAACTGTATTAGAAGGGCTAGCTAGTTCACATGTATACCTTCCTTCAGGTTGCGGTGGTGGCGGTACTTGTGGCAAATGCGTGTTCTTAAGTTCAACTAAATTACCTATCACACTATCTGAACAGGAACATTTATCTCAGGAGCAACTTAAGGAAGGTTATCGGCTTGGATGTCAGCATAGGTTCTCTGAAATTAGTTCGATTGAAGTTAATACTGATCGCAATATTGAAAATCATGAGCTAGTTGTGGTTGCGACTAATTTCATTACTCCTTTTATCAAGGAAGTGAAATTTAAGCTGAAATCAGGCAAACAGTTGGCATTTAAAGCTGGTGCATATATGCAATTTGATGTGCCAGCAGGGATGAATAGCTTACGTCCAGATGATATGCCAGAGTGCTATGAAAAATACTGGGATAGCTACTATCATGGAAAATTTTCTCATAACGGTGTAACTCGCCACTACTCATTAGTTAACTTTGACGAGGAGTCTGATGAGTTAATGTTTAATATCCGTTGGCAGACCGCAAAGAATGGTTTTAAAGCAGGAATAGGTTCAAGTTATTTAGGTTCACTCCAAGTAGGTGAAACGATAACTGCAAGAGGCCCTTTTTCTGATTTTTATGCCACTTCAAATAAAAAAGTTAGTCGCGTGTTTATAGGTGCGGGTTCAGGACTTGCACCACTGAGGTCTATTATTTTTGAACAGTTGAAAAAGCATAAAGATAAAAGTGGTTTGACTCTTATCTATGGTGCGCGAACTGAAGATGACTTGCTATACCATAATGAATTGAAGTCACTGAGTGAGAAGCATAAAAACTTCTCTTATATTCCTACTCTTTCTAATCCTTCAGAAGAATGGCAAGGGCACTCAGGCTATGTTCAAAAAGTACTTCTGCCGTATATGAACCAAAAAGCAGAACTGCATTTGGCTGAGTTTTACTTGTGCGGTCCAGAAGCAATGATGAGTGAAGTGGAAAAAATAATTACAGATGCTGGGATTCCAAGTAATCAAATTTTCAAAGATAAATTTAGTCGTTAATCCATTAAATAAATAGAGGTATATATGAAAACATTAATTAAACTTTTAACCATAATCAGTGTTGTTTTTAGTAGTGCAGTATTTGCACATGTGCATCTTGAAAAAAGCGTGCCTGCTGATAATGCAATGCTAATGAATACTCCAGAAAAATTGACATTGGGATTTAGCAAAGAGGTACGTGTAGTTAAAGTTACGTTGAAAAATAAAAAAGGTGAAAATATTAAATTTGACTTTAAACCATCAAAAGAAGCTTCCAGAGAGTTTTCATGGGAACTACCTAAATTAGCTCCAACAAACTATATCGTTGATGTGACCTATTTAGGTAAAGATGGACATAAAATGAAAGATAGCTTCGGCTTTATGGTTCATTAGTAAGGCTGTGTGATTGATATGGAAATGTATATCTGGAATACAGTCATTGTACTGTCAAAAATTGTATTTTACGTCGGCTTTGCCTGTATTGCCGGCTATACATTTTTCAGACAAATTTTTGAGCATAATGAATCTCATAGTAATGCTGTAATAGCGAATTTAACGTGGACAAGAACTTATATAGTTATGGCTTTGATCGCTAATATTACTTGGTTCTTTGCCAGTACTGGTGCAATGGCAGAAGAGGGAATTCAGGGGGCGATAGACGCTGATATATTGGCTATTATGTGGGACTCCTCTGTCGGCACTGGAGCTTTGCTTCGAGCGCTTGGGCTAGTTACCGCAATAATCGCTTTAGCTTTAAGGTTCAAACTCGCTGTGAACTCGTACTTAAAACAAAGCGCTTTAATGTTGAGTTTATTAATCCTTGCATACTCATTCACGTTACTGGGTCATATTTCTGAGTTAGGCACAATTGAAAAAGGCTTGCTTATTTTGCATGTGCTCGTTATGGCATGGTGGTTTGGGGCGTTATTGCCACTAAAACAGGCTTGCCATCAGCTAAGTTATGCAGAACTTCATTTGCTGATGGAAAGCTTTGGCAAACAAGCAAGTTTTACATTGAGCCTATTGTTGGTAGCAGGCCTCTGGCTCGTGATTCAATTGGTCGGAAGTCTTGATGCACTAATAAGCTCAAGTTACGGACAAACACTGTTGTTTAAATTGGCCCTTGTAGTGTCTATTTTGGCACTTGCTGCTAAACATAAACTAATACTCGTTCCACAACTTAAAAATAGTCAAGGCAGAGAGGCTTTATCTAAATCTATCTCGATAGAAATGGTAGTAGCTTTTGCCATTTTATCTGTAACGGCTGGGCTTACTAGTGTTGTTGGCCCTGCAAATTAAAACCTAAAAGAGAGAATGAAAATGAAAACAATAAATATATTACTCGTTTTATTAATGACGTTTAGTTTCGCAGCAAACGCTCATGGTGATAAGAACAAAGACAAAGGTTTGTTTAAAGGTATAGATACCCCAGCCGCAAAAGTTGTTTTGGCATTTCATCAAGCACTTGAAACTGGCAATCAAAAACAGGCTAGAGCGCAGTTAGCGGATGATGTCACCATTTTCGAGGGAGGCCGCGTTGAAAGGAGCGCTGATGAATATGCTCATCATCATATGTTGTCGGATATGAAGTATTTAGCAGCGATGAAGAGCGACACACTTGAACATCAAGTGACGATACTTGGAAATACCGCTATCTCTGCGTCGCGCAGTCAAACTACAGGTACTCATAAAGGTGTTGAACGCGATTATCAAGGCATGGAAACGATGGTGCTGGAAAAACAAAATGGTGAATGGAAGATTAAGCACATTCATTGGTCACATTAATTTATTGTTCAAACAACGGAGAGTAAAATGAGAAATAACAATCCATTACATCAAGTTTCTACGCCACGTAGACGCTTTGTACAAGGATTAGCTGCTGGCGGTGTATTAGCTGCTTTTCCAAGTGTTCTTCATGCAGCTTCATCTTTGCTTGCTGGAACTTCAACAGGTACTGCGCCCGAACTAAGTGGGGAAGTCATAGATCTGGTGATAGATGAGTCACCAGTAAACTTCACAGGTGTTGTAAGAATGGCTACAACAATCAATGGCTCAATACCAGCTCCTACCTTGCGCCTCAGAGAAGGTGATGACGTTACTATCAGGGTAACGAATAAATTATCAGTGCCGAGTTCAATTCATTGGCATGGGATCATTCTTCCGTATCAAATGGATGGCGTACCGGGTATTAGCTTTAAAGGTATAATGCCGGGTGAAACCTTTGTTTATAAATTTAAGCTGCAACAAAGCGGCACATATTGGTATCACTCACACAGTGGTTTTCAAGAAATGACAGGTATGTACGGCGCATTAATTATTGAGCCAAGAGAAAAGGATATTATTAGTGCTGACAATGAGCATGTCATCCAATTGTCTGATTGGACTGATGATGACCCAATGGATTTGTTTCGCAAGTTAAAAGTACAGAGCGATGTATTTAACTTTAATCAACCTACTGTTCCAGAGTTTTTTGATGACATTTCAAATAGCAGCGTTTCAAATGCGCTACAACGCCGGGAAATGTGGAATAAAATGAGAATGAACCCTACAGATCTTGCAGACTTATCAGCATCTGCAATGACTTTTTTAATGAATGGTTGTGCGCCTTTGACAAATTGGCGTGGAATGTTTAAAGCTGGCGAAAAGGTTAGGCTTAGATTTATTAACGGTTCTAGCAATACGTTTTTTGATGTAAGAATACCTGAGCTGAAGTTAACAGTTGTACAAGCTGATGGACAAAATGTTGAACCTGTGACAGTAGATGAATTTAGATTTGGTCCCGGTGAAACTTATGATGTACTTGTCGAGCCAAAAAATGACGCATATACGATTTTTGCACAAAGCATGGATCGCTCAGGTTATGCTAAAGGTACTTTATCAATGGCACCTAACGTTGATGCACCAGTACCTTCTTTAGACCCCGTTGAGTGGTTAACGATGACAGATATGATGGGCAATATGACCCATGATAGTGTGCATTCTACAATGGCTGATACGGCAGGTATGTGGGGCATGAATTCTAATAAAATGGATCATAGTGCAATGGGTCATGGAGCGATGGCAATGGATCATAGTAAACATGGAATGACTAAAAACCCATTAGCTGTTGCTAGCACTAAAGTGCGTCATGCAAAAACAGAGTATGGAGCTTCTGTTGATATGCGTGTTGATATGCCTAGAACAAACCTTGATGATCCCGGTATAGGTTTACGTAAAAATGGACGCCGTGTTTTAACACTTGCAGATTTACATTCTCTTGAGGGAATTACAAGCCAGCAAGAGCCTGAGGCTGAAATTGAATTACATTTAACTGGAAACATGGAGCGTTATAGCTGGTCATTTGATGGCTTGGAATTTGGAAAAAGCACGCCAGTTCACATGAAGCATAATCAACGTTTAAGAGTTATTTTACAAAACGATACAATGATGACACATCCAATGCACCTGCATGGTATGTGGAGCGATTTGGAGAATGAAAAAGGTGATGTACAGGTTCGTCGCCATACTATCCCTGTACAACCAGCGCAAAGAATTAGTTTTTTAACAACACCTCATGACGTAGGTCGCTGGGCATGGCATTGCCATTTATTATTCCACATGGATGCAGGTATGTTTAGAGAGGTAGTTGTATCATGAGAAAATTAATACTAACCAATACGTTAAAACTATTATTAATAGGTTTGCCCCTTATAAGTGTATCTGTATCTGCAAAAGATGAGATGACTGAGATGGGTGATTCTAAAATGCAAGCACAAGGTGGAGATGCACCTAAAGATGCTAGAGACCCTCATGCTTATGCCGCAGGTACAACATTGACTGAAGGTCCTTATGCACTCAATAGCGACAAACGACTGACTTTGGCAGATGAGCATTCATTTTACGCGCTACTAGGGGATCGTCTTGAATATAATGAGCAAACAAACGCAGGTGTTTTTGACTTTCAGGCATGGTATGGCACTACTTTTGATAGATTAGTCATCAAAACTGAAGGAGATTTTAGCGAAGGTAATTTAGAGGAGAACCAAACAGATTTTCTATGGGGCCACGCAATATCTGCTTATTGGGATACACAAGTCGGTATTCGACTTGATTACAATAACGAAGGTGAAAACCGCAAATGGCTAGCTTTTGGTTTACAAGGTCTAGCCCCCTACTGGTTTGAAATTGATATGACTGCGTATTTAGGAGAGCAAGGTAATAGTGCATTTTCGATCGAAGCTGAGTATGAGCTATTACTTACTCAAAAGTTAATTGTTCAACCACGAGCAGAGTTGACGCTTTACGGTAAGGATGACGTCCAAAATAACCTTGGTAGTGGCTTGTCTAGCAGTGCTATTGGTTTTCGGGTTCGTTATGAGTTTACCCGCCAGTTTGCTCCCTATGTTGGCGTTGAGTGGACAAATAAATTTGGTAATACAGCCGACTTTGCGAAGTTAAATGGGCAAAGTACTCGTGATACTGCTTTTGTTGCAGGTATCAAGTTCTGGCTCTGATGTGAAGAAATACTATATTGACTTGATGAGAGCTACCGCAACTATATTGATGGTAGCTTTCGTTTTTTGGGATTTAAACCATTTTAGTTATGTTAGGAAAGGCCTAGCTAATAGTTTTTTTGGAAAGAACTAAGAGCAGTAATAGTAAGCTACTTCTTGTTTTCAGTCGGTGCCAGTCTGGTGTATACCTATCAAGGTGGAATATCAGCTAAGAAGTAAAGTTGGCGAATGGTTAAGGTTAAAGAGTCAAGGCAAAAAACATCGCCATTGAAAGACCTACAATAGGCCATTTTATCACTTTTGATGAACGGGAATTGGATGTGCCCGGGATAGAACCGATTGTTGCAAAGTACAGCGCTTAAAGCTGAACAATTGGAAAAATGATCCCTTACTCAATACCTAATTATGAGCGTAGGGTTTTTATTTCTTTTAATGGTGCTCATGCTTGGCTTCAATCTCATGAGTATAAATTAGACACCCCTTTTATACTTGTGAAGTTTAAGCTGTTTAAAAAAGTAAAAAGTAAAAAGTAAAAAGTAAAAAGTAAAAAGTAAAAAGTTTAGGTTTTAGTTCAAAGGTTGATCAAGATCATAAAATTATTTTTATAAAGTGGCTAATATTGTAGGTGCTAAAGAAGGAATGATAATGTTTGGACTTTTCAGGTGGTTTAAAATAGTAATAATAACTGTGTTGCTTACGCAGCATGGCTTTGCTATTGCTAAACCAATGAATTGTGAAGAGCATCATAATGGCTCATCCGACACGCATATTATACAACCAAGCAAAAATATGCATCATCAATCAATGATTGACAATAGTCACTATCACACTGAAAATTCGCAAGATTCTAAAAACCGTCATGGTGATGAAGACTGTGAAAAATGTAAAGCTGGTGATTGTGTTTGTTGTGAAGGCGGTTTTTGTACAAGCTTTCATTTAAATGCCTATCTTGTGGAAGCGCAAGACGAAGGTATTTGCAATATTCATTCTGAGCTAATTCTACAGCGTACACCCCTACCAAAATCTGGTATCCATCTCTTACTTTATCGTCCACCAATTATTGGCTAATCACAGGATCAGTGCGTCTTTTTTTCGCCACTCCCATCAAAAATAGAATGACTTATTCATTGATTTAAATAATCAATTGTTTTGAACGATTAGTACGATATTTGGAAAGGCATTATGAAAATGCTCAAGTTATTGCCATTTACAGTAATTAATACTGTCGATTTTGGCCGAGATTCCTCTTTTTACCAAAAATTAGTTTTTAGCTTTTGCATTATTAATCACGAATAATCACTTGACCTGTGTCTTAGACACAGGTCTAAGCTGTAGGTGAGATTACAAACTTAGGTGAAGAACTAAGGAGTGAACATGAAAGTTGCAGAGCTGGCAAAAAGCCTTGGAACGACTGCTGATACGGTGCGCTATTACTCGCGATTGGGATTGTTAAAACCTGCTAAGTCAGTGAACGGCTACAAGTCATACTCGAATAAAGAAGTATCGAGACTTAAATTCATTTTAAGTGCCAGAAACCTTGGTTTTTCTGTTGCAGATATCAAGCAAATTCTTAATGAATCTGAAGATGGTAAAAGTGCGTGCCCATTAGTCAGAAGCCTGATCAAAGAGAGGCTTGAAGAAACAGAAAAACAGTTTCAAGCAATGTTGGCACTTCGAGGAAAAATGTCTTCAGCTCTTTCTCAATGGGAAGAAATGGAAGACAAAGCGCCGACTGCAAACATGGTTTGTCATCTCATCGAAAACTTTGAGCAAATTAAAAAGGCATAGGAGGAAAAATGGTGACTACTAATACAAATATAGAAACCGAATCAGGCTGTTGCTGTCAGGCAAAAGCTCAATCCTCTTCGTGTAAAAGTAAGGAGAATACGTTGGAGAAAGTATCACATAACCAACAGCTCATCATTGAAGGAGCTGGGTGTGCTAGCTGTGTAGGCAAAATTGAAGGGGCGTTAAAGGCAACTCTTGGTGTAGTCAGTGCGGAAATGAATTTTGCTGATAGGACTGTAACAGTTTCTGGGACAGCTAAGACAGAAGAATTGATCAAAGCTGTTGAGTCTGTGGGGTATAACGCGAAGCCAATTGATGATAGCTCGGCAGCAGATGCGCTTGACGAGAAAGAAGCGGCTGATTGGGCATATTATAAAAAACTAATGCGCGATACGTTTATTGCCCTTTCACTCGGTGTTCCTTTGATGATCTACAGCATTGTGGTTGGAGAAATGACGGTTGAAACAAACCTTGAACGCATGTCTTGGCTGGTTGTAGGCATTTTAACTTTTGGTGTTATGTATTTTTCAGGTAAGCATTTTTATGTTGGCGCTTGGAAAAGCTTTAAAAACCACTCCGCTAATATGGACACTTTAATAGCTTTAGGAACAGGTACAGCTTGGGTGTATTCGATGGTTGTCGTGTTTGCACCTGACGCCGTTCCATTAATGGCACGGCATGTTTATTTTGAAGCTACCGCCATGATCATTGGCTTAATTGATTTAGGTCTGGCATTAGAAATAAAAGCCAGAGGTAAAACCTCTGAGGCCATTAAGCGTCTTATCGGCTTGCAGGCCAAAACGGCAACCGTAGTTCGTGATAGCAAAGAAGTTCAGATTGGTATTGAGCAGGTTTTACTTAACGATATTGTAAAGGTAAAACCGGGCGAAAAAATTCCCGTCGATGGTGTGGTATTGGAAGGGCACACCTCTATTGATGAGTCCATGCTGACAGGCGAGCCTATGCCTGTTGAAAAAGCCGAAGAAGATGAGGTTGTCGCTGGTACTTTGAACAAATCAGGCATGATTATGTTTAAAGCCACACGTGTTGGAAAAGACACGGCGCTTGCGCAAATCATCAATATGGTGAAACGAGCACAAAATTCTAAACCGCCGATTGGCCGCTTGGCTGATGTTATTTCAGCTTTTTTCGTTCCTGTTGTCATGATCATCTCTGTGTTAAGTGCGCTAGCATGGCTTAACTTTGGACCTGAGCCAGCAATTGCTTTTGCCATCGTATCAGCAACTACTGTACTCATTATTGCCTGCCCATGTGCTTTGGGCTTGGCAACGCCCATGTCTGTCATGGTCGGAGTAGGAAAGGCCGCAGAAGCAGGCGTGCTAATTCGCAACGGTGAAGCACTGCAAACCGCCTCTAAAATCACTGCCATGATTTTAGATAAAACGGGCACTATTACTGAAGGGGCACCTAAGGTAACCGATATTGTTTTAGCAAAAGCTACGGACGAAAAAGACGTACTACAGCTTGCTGCAAGTTTAGAGAGCGGCTCAGAGCACCCTTTAGCGCAAGCGATTGTTGAAAGTGCGTTAGATAAGGATATTGAGTTACTAAAAATTGAAGCGTTTAACGCCATTACGGGTTTTGGTGTAGAAGCAAACTGCAACAATAAAGCCCTGCTTTTCGGAAACGATAAACTAATGAAGTTAAAAGGCATAGACCTCACAGGCTTTGTTGAACAAGCGCAGTCTTTAGCCAAAGAAGCCAAAACACCTATGTACTTTGCTGTAGATGGTGAACTTGCAGCAATCATTGCTGTTGCAGATCCTATCAAGTCAGACTCAATCTCTGCTATCAAACGACTTCAGGCTAATGGTATACGCGTCATCATGTTAACGGGTGATAACAAGGAAACCGCTGCTGCTGTTGCCAAAAAAGCGGGTATTAGTGAGTTTCTTGCTGAAGTGCTGCCAGAAGATAAAGCCAACAAGGTGAAAGAGCTACAAGAAGGCGGCGAAATTGTTGGTATGACAGGAGATGGCATCAACGATGCTCCTGCGCTAGCGTTAGCCGATGTTGGCTTCGCCATAGGCACAGGGACTGATGTAGCTATCGAAAGTGCTGACATTACCCTAATGCGTGGTTCACTTCATGGCCTAGCTGATGCCATAGCGGTAAGCAAAGCTACTTTACGAAATATAAAACAAAACTTGTTTGGCGCGTTTGTCTATAACGTAGCCGGGATTCCTTTTGCTGCGGGGGTTCTATATCCCTTCTTTGGCATTCTGCTTAGCCCTGTAATTGCAGGTGCTGCAATGGCGTTTTCGTCATTGACTGTAGTGTCAAATGCAAATCGACTTCGCTTGTTTAAAGCAAAAGAGCATTAAGGAGAAACACGATGATGTTAATTAACTTATTAGGCTTAGTGTTAATCGCACTGATTGTTTGGTGGTTTTGGCTATACAAACCCAATAAAACAATTGTTCAAGGTAATGAAGTACTCATTGAAGTGAGGGATGGCGTGTATTCACCATCCTCAATCCAAGTGTCTGCTAGTCAACCTGTCACTCTGAAGTTTATGCGCAAAGATCAATCACCCTGCGCTGAAACAATGCTTATTCCATCATTGGAGGTAAGCGAGCAGCTTAAATTAAATGAAATTACTCAAATTACCTTATTGAACTTATCACCGGGAGAGCATGAGTTTCATTGTCAGATGCAAATGTATCGCGGTGTCTTAAAGGTTGTTTAGGAGGATGAAAAAAGTGACCGCCATTTTCGATGAAATGGTGTTAACACGAGTAGAAGAGGCACTACTTTCACATGGCTATAAAGGCTTTACCATTCATAAAGCAACGGGCAGAGGTGCATATGCTGATACTTACAACAGAAATCACTTATCAGCACATATAGTTATGACAATTTATGTTGCTTTTGATGATGCAGAACATGTTGCTAAAGTTTTGCTTGATGCAGCGTATACCAACGTTGAAGGAGAAGGACTAGTTAGTATCTCCCCTGTGGATAATCTCTTCTGGATAAATTCTAAGTCTGAAGCTTCAGCGGAAAATTTAAGGTCAATAGGAGGCCAATATGAAAAATGAGCACCCTAAATTTTGGTCAACACCCACGGGTTGGGCTGCATTGGTGCTTATTGCCGCAGCCACCTATTTTTTAATCTTTGAACATGGACAGCATGTACTGCAATTTCTTCCTTATTTGATTTTATTGCTATGCCCGTTGATGCACGTATTTATGCATGGCAGTCATGGCAAACATGGCCACGATCATTCACATGCGCCTGATGAGAAAAAGGAAGAGAGCTTTCAAGAACTCACGGATAAAAATGCTGCCTATCGTGACGGCTACATACAAGGTTTAGAAGAAGGACGTAAGGAATCACATAAAAAGGAGAACAGTGATGAATGAGACATATGATTATGGCTTATGGTCAATGGTGATACTGAACTCAGCAATTTTTATCTTTTTTGCCTTTAGTTTTGTCAAACCAAAAACATCTACTGATTGGCGAAGCCTTGGAGCGTTCTCCGCCTTTATTGTTGCCCTATTTACTGAAATGTATGGCTTTCCTTTAACTATCTATTTTCTGTCGGGGTGGCTGACGGAGACCTATCCAGAAGTAAATTTCTTTGCGCATGAGAATGGGCATTTATTACATACTTTCTTTGGATTTCAAGGTGATGCCCATTGGGACCCATTTCATATAGTGAGTATGGTGTTTATTGTTGCAGGTTTCTTTATGTTGTCTTCAGCATGGAATGTATTGCATCACGCGCAAAAGCATCATCAATTGGCTACAACTGGATGGTATGCAAGGTGTCGCCACCCACAGTATGTAGCTTTCATTCTAATCATGTTCGGCTTTTTATTGCAGTGGCCGACAATCCCAACACTTGCGATGTTTCCGATCTTAGTCGTTGTTTACGTCAAGCTAGCGAAACGCGAAGAAGCACAGGCGATTGCTGAATTTGGTTCGGAGTACCACAGGTATATGGAATCGACACCAAGTTGGATCCCAAGTTTTAATAAAAGTGTAGAAGGTAAAAATCATGAAAACGTTAACTAAATCAATTTTATTTATTAGTTCACTACTGATAACCACTAGCTCATTTGCCCAAAACAATGAGCATAAACATGAAGGTGCGAACAAAGCTGATATGCATCAAGGCATGACAATACCACATGAGAACATGGGAGAAATGCATAAAAAAATGATGGAAATGAAAAAGGAAGTCCATGCCATTAAAACTGAAAAAGATCCTGACAAGCAACAGCAGATGATGGTTGAACATCACCGTTCAATGATGAAGATGATGCAATCCATGCACAAAAATATGGAAGAAATGCCAATGCATCAACAAATCAAGATGACTGAACATCATTTAGAAATGATGGAGAACATGATGCCGCAGATGAACCGGAAAATGGAAGAAATGAAAGATAGCAATCAACAGCATTCACACAAACATTAGGAGAAAAATTATGAGCGATTTAGATCATAGAGTTGGCGTTAGAGAGCAAAATTTAGTTGTTCGAAATCTAAAGCTTAGCAATGTCACAGAAGAAAGCTGTGACGAGTTAGTAAAAGAAATAGATCAGCTTTTTGGTATAGATGAAGTTAGTTACAACATCAAAGAAGGTGAAATACACCTTGCCTATGATGCCGCAAACGTAAGCCTTGATGGGATTGAGGAGGTAATCCGTAAGTATGGCGCAGATGTTCATGATGATTGGTGGACACATACTAAAGAAAGTTACTATAAATTTGTTGATCAGAACATCAAAGATAACTCTGTTCATAAGCCTTGGAGTTGTCATCAAGCACCTTCGGGGGCTGGCCGGAAAAACAAATGAATTCATAAAAAAGTGTATAGATAATTAGTTAGTCAAATGAGGTAACAGTGATGAAAACACCCTATATAAAAGCTCTTTTATTGCTTACATTCGGTTTATATTTAGTGGGTTGTTCTAATACCACTTTTTATCATAAATACATGATGAGAGGTCAGGTAGTAGAAAGTTCTGATAATCGAACTCTAATCTGTATTGGTGCTAAGCATGGCGCAGAGGTTGGGCAAAAATACAGTGTTATTAGATTCCATGAAAGAATAGTATTGAGTGAAGGTGACGATCCCTACACTATCGAAAAGGTAGGAACGGTACAAATTACTAAAATTGTGAATGATCATTTCGCAACTGTAAAGCTAGTGTCTGGTGACATTGCAGCGAAAGATATGGTGGAACTTGAAAACTAATAAAGTGGTGGCGAAAGCCACCACAAGAGCATAACAATAAAACTTAATGAAAAAGCTTTAGTGTTATTTTGTACAACCTTTGAGATTGTTTGCTCAGTTCTGGTTATCTTGATGCCAGTACGACAGAAAAAATGTTACATATGGATTAGAAAGGTGTGGGCTGGCATCCTAGGTCTAATCTTAACAGTTAAGGAGCCGCCGAATAGAGCTATACCTTTACATCAGCAGCATAATCAATGCTCCCGCGATCATAAATAAGTTTTCAGATAGCGATACAAATCCAAGTGGCACACTACTATCGCCGCCTACACAGGCACACTTTAACTGGCGTTTGTCAATGTAAACGGCTTTGAAAACTGAAATTGCTCCAACTGTGCCGATAAACAATGAAAATGGTGCCACTGCGAGAGGCTGTAGTTGGGCAACCATACCAATACCTGCATATGCTTCAATGAAGGGATAAATATAACCATATCTTATCCATCTCATCGCTAGTAAATCATAAGTAATAAACGAATTTGTGAAACTGTATAGGTCTTTCAGTTTTTGCACCGCTAAGAGCGTCATTGAAAAAGCTATAAATAGCATCAGTGTTCTGATGGAGATAAATGAGCCGGAAGCAAAATGTTGAGATGCGACAGCAAGAAGTGCAGCTATCGAGAAAATGGCTACAACTGGCGTGTAGGTTGTGCCAGTTTGACCTGCTTCATCTTTACCAAAATACTCTCTTAAGTCATCGTATCCTCCGACACGCTTTCCTTCAATAAAGGTTTGTGGCGTAGTTTTGACATCATGCTTATCTTTGAAGTCATCAGCTTGTTGTCTTGACGTGAGCTTATGATCTTCTACATCATACCCTTGCCTCTCCAGCAAATCTTTCGACCTTAAACCATAGGGGCAGATATGTTCGTCAGTGACCATTCTGTACAGGGTAGCTGTCTTAGTCATCTTAGTCTCCTTTGTTCAGTGTGCCTTCAAACTTTGGGAGCGGTCGTTGCTCAGCCTGAGCTTGTGAGCTGACCTTTCCATTTTCAGAAATATCCTTAATCAGCCATTCCATTTCTTTTATTTCTTTTCGTTGGGCTTTAATAATACCATTTGCCAATTCACGCACGCGTACATCCTCCAAAGTTGAATGCTCACTAGTAAGAATAGCAATGGAGTGATGAGGAATCATCGCTTTCATGTAGGCAGTGTCAGAAATTGTGCTTTGAGAGCGAACAAGATAAAGACATATGGCGAACAGTATTGTCGCCAATAGAAAAATAGCCATGTTGAGCTTCTTGTTACTGTACATGCCAAGCATAAAGGCCAGCATGATCATTGCCATACCTGCTCCCATATACAACGCCATATAGATACGCGTTTCACTAAACCATATATGTGATACTGCGTAAGTGTTGAGATACATCATGACAAACATAGCAATGGTTGAGGTGATGATCATTGCAGCAAATCTTGAGTATTTCATAAGTAATCCTTACATTGATAGTGTAAATATTTCCCACTGTTAGCCTATTATTCTCTACATGTGGTCATGTTCTCGAAAAATTGCAAGTAATGAGCCAGTATCAATAAGAGTATTTGTAATACGATTGACTCAATTTCAGCGCAATTATTGTGAATCAGTACTAATCTACACATTTCGGTGTAAGAGTTTATGGGCAAAAAATCTTCTTTGAAGGAGATCAAATCAGCTTATATTTAGAGTTTGAGTTTTGAACTTGTGATAGACACAGGCGGAATTGGCTTTAGTTAACAATCTAATGTGGGAACTCAAAGTACTACAAGCTGAGCTTCAACAAATGTAAGCTCGTGTACAAGTGAAGACACAGTTAAAGCATGTGGAAGAATTAATCTTGATAGTTAGAGTTGTCATTTATTTCACTTTTTAAATGAACGAATATTGATCTTTTATCTCGTTCATGTCCGAAAGCTAAAAGTTTCCTACACATGAAAGTGGTTTTGCAAGAGTATCTACTAGAGAACAAGATTTGAATGCTCAACTGTTCAGTTGGGCTATTATGGTTGTAAAAAAATATTATAAGGCAATGTGTCTGGTACTTCGGTTAGAAATGAAAAAAGTTAAAGAAGCTAATCGATTTCATCAGGTAGGGTGATGAGGTAATAGTTACTCGCCTTGATCGGCTAGGCCGATCATTAAAGTCTATTCTTGAGGACATTGAAAGTACTCACAAACGGGGCGATTGTTCAAAGATTATTAATGGTTCTGTCAGTACAAAAAATGATAATCCGTTTACCAGTTTCATTCATAATCTGCGCAATTAGCAATAATGACGTGCGTTCATAACGGTCATAAAGAGCAATCCCCCTGCGCTGAAATAATGCTTATTCCTTCATTGGATATAAGCGAACAGCTTAAGTTAAATGAAATTACTCAAATTACCTTATTAAACTTGTCACAGGGAGAGCATGAGTTTCATTGTCAGATACAAATGTATCGCGGCGTCTTAAAAGTAATTTAGTTTTAAATAGGTCTTTTTACACACCTGAACGAGCAAAAGTAACTTAACAAAAGGCTTCTCGAAAACATTACGAGAAGCCTCTAAATTAAAGTTAAGATTTGTATTTACTGTAAACAATTCTATATAGAACAGGCAAAACAACTAAAGTAAGTAAAGTAGAGGAAATAATCCCTCCAATTACCACCGTTGCTAATGGCCTCTGAACTTCAGCCCCAGTTCCGACGTTTAATGCCATAGGAATGAAACCTAAGCTAGCAACCAAAGCGGTCATTAATACAGGGCGAAGCCTGATAGTTGCACCTTCGATAATTGAGTTTATTAGCTCTCCTGTTTCAAGTAATCGCTGTTTAATGAATGACAGCATCACCAGTCCATTTAATACAGCTATCCCTGAAAGAGCGATAAATCCAACAGCAGCAGAAATTGAAAGAGGCATGTCTCTTAACCACAAAGCCAATACGCCGCCTGTAAGTGCTAAAGGCACACCACTAAATATGATCAGGGCATCTTTTATTGAACTAAATGCTATGACAAGCAGTGTCAAAATTACAAACAATGTGGCAGGTACTACGATGGATAATCTTTGCGTTGCACTCTCAAGTTGCTCAAATGTTCCGCCGTACTCAAGCCAATAACCAGCAGGCAATTCAACATTTTGTTGAATTTTTTGCTGTGCCTCTTGTACGAATGAGCCTAGATCTCGGTTTCTAACATTTGCTGTAATTACAATTCGTCGCTTACCATTTTCTCGGCTTATTTGACTTGGAACTGTCGTATAATTTAACTCTGCAACTTCGCTTACAGGTACAAACTCACCACTTTCTGTCGCGATTGGCAAATTACCTAGCTGATCAAGGTTGGCTCTCAACAGCTCAGGATATCTAACTACAATTTCAAATCGACGATCACCTTCGAATATTAACCCTGCGCCTTCACCTGACACGACTGTTTTTAACCAAGACTGTAAGTCGCTTGCATCCAACCCGTATAGCGCTAATGCTTCAGGCTTGGGGTTAACGGTAAAGATAGGCACGTCATCAACTTGTTCGAGCCGCGCATCAGCAACACCTGAAATTGTATTGAGTGTAGCCAAAACTTCTTGTGCAGAAATGACAAGTTGGGATAGATCATCACCGTAGAGCTTAATCCCTAAATCAGCTCTTACTCCGCTAATTAATTCGTTAAATCGCATCTGAATTGGTTGAGTAAACTCATAATTATTGCCGGGAATAGAGCTGAGATCTTTTTCCAGCCTTTCAACAAAATCCTCTTTCGTTAAATTAGGGTCGGGCCATTGCTCTCTCGGCTTTAATATCAGAAAAGTATCAGTCACATTTGGCGGCATCGCGTCTGTCGCAACTTCTGCTGTGCCCGTTTTTGAAAACACCGTAACAACTTCATCATATTTCATAATTTGTTGTTCAAGTACCTTCTGCATTTCTACAGCTTGGTCAATACCCGTGCCCGGAATACGCATCGCGTGCAGTGCAATGTCACCTTCATTAAGTTGAGGAACAAATTCAGATCCTAATTTACTACCAAGTAATATGCTAAATGTCACAAGTAAAGCAGCGCCGCAAACAACTAGCCAACGTAGTTTTAAAGCCCACTTCAAAACAGGACTATAAACTGACTTAGCGCCGACAATTACTGGACTTTCTTTTTCGCTGATTTTGCCTTTCAAGAATAAAGCAACCGCAGCGGGGACTAGCGTGAAGGTAAATACCATTGCAGACAATAGAGCGATTATCACCGTTGCGGCCATCGGATGAAACATTTTGCCCTCGACACCCGATAAGGTAAACAAAGGTAAATAGACAATCGTTATGATCAATACGCCAAAAACACTAGGTCGTATAACCTCATTGGTAGCAGAATAAACAATGTCTAGGCGTTCTTTCAGGGAAATGACAGAACTATTTCGTTTTTGGCTTTCTGCTAACCGCCTAATGCAGTTCTCAACGATTATTACCGCGCCATCGACAATCAATCCAAAATCTAAGGCTCCCAGACTCATTAAATTCGCAGAGACTTTGCTTTGAACCATGCCCGTGATTGTTGCCAACATTGCCAAAGGAATTACTGCGGCGGTAATCAAAGCGGCGCGTATGTTACCCAGTAATAGGAACAATACGAAGATAACCAGTAATGCACCTTCAATAAGATTTTTCTGTACGGTGCTAATTGCTTTATCAACCAGAGTTGTCCTGTCATATAAGGGAACTATGGACACGCCTTGAGGTAAACTGTTTTGGATTTCACTAAGCTTGTCACCAACAGCCAATGCCACCGAGCGTGAATTTTCTCCTACCAGCATCATTGCGGTGCCAATCACACTTTCCTTGCCTTCCAGTGATGCAGCTCCTGTCCTTAGCTCTTTTCCTATCGCAACTTCGGCGACATCTTTAACTTTTACAAGTGTGCCGTCGTCGCTTTTTATAATGACGTTTTGGATGTCTTGAATAGATTGCAACTGAGCTTGTGAACGAACAAGAATTTGCTGTCCGCTTCTTTCGATGAATCCAGCCCCTTGATTTGCATTATTTCGCATTATTGCATTTGATAGTGCTTCACTGGTAATACCGAAGTGCAACATCCTTAACGGATCGGGATTGATATGGTATTGCTTTTTATAGCCACCAATTGCATTGATTTCCGTAATCCCTTTAACCAATGCAAGTTGTGGTTTCACTACCCAGTCATGGATCTCCCTTAACGCCATCGCATCATAGGGTAAGCCATTATTCTGCTTTGCACTTTCGTCGGCAGTTATACTGTACATGTATATTTCACCGAGGCCCGTAGCAATTGGTCCCATTTCTGGTTCAATGCCAAACGGTAGTTGCTCCTTAATTGCGCTAAGTCGCTCATTGATTAGGTTTCTGGCAAAATACAAATCTGTGCCTTCTTCAAACACAACAGTCACTTGCGACAGGCCATATCGAGAAAGTGAACGGGTATAATCCAGCTTAGGTAAACCTGCCAAGCCCGTTTCGACGATAAACGTAATCCGTTGCTCTGTTTCCAAAGGTGAATAACCTTGAGCCTGCGTGTTTATTTGTACCTGTACATTGGTTATATCTGGCACAGCGTCAATAGGTAGCTTCTGATAGTTCCATATTCCTAAAGCGATGATAAACAAGGCCATAAGCAACATAGTACCACGTCTACGGATAGATAATTCTAGTATCCAAGCGATCATATTTTCACCTCGATAATACTGAAGCCAATATGTAGAGGACAAAAAGGTCGGAGATTAGTGTTCATGTCCAGCCTCCGATTTTTTTAGATCAGCAACTAGCAGATAACTGTTCTTTACAACCACACTTTCGCCGACGTTCAAACCGTCGATGATAGCAATATTGATAGCGTCTGAAGCGCCAGTTTTTACGGCGCTAGGGTGGTATTCATTGCCTTCTTTAATAAAAACAACATCTTTGCCTTCAAACTCTTGAATGGCTCCTTTTGGCACAACAACTGGAGCAGAGTGTTGACTGGTCGTAACCGCACCTTTAATTACAGTGCCAAGCGGCCACTTGTTGGTTTTGTTATCCAATTTTACAAATGCCAATGAGTATGGCTTGTCGTTTAGTGATGGTGTTAAATAGCTAATTTGCGCACTTTGATTAAATTCAGTGCTATGAATTAGCACCTGCTGGTTAGCGTTAACCTTACTTAGCTGAGTAGGAAACACTGATAGTTGTGCCCAAACCACGTCAAAATTGGCTATTGTCAGCAAGTTTTCACCATTTGTAAGCTCGCCAATATTGGCTTGCCTAGCGACTATACGCCCAGACATTGGTGCTTTTATCGAATATTGATTTAAGCTCTCATTGGATTCAATCACTACCAACGTTTCACCTTTTTTGACCTCTTCGCCGAGATTGACTTTTACTTCCTTAATAACACCATCGAATCTAGCGTTAACGTGCGCAAGTGAGGCAGGATCGGCAACGATTTTTCCATATACAACTTCTTCGTTATGAATAACACCGCTAGTTGCTGCTACTGTTTCAATGCTGTTTTGTTTAGCCATCTCAACAGACATAGAGACTATTTCATCTTTGTGTTCTTCACTGGCTGAGGTCGTGATGGAGGTGAAACCAATTACAGCAACAAGCATTAATTTGAAAAGGCTGATTGGTGAATTTAATATATTTTTCTTTTTCATGATTAATTCTCAATAAAGCTTGAAAGTTGGCTTTCTGTATTGCCGGAAGAAATTAATGGAATGCCTGATAAGGACTCAATGGAGGCGCTTTGTTTGTGAACCTCACTTGCGGCAAAAATAAGCGCATATTGCATCTCAATAAGCTCTTTTTGAACTGAAACTAGCTCTAAATAACTAAAGCGCCCGTCCGAATAGGCTTTTTGCACTAATGACAAAGCACTTTCTTGAGGCGGAATAATACTGGTTTGTAAGGTTTCAACCGTAAGGCGAGCCTCTTCCTGAGCCGCATAAAATGTCGCTAATTGGCTGTAAATTGCTCGCTCACTGGCTTTCCGTTGCTGCTCAACTTCATCGAGTTTTGCTTTTTGAGATTGATAGCTGCCTCTATTTCTATCACTCGTAAACAGAGGGACGCTAATTCCTGCAACCAACGCAGTCTCATTGCTACCTTCAAGTCTTTTCACACCTGCGCTCCACGTTATATTAGCGTGGCTTTGTGCGTTGATTGATTGTAATTGAGCTTGCTGAATTCTCGATTGCTCTGCATAAGCTAATATATGAGGACTTTGAGAAAGTTGAGCCATGATGTATTCGAGTGATATTGTTTTGGGAAGTGCAAATAAATCGCCTGATACACGAGAGAATTGCGGTGATTGTTCTCCCCACATAATAGCTAACTTACGAACACTGGCCTCTAACTGCTTGGAAATGGTTAGCGTCTTTAGTCGAGCTGTTGCTAAAGCTGCATCAGCTCGTTTTTGCTCTGATGACGGTGCCGAACCAACACGAACTTTTTTGGAGACAGTTTGATAGGTTTCTCGTGCTAGCTTTTCTGCATTTTCATTGACGAGCATGATTTGCTGTAACGTCAAAACATCGATATAGCGAGCTGCTACTTCACCCAAAATATCGAGTGTTTGTATTCTTTTTTCAACAGCTATTGCTTGCTGTTGGGCATTAACATAAAGCTTTCTGCTATTTACCTTATCTCCCAATTCCACCACGGAAGATATTGATAAGGTAAGTTCAGCGTCGCTGAATCCAGATACATCACCTGTACCTGCAAAGTTTTCCAATTCAGCGCTGACGTTATATTCAGGTTTTAACCCTGCGGTAGCTAACTCGCCGTCTAAACGCTTTTGTTTGTATTTAAAAGCTGTTAGCTGTGGGTTGTTTGCAAGTGTTCGTTGTATTGCCTCTGACAATGAAACTGAATCAACAGTTAAGTCATTTGCAAATACATTATTAGTTGTCACTAAAAACGACAACAGAAGCAACCGTTTTACTTTCTTCCAAGCAAGTACGGGGGCCTTAAAATAAGACATATTCATATTTTGTCCTGTTTATTTTATGAAACGAGCGTTGGCTTCACCGCCTAACGCGCCAATTAAATAAAAGGACTAACTTTTGGGAGGTCGAAGTAATCTGGAAGGGGGAGCTTCAATGACTACTTTTAAATAATCAAATACCTGACTTGATTTGAAATCAATGTCTCTACTGATGTAAACATGCGTAGCAAACTGTACATGCGAGCCATTGCAGTGTCCGCAATGATGACAATCAGCGGGGTTGTGTTGGTCATTATCTGCTGATGATTGTATTAATTTTTCAGAAGAAATGTGGTCATCTAAAGCATGAACATGCTCGGTTTTTATATGCTCGGAATCAACAATATGAACATCAGCAACTTTTGCCACAGCAGAAAATGACTGAAGTAATATCAGCACTATCATGATGTATGCAGGGAATTGTTTAATATTCATTTCGTTTCAACTATCTCTTAGTTATGCCAATGTTAACACTATCGTTTAGCTTGCGTCACGACATTGCTCGTCTATGAACTCTATTTCAATTGTTGTATGAGCAAAATCAAACTCTTTAAGCTCCTGTCGCAACTCTAGCTTGTACGATTTCAGCTCTTCGTTAGATATTTCAGTGTTTAAAACAATATGGGCGGTTAAAACGTTGTGTTCACCATCAAGTGACCAGATGTGTAAGTGATGTACTTCACCCACAATGGCTTTAGAAACTATTTTCGATTTAATATTTTCAATAAGATCAATATCTGGTGTCGCTTGCAAGAAGAGCATAAGTGTCGTTTTCAGTGTTCTTACAACATTAAATAAAATAAAAAGGGTAAACCCAATTGATAAAATAGGATCGAGTATGGGCCATTCAACAAACATCAATACGATTGATACAATAAATATAGCTATCCAACCTAAAACGTCTTCAAGCAAGTGCCAGTTTAAAACTCGTTCATTTAAGGTCTTTCCATGACTTAGCTTATAGGCAGCGTAACCGTTTACCACCATGCCAAAAATAGCTAATAAAAGCATTCCTTCGACTTGAGGCATTTCGGGGTTAGCTAATCTTGGTATGGCCTCAATTAGTATAAAAACAGAACCAACAGTTAATACCAAACCGTTAATCAATGCGCCAAGCAATGAAAAGCGCTTGTAACCATATGAAAACTGGCTAGAGGCAGGCTTGTTACTGAGCTTATTTAATCCCCATGCGGTGCCTATGGAGATGCTATCTCCTAAATCATGGATAGCATCTGCCATGATTGCCGTACTATTGGTTAACCAACCTCCGATAAATTCGATGATGGTAAACGTGAGGTTTAGAAAAAAAGCCCAGCCAATGCGTCTCGAAGCGTCCTCATCATTGTGAGGGTGATCATGACCGTGAGAGTGGTTATGCATGTTGAGCCTCGGCGGTTACATTTTTTCTTCTAAGCCTTTGTACATTCCAATTAATGATATGACGGATAAAGTTTTGGTACGCCCAACGTTTAATACCCGTTAGATTGGTTCCCTGCTCAGCATAGAATTCATCGGGTGAGTCATAAAAGCCAAAGTCGTCGTGTATGCCTTCTTTTTGAATATAAGTATCTTTACCAACCCAGTTCGTCTCTGGGTTACTTATGCAGGTAGTAGCTATTCCATAACCACAAAAATTATCTTTAGCTTGACTGAATTTGGATTGAATTGAACTTAGGTAAGCTTCGTCGAGAATGAAGCCTTCTAAATTGATCCACTTACCTTCATAGAGCACTTCTACCCAGCTATGGATAATGGATTTTGGGGCAAGCCAAAATACATAAGAAGGAATAGCGCCTTTCTGAAGCTGTTGGTCAATCGTGAAACCATGAAATCGGCACTGAATACCAAGCGCTCGGAATAGAGCCATTAACAAGTTTCCCTTGGTATTGCACTGTCCATAGCCATCCGCTAAAACTTCACTCGCAGATATATCATCGCTGCGGTTGTAACCAAACTGAATCTCATCTTTAACAAAGGTGTAAGCAGCTCCTATTGTGTTGTATTCATCCATTGTATTCCAATTCCGATCTGCTATTAGAGATTGGATGCTGTGATCATCTAAGTCTAATATTTGTGTTTTCTCTAAATAATTAGCACTCATTATCCATCTCCTTTAAGAACATGATTTTGATTTACTTCCACTACAGCTATTGTTTTCGCTTGTTAACTCTGCGTTGCTCAGCTCTTTCTTCGCATCAGTAATAATCAGGTAAGCCCCTCTTAAAATTAGGGTTGCAATCACACTACCAATCACAATGTCAGGCCAGCGAGAATCAAGTAGCATCACTAAAACACCAGCAGCAATGACCCCCAAGTTTGCGATCACATCGTTGGCTGAAAATATCCAGCTTGCACGCATATGGACTTCACCATTGCTTTGCATTCTGATTAAAACTAAACAAATGACGTTTGCTATTAATGCTACAAAACCAAAGCCGATCATGAACCAAGAGTGAGGCTCACCTTCTCCGAGTCTTCTTACTATGTCAAAGATTACCAGTATTCCGAGTGTCAGCTGAAAGTAACCGCTGATAAGGGCTGCATTGGCTTTATGCTTTAAAGATCGGCTCACGGCATATAGAGCAATACCATAGACAATTGCGTCAGCCAGCATATCCATTGAATCTGCTATCAAAGCCGTTGAGTTTGCATATAGGCCCACAGTAATCTCAACGCAGAACATAACCGCATTAATACCTAGCAACCAATACAGCACATGTTTTTGTTTCGCATCTTTTAGTTCGACTTCGCAACCACAACCACTCATTGCACGGCCTTAGTTATTTGCTTGATAACTTAACTATAAAGTCTATAGTGACTATAGAGTCAAGATTTAGGACTAAAGTTTTATGAAGATAGGTGAACTTTCAAAAACGACAGGGTGTTCGATACAAACAATTCGGTATTACGAGAAAGAAGGGTTGCTTTCAACTCCTGAACGTACTGAAGGGAATTACAGGTTATACGGTGAACGGGCTTTAAAAGAATTAGAGTTTATAAAGCATTGCCGAAGTTTGGATATCCCTCTAACAGATGTTAAACGCCTTATGGAACTGAAAAATAAGCCAGAAGAAAGCTGTGCAAGTGTTAATAAGCTCATTGCTCAACAATTGGCCTTAGTTAACAATCGAATGAGAGAACTCAAAGCACTAAAAGCTGAGCTTCAACAAATGGCAAGTTTGTGTACAACTGAAAACACCATTGAAGCGTGTGGAATAATTAAGTCACTTGATAGTTAGAATTGTCATTCATTTTCTATCCGTGTTGTGTACGAATAACTATATTTTATTACGTTCATGTACGAAATTTATTTAATGTACTTTCGTTCACTTGATTGTTAAGATGTACGAAAGTTACAGGTTTCGTACATATGAAAGTTGGTTTTGCAAGAGTCTCAACTAAAGAGCAAGATTTAAATATTCAACTGTCCAAGTTGGACGCTCATGGCTGTGAAAAAATATTTCAAGGAAAACAGTCAGGTGCTTCCATTAGAAATGAAGAAAAGCTAAAGGAACTCATCGATTTTATCAGGGAGGGTGATGAGGTAATTGTTACTCGCCTTGATCGGCTAGGCCGATCATTAAAGTCTATTCTTGAGGCTATTGAAAGTATCCACAAAAAGGGGGCTTGTTTAAATATTATCGACGGCTCTCTCAATACTAAAAATGATAATCCGTTTGCCACCGCCATGATCAACCTATGTGGAGTATTCGCTCAACTTGAGCGGGATCTTATAAAAGCCAGAACCGCAGAAGGTCGCGAAGAAGCGAAGGCTAAAGGCAAACATATGGGTAGGTTGCCTGCTTTATCAGACAAACAAGCGAAAGAATTATATAAAGATAAATTAAATGGTGAATCGATCTCTGCATTAGCGAAGAAATATTCTGTTAGCCGCCCGACGGTTCATCGAACTATTGAAAGAATGGAACAAAAAAATAATAAATAAAAGGAGATGTTATGTGGTCTGATAAAGAGTCAAAAATTGACTTCTTAAACTTTAATGAAACGGCTGAGTCGATTAAAGATCTTATCACTGAAAAGGAATTAATGCCTATTAGTATAGGTGTCTTTGGTGATTGGGGCGCTGGAAAATCCACGATTCTTGAACTTACCAAAGCATCTTTGGAAACTGATGAACAAGAATATATACAAGTGCATTTCGATGCATGGACTTTCCAAGGATACGATGACGCTAAAGCAGCGCTATTAGAAACAATTGCATCTACTTTAGTAAAAAAAGCAGCAGACGATAAAAATCTAAGTGCAAAAGCAATAGAGTTTGCTGGACGAATAGATAAGATCAGACTGATGGGACTGCTAATGGATGGTGGTGCAGCATTAGCTGGTATACCGACTATGGGTGGTATACAGAAGATCATGGGACTATTCAGTGGTGGTGACGATGGTGAACTTGATGTTGATGATGTAAAAGGTGCTGTCGATGGCGCTAAGGATGTTGCGAAGAAAAACAAAGGTTTGATCAAAGATAAGAAATCATTCTCACCTCCTAAAGAAATTAAAGAATTCCGAAAAGCATATTCTGATCTGTTAAAGGAGTTTGATAAGCCACTTATTGTCTATGTCGATAATTTAGATCGCTGCTCTCCATTTAATGCCATTTCAACACTTGAGGCGATCAGATTATTTCTATTTTTACCAAATACCGCATTTGTCATTGCCGCCGATGAAGACATGATCCGTTTGGCAGTACCTGAATATCACAAAGGTGCATCTCAACGACATCAAACTGATTATTTAGACAAGCTTATTCAAATTCCTGTGCATGTACCAAGGCCCGGTGTTCTTGAGATAAGGGCATATTTAATGATGCTCACCGCTCAAGACCACGGAGTGACAGATGCTCAGTTAGAAGCGATAAGATGTGCCCTTGAAGAATCATTAAGGCTTTCTTGGAAACAACCACAAATTACCGTTGATGAGCTTCTTCAGGATCACGATATCGAAAAGCATTCAGGACTCAGAAGCAAATTTGTAGTTGCTGAACAGTTAGCTCCACTATTAGCTGAATCCACAAACATTAACGGTAACCCTCGCATAGTTAAGCGATTACTCAATCAAGTTAAGATGAGAAAGAAAACGGCTCACCGTCGAGGAATGCAGCTTGACGAGAAAACTATCACTAAGCTGGTAATTTTTGAGAGGTGCTTAGGCACTCAGGCTACTAACAAGCTTTATGAATTAATTGATAAGGAAAACGGATATCCAAAAGTTTTAGCGGATCTCGAAAATTCAGAAGTTGAATTTGATGAAATAAAGTTACCTGAAGAGTGGAAACTCGACCTAGCTTTTATTGATAAATGGTCAAAATTACCTCCAATGTTTACTGAGATGGATTTGACTCCAGCGGCGTATCTGAGTCGAGAAAGCATTCCAATGGGCGCTGTTAATGCGGTAATGTCAGGAGCCGCTCAAAAACTTGTAGAAGACTTAATGAAGCAACAGGTAAGGGTCAGTGGCGTTAACTCTACTGCGATTACCACAACTCCTAAGGAAGAATACATGTCAGTCATGGATGGTTTGATTGAAAACTTTAAGTTGATTGGTGATTGGACTGAAAGACCTACAGGCATTTATGGAGCAGTGCTACTTGCCAAGCAGGATGATAAATGTTGTTTAAGTCTTCTTACATTCTTAAAAAGCTTGCCCCGACAAAGGTGGCTTAATCCAATTTTAAAAGAACTAGAGGGAACTAAGTAAAATGGGTACGTCCGCATCGTCAACAGGACCGAATAACAAGAGTCCGCTAATTCCATCGTGGGCAGAGCAAGGAGACCCCGTCACGATAGAACCTGCATCAGGTACTGATGGGGATGATCAAACAGGCTTTGACAGTGGTCAAGCAGATGATCAGAATGACAATAGTAACGATATTGACAATGACAAGGTTCAACAAGAAATCGGCGGTTCACCAACAGCAACACCGCCTCCAAATAGGTTTGCTAGTGCAAGAAGAGCATTTGGTAAGTACGCTCAAACAGGTGGATCAACTTCGGATCTAAGGCGTTCATTAAAAAGTTACTCTAGAAAAGGCTCTGGTGGAGGTAAGAGTACTAGCCGGAGACTAGCAAGCGGCATAACTGCTGGTTCTGGATTGCTTGGTTTCATGCGTGGCGACACAGTAACGGTTAATAATCAAAGCTTATCATTAGGTGATCTAACTGGGCTATCGACTGACCAAGCAATTGACAAAATTGCTAGCCATTTAGCGCCTCATAATGCCGATTCGGATGCTGTAAGAGTTGCGTTGGATTACGCACTAGAGGAAGCATTACCCGATACTGAAGAGTTTGATCCTAACAGTTTTACCGACGAAGTTATCCAAGAAGCCATAGGTTGTTATTTAACAGATCTTATATTTCAGGATGTGGTTGAAGGCATGGGCAGAGCTTGGTTTCATGTAGAGCCAGCAAGCAAGCATCATCAAATGGAAGTTGAATTAAGGGAATTAATAAAAGTGATCACACAAGAACAGTTAGACAAAGTAACTAATGGCAACCCCAGTACTATCAGTAAGGAAAATATTACTAAAATTCAAGCCGATGCTATTGCCATGACAGTTGATGAGTGGGAGAGCTTTGATGACTAATTTTTATTTTAATCATGACCCAGCTAACTTGCCTGATTTTTCTAATGATTGTCATCCTGTCCAGATGTTCCATACGCATCAAAATGACATCACTAAGCACAGCTTAGTGTCAAAACAACTACTACAAACAGTTCGTGATTTGGGATTGAATGTAGATGCTGATGCAATAGATCTGATAACAATTGCAACCGCTGTTACCGCCGCTGATACATTTGAATTGAGGGATAATGCAGAAAATGCATGGGCTAGAAAAATGCATTTACATGTTCCTGTTACCGATGAGGATATGTGGAATACTGTTGAGCCTGAACTAAGTTCTTTGCTCAACTTTCTAACGGGCGATCAATGGCAGTTTACTTTTGAAAAAACAACTATGCCGATGCCGACTCCTAAAACAAGTGAGCAAGCGAAAGCAAAAGCAAAATCATTAATTGGACTCAACTCAGTCTGCCTTTTTTCAGGAGGTCTTGATAGCGCAGTTGGTGCAATTGACATTTTAAACGGAGAGTCAGCCTTAAAACCGCTTTTGGTTAGTCACGCTTATCGTGGTGATGGCGCAAAACAGGAAGATATTAAGCATTTATTGTCCCCGCCATTCGGCGAATTGTCCTATTCAATGTCTCCTCATATTATCAAGCAGTTAGAAGGTAAAACTGACATTAGCATGAGGGGAAGAAGCTTCAACTTCCTAGCTATGGCGGTACTTGGTATATCAGCCTTAAGAAATGCTAATTGCGATAGCAGTATTGAAACTATTGTCGTCCCTGAGAATGGCTATATTTCTATAAATCCACCGCTTACCAGAAGACGGATTGGTAGCCATAGTACTAGAACTACTCATCCTAATTTTCTAAGCAGGCTTGAATCTTTGCTTAGAGACACTGGGTTTCATGTCAAATTTGTAAACCCCTATCAATTCAAAACTAAAGGTGAAATGTTAGCGGAATGTGTTGATCAAGACGCAATTAGAAAAGCAGTTCCTCTGAGTGTTTCTTGTAGTCATTGGCACAGAGAGCATAAACAGTGTGGGCATTGTGTACCTTGCCTTATTCGAAGAGCGTCAGTTTTTCATGCTGGTTTTACACAAGATGCGCCATACAAGACAAAGCGGTTGAGAGGTCTTATTAAAGAAAAAGATACTCGCGATGATCTCCAAGCGGTTCAAACTGCCATTATTAGATTGAAACAATCCGATAACTATCGTTCTTGGCTTCGAAAGTCAGGACCAATACCACAAGAAAAAGATATACGAGAAAAATTAGAATCAACTATTAAGCGAGGATTGGCAGAGGTTGAATTATTTCTCCAAGCGGATAAATCATCATGATGGATCTTCATTGCCATGTTGATTTATATCCAGATTATCAAGAGGTATTGAACGACATAAAAAGCAGTAATTATTACGTGCTATCAGTAACTACGGTGCCGTCAGCTTTTGAAGGTACTGTCCAGTTAACAAGTGACATAAAACACTGTAAAACGGCTTTGGGTCTGCACCCTCAACTTGCTCATTTAAGGAAAAATGAACTACCTCTATTCGATAAGCTAGTTGATAGAACTAGATATATTGGAGAAATTGGGCTGGATGGCTCAAAAGGTTATGCTGATTACTTTGATGATCAATTAGAGGTTTTTACGCATATTTTGAAAAAATGTGAAGGCTTTGATAACAAAATATTAACTATCCATAGTCTTAATGCGACAGGTGAAGTACTTGAACAACTTAAGTTATACCCCGATGCTGGTACTTCTATTCTTCATTGGTTTTTAGGTACTAAGAAGCAAGTTCTAGAAGCCGTCGAGCTAGGCTGTTTCTTTTCTATTGGGCCAGCCATGCTTACTTCAGCCAGAGCTAAAAAAGTAATATCGTGGATACCTCAAGATAGGATTTTACTCGAAACTGATGGCCCTTTCGCCAAAGTGGCGGGGAATATTCTGTTTCCTTCAAGTGTTGGCACTGTTACTGAATATCTGGCTGAAATTTGGTGTAAAAATAAGGCTTCGATAATTGAGCAACTGTCAGCAAACCTTAGGTGTTTAACATCAGTCAAGTAACTAATTATACGTCACGTAATCTTATAACAATTTTATTCAGGTTTAATCGATTTGTTTGAAGTATTTGTATTAGCTATAGCACTCAGTATGGACGTGTTTGCAGTATCCATAGGCTTAGGTTCTAAAAAAGTAGCAAATGCTGAAAAACTCTTTATTAAAGCCGTTGCTTATTTTGGATTTTTCCAAGGCTTTATACCTCTTTTAGGCTATTACAGCGGTAAAGGATGATCATCTTGGATTGAAGATTATGCACCTTGGATAGCTTTTATTTTGCTATTATTTATCGGTGGCAAAAATGATTTATGAGTCCCAATCTGAAGGAATTGAAGAAGATATTGCTAATGTTACTCATCGTGTGCTATTTGTTCTTGCTATTGCCGCCAGTATTGATGCAATGGCGGCAGGTTATGCAATCACATTGCTTGAGGTAGATATAGCCGTAGCTTGCTTGATAATAGGCGTCACGACGTTTGCCTTTAGCTAGATTGGTGTGAATATCGGCGAAAGAAGTGGCGTATGGCTGGAGTCTAAAGCTGAACTATTTGGTGGTTTAGTGTTAATCGCAATCGCATTTAAGATATTACTTGGTTGGCACAGAACCACCGAATACTAGGCTACTTACCTGAGCAACATGCATTGCCTTCTTGAATAGGAGGACACTTAACTGTTCCATAAGAGCAGTAAACGCAACAATCACCTTTGAACGGTTTAAGTAGTGCTTTACAGCTTTCGCATTCGTAATACCATTGGCAAGCGTTTGTAGGCATGGTTTCAACTTTGCTAAATCCACATTCAGGGCAAGTTATCTTAGATTTTAATTCTATACCTTGCATACTGGTTCCTTAATGGGCTTAACAATATCTAAAATAGACATTACGACCATCCAAATGATCCCAAAGTAAAATAAGTAAGTGCTCCAGTCGTATTGCCATAAAGGATAAAGGGTCAGCAATACTGCAATTGGGCCAATGACACTTAAAATGCCTCTTAATGACTCTCGATGTTGATACCAATTATAGAAATTAACTAACAACGCTAGTGAAGCAAATAATGGCAATAAGGTGTTCACCGCTATCCCTTCAAAATGTGAAAGAAAACCTAACCCAAGAGCAGATGCCAATGAGCCGAGCGCAGGAAAACATGCTGTGCAACTAAGGGCGGCTAGCCAAACGCCACCAGAACCTACTTTATCTAGAATTTTATTGATCATAACTATCTACCTCAATTTTTAAGGTAGTATAAACTCCGTACATAAGTACGGGGTCAATAGCTATTTAAGTGAATTTATTACCGGGCAGGATTGAGGGTCTTGATTGGCCTTGCAAGAATCTGTCATATCTTGAATTACTTTCTCTAACCGCTGTAAATCAGCAATTTTATTACGGATGAGATTAAGTTTTTGCAATCCCATCGATTCTATATCAGCGCAACTGCTACTTAGTGACATCAGTGATTCAATTTCTTTCAGCGTAAACCCTAATGCTTTAGCTTTCAGAATAAATTTGAGTTGATTAGCGTGTGTCTCGTCATACTTTCGATAACCTGATTCGGGTTTTGGAGGCTGCTCTATTAAACCTTGGCGCTCATAAAAGCGGATCGTTTCAACATTGATATCTAAATCTTTTGCCAGTTTTCCAATGGTTCTCATAAACATACTCTTTAGAAGCAGAGACATCATTATACAATTAATGCGGATTGCCTAAACTCAATTTTATTGCATGAACGGGGTCGCTAAGCGTCCGCTTTGTAGAATTAAGTTCACATATCCAGATCACTCTGACCGTCTCTTGTTCGCTCTTGCTGCCTGTCAGGTGAAGTCTAAACCTAATCAACAAAACTGTAAGATGAGATATGAGCTACTACATCTAATCTACTACTACATCTAATCTATTGTTTCGTTGAAACTAATTCAATAATTTCACCAGTAGACGTATCCACTCTTATTTCTGTATGTTGCCCTGAGTGCTGAAGTTGATTTTTTAAATCAGCATTAATCAGTTTGAGCTTATCTATTTCAGCGTACATTTCTTGTAATCGCACCAGTAGCTTTTCAAAATCCTTATCGATTTCCTTAGGGTCAATCTCGTTTTTTTGCTTTTCTTTAGCAAGCTTGCTTTTTAGTTCGGCTACCTTTGTTCTGAGTTGTTTTATTAAATTATCTTTATTTTTTTCTTCCCAAGTTAATTGAGCTTTTTCAATATTTTCTCGTAACTTTACCCATTTTTCTTCTTCTTTAGATAGATTTGCAATATTTCTTTTAGCTCTCGTTGCTACTGCATTTTTGGTTATCTTGCTGCCATCAGATTTCATCTCTTCAAAAGCACGTTTTATATCATCGTATGCGCTACTCATGCTTGTTCTCCTTGGTTTGTATGCGCTTTGCCTTCATCTAATACATAGTCAGCTGCTGCTATATTATTTTTCCAGTGAATAGCAAATAGCTCGTAATCTTCTTGCTCTTCTTTGGTTAATGCCGCATATGCCTCTAGTTTCTGCGTTGCTTCTTTTTTTATTATTTGCCAATTGACCTTGTGGCGTTTGGTAATGATTTTACTACCACAATACACACAGCCACTAGGGATTCCTGCTCCTTTTATCTTGCAAGCTTCTCCCGCAGTGCAGTACCCCGTAGGTAAGCCACGTATGTTTTTAATATTTTTGACGAGAAATTTTTTCAGTTCTTCAATTGAACTGAAATGGATCTGCTTAATCACAGTCGAATCTTTACTTTGACTATCAGTAATACCT
The DNA here is from genome assembly GCF_032716425.1 of Pseudoalteromonas sp. N1230-9. Taxonomy (NCBI): domain Bacteria; kingdom Pseudomonadati; phylum Pseudomonadota; class Gammaproteobacteria; order Alteromonadales; family Pseudoalteromonadaceae; genus Pseudoalteromonas; species Pseudoalteromonas sp. N1230-9. The sequence goes on from NZ_CP090419.1 coordinate 694,574, forward strand.
ATTATCAGATCTTTAGATGTTTTATTAATTTGCTCACCAGCACCACCTTTAAGTGATTGTGACTCGGCTTCATCTATTAACTCTTCTGCAACACGGTCAATTAAAATCTCATTAAACTCTTCAGTAGTTTTAATTAAAGTTGTTGAGGCCAAAAATGCTCTTCGAGTATAAACAAACGTCATTAGGCTAGTTAAATGTTTAAATTGATATCTAATATCATCAAGCTCACCTAATTTATTGGCAATGACAAAGTAGGCCAACGTATGTCGAAACATGTGAGCGGTTAATCTAAACGTATCGCCTTCTTCGTATGGGACACCTCTATTCTCTCCTCTAACCTCTTTGTAGTTAGATTCAAGGCGTTCAAGCTCTGCTATATCATCATCGTCTAGAGTTAAGTCAAAAAGCTCAATGTTTTCACTGTTTTTAACCTCAAATTTTGTGAATCGCCCAGCATCGCTAAAACTAACACTACAGCTACTATGTGAAACCCCGAAAAGACGGTTTCTTTCTAACCCTTCTTTCAAATTGTGTGCTTGACTACTTGTTATATTGGCTCTGCATGAAGAAAGTACAGCTTTTGCCCTTTCTTGCATACCGATCACATATTTTTCGTAAATACCAACACACTCATGTACTTCAGCGTTTGAAAACCATTCCATCTCAACCTTACTGTTGTCGGTTTTGGTCATAATTGCCGTAATGTAATAAATATCATCTTTGTAATTGGCACAGCCAACCTTGCATGTAAGTACTTCGTTATATCTCATACCTGTATAGGCCAAGATATTAATGTATGTGGCTAATTTTAAATCTTCTAATTCTTCGGATAATTGAATGAATTCCTCTTCATTGGGTAAGTTTCTTACATGTTTTGCTATTAGCTCACCTGTATTCATTTTGGGCGGTGGTTCAATGGAGCCTTCATGTAAACTATCTATTAAGCGTGCATTTAATTCTAGCCATCGTTCTATCTTATCCTTAGAGTTTTCAACTATTTTTTCTGCAAACTTCAGAATTTTTTTCATTACTTTAGTAGGAATGACAGGGTGCGAATAAGTGACTGGTCTCGGATGGTGTAACTCGTTTAGTTGGTTAAGCACATTAATAAAAACACTACACACCTTAGGGCCAAAAAGACGAAAGCTTCGTTGCACGTCAAATAGTTTAGTAAATGAGTGTGATTGTCTGTAAATAGCTATTTTCCCGACTTCATATAAATAGTCTTTTATGAGATTCCTAATAACTAAGTCAGATTTGAACTCCAACTCATGAAATGAGTGATAACCTCTTTGTCTTAAGAAGGCTGCAATTAAATTTAGATACGTTACATCATTTTGAAGTGTAGAGATTTTTAGAGGTTTACCGCCTACAACATCACCATGTGTGAGTTTAATTAGTGAATAAATTCGAATTTGATATGCTAATTCATCAACACCTTTAAAATTCACATTTCTTTGCGTTTCTTCATAGCTTATCCAAGTGTCATCGCCAAAGTGAATAGTGCCATGTTTAGCAATATTCAATGCTCTGTTTTCCCACAAAGCAATCGAATTAAAAGCGCTAGTATCATCAACTTTAAAATCTTCTAACACCTGAACCAAAGGTTTTATAGTGATTTGACCTGTATGTGTTTTTACAACAGCGATATCAAGTAGTTTTGTTTTAGTTATCTCTTTGGTCATAGCAAACCTGTGTTTTTCCAATGAGGATGAATACCCTCTGTTCTCAATAATTCTTTTCCATCAATCACAGCTTGAGCATTAAGCTTGGCAATATCAGTTAATATTTCGTTAACTCTATTTTTCAACTGCTCTATGTTTTCCAGTTGCTCTGTTACAGAGTCAAATGTTGCGGCTGAGTTTTCCATATCAGCAACAACAAAATCCCGGTATGACAAAAGTTTCCAAACATGCAATGCGTCAGCAACACAGCGATAGAACGGACACCACAAGCATGCGTTAAAGTCGGCACATGCATGCTCGTTTGTATCTCGCTGGTCTAATAATTTCCTGTTTTGAGATTCGAATGCCACTACTGCGGATTTATCTTTTGAGTTAATGCATGTGCCATTCGGGACTTTTTTACCGTCTTCTGGTGGAGTCTGCAAAATGATTACTTTGTCGGTAACATCGCGAACAAAATAGTCTGCCATTGTTTTTGTCGCTCTGTTGATTGTCATTGCAACATCTTTGTTATCTTGCATTAAATAATGACGCAAGAACGTTTCATAAGAGTGCTTGCCAGCTTTTTGATACCACTTAAATTCTTTGGCAACTTTTCGGTAAATGTAGTTAAGCCCTGATTTTCTGATCTTTTGCGAATTAAATACGATATCACACCCAAGCTCAGTCAATATCCTATCTATAGTGGTCTTGAAACGTGATGCTGTTAATAATTGAATCTTTACTTCTCCAATACTATTTACTTTGGGAAAAACAAAAATTCTTTTTGATAGGTTCTCAATAGAAGGGCGGTAAATAGACGTAAGTCTAGTCGCAGCCTTAATATCAAATATTACTGGTTCGACAACGTCGCCGTATAAGACGCCTTCTTTTTCTAGATCTTCGGCTTTAATTTCAAATTTATGCCATTGAGTTTGATAATTAGCTCGGCGTTTAAATAAACGAAGAGCAGGAGTTTTACTTGAATGTAATGGCGTGTTAAAGAAAAATAAGTCGTCAGTATCAAGCTCTAGCGTAGGAGTTGAATTCCAACCAGTTTTCAATATGACTTTTGCTGCATAAAGTGTAACTTTGTCTTTAATTGTGAGTAAGGTCTCAGAAAGCCCTTTTTCTATGTAATATGCTAATTCTACTACTTCTCTATATGAGTAGAGTTTATCTTGATTCTGAGATAGTTGCTCTTGATGTTGTGCAGTTAATTCGGTGTTGACCGGAAAGCTTTTAATAGTATCTAGACCATAAAACGATAGTAATTTGTCGATAGCGCTCTGATATTGATTACCAACAAAAACCGACAAATCGCCTTGTTTTGATTTTAGTTGAATTGCCTCTCTTATAGCCTTTAGTATCTCACAGTTATTTTCAACAAAAGCATGAACCCCATGACTGGCAATAAGCTTCATTTGTTCATCTGTTAATGATGATGCATTTTCTTTCAATGCTCTAGCCATACTACCTATGTAACCTTTGAGAGTGACGATACCTATGCTCTCGCCATCAATTCGCTTTGTAAAAACTTTATGGTATTCGACTAGGTTTTGATAAAATTTATAGGCATTGTCATATACCCACTCATGCTTCTGCCATTCGGTAGTGTCACTTTCTTTAAGGTAATAGCCCAATGAGTAGGGTAATAAACTTTCCTTTGCGATTTTTTCACCCGTAACAAAGTGGTAAAGGTCCAATGCAGCGTTTAGTAGCAGTAAAAACTGCTGGTTATTTTGAGTTTCTTCTTGGTAATGCTTATAAAGGTATTTAAATCCCTGAAGGCCATTTTCTGCAAACCCTTGAATTCCACGCTCACTAAGCAGCTTAATTATTGGTGATGCTACGCTACCAGCACTATTCAACCACCTTGGAAATGATAAAGTTGAGGATCTAACTCTTGTTGTATTAGCTTCCGAAGCGCTTGCTATCTGATTTTTCAAAAAAGCATCAACTTCATTGCCAAATTTGGATGATATGCTTTGTGCATACCCTATTACTTCGGCTTCAGTTTTAAATTGATTGACTCTAGCTTTACCCCACACATCGGGTAGTATAAATTTTAAAAAAGTACGGAAGTTGTGATTGCATATAAATGATGAAACGAATTCCCTATCCTGTAATGTTGCCAATAATGGCAGTTTGACGCGTTCAGTATTCTTAAAAGTATCATGTAGACAAAGATTTATAATAGCTGTCGCAGTTTTGAGGATATTGTCCCCAATAGAAGAATCTTTGAGGCTTAATTCTGGAAGGACGAGATAGTCCAGATATTTATTTAGTAATTTACGAATCTCTTTTACTTGATGGAATTCAAGTTCGAATAATTTAGTTATGTCGATTGAAGTAGCCCCATTTACTAGCCTAAAAGGAGCGTTGATAGCGTTATCATAAAAATGAAACTTAGCTAAGTTTTCTAAGGCTTCTTCTATACGAGTAGCATAACTAGGTAGCTTGACATCATTTATTTCATTAATGCAAAAGTATTCCAGTTCTTGCCAAATTTCAAAGTCTGATAGAGCATTTAATCCCGAAGTTTGAATTGATGTCGCAGTATCTGTACTAACCTTATTAAGGGCTAGAGGAAGAGTGTGTTGTAAACTGACACAAGCATTCCGCAAGCGACTCATTGAAATAGCAGTGTCGTCATCTGCGCTAATATTGTTTTCTTTGTCATATGCCCTGTTAAATAAAACGTCTAACTGTTTGGCTAGAACAATTGAATGAGGTTTAAATCTAGCAGGAATACGATTGGACTTCCGCGTTTTAACTTGCTGCTGCATCTTCAGCCTCACGCATCAGTAATTCGTCAACATCACCGTAGATATCTTTCACCCACTCTGACATTGCTCCGTATGCATCCACTGCTACACTTTTGGCAAAGTCGATGTAACGTTTGGTTGTTTTAAAACTTTCGTGACTCATCAAGGTCATTAGTGTCTGTCTGATGGAACTCTCCGATTCACCTTTGTCAATTAGGTATTTAGCGACATAAGTAGCAAAGGTAGCGCGTAAGTCATGGAATGTGCGTAATAGTATTTCTAATCCCTGCTTCCTTTGTTCTTTTCTAACTATGGAAATAGTATTCCCCGGTGTATCTTCGCTTATCCGCGATCCTGAACTATTCATAAACAAAGGAAGCGGATGTTCACTATTGTCCATACCATGATTAGTCTCATGTTTGGTACGTCGCTTCATATTTTGAATTGTCAAAGTGTGATTGTACAAAAGCTTCATTAGAACTCGCGCTATTGTTAATCTCACTGGCTTATGTCCTTTTCGTACAATGTTCAATTTTGGAATACGTTTCTCGTTTTCTTTTTCATCAGGATCAAAAAGGTCTTTCTGGTCGATGGCTGAAATCTCAAAAGAACGAAGTCCACCTAGCAAAGCACATTGCAAATAAAGCTTATAAGTCTCTTTTTGAGCCGTATCCGTCTCCAGCAACTGTTTAAGTTCTTTTGGAGAATATGGTTGTAGATCTTTTTCGGGTGAGTCTTCCTTTTGTTTCAATGTATTTGGAATGCTCAAATTACTAACCCACTTCCATAAGCCTCCAGAACGTGTGTTGCTAGTAGGTAATTGAAACAATGAACTTACACTTGATTTAGCTTTTGTTTTAATACGTACCTGTTTGTATTCAAGTGAGAAGGGGAGGCTATCTATAGCCCCGCGCTTATGGCTCCATATATAGAATGCTTTAACAGCTCTAATTCGTTCTTGAGCGCTGTTAAAGCTTATGCGTTTAGACTTATCTTTGGTTTCGACTCTTTCACATAAATGTTTGTGATATCTCCACACAGGTAACCTAGAAATATCATCATCTACAGATTGTTTTGAAAGTGGTGCAGTTATTACTTCAAAATAGGATGCATCATCTTTATCCAACCAATCTAAGAAAGCTTTTAAGTGCTTAGCTATACTGCAAACAGACTTAACATCTAATGGCTTTCCCGGTTGGCTGGCATGATAAGCGTCACTAAAAGCCTCATTGTCTATTTGATTCTTTTTGAGACTGAAATGACCTTCAAAGCGGTGCATTAAAAATAAGTTCATTTCTTGGCATTCGGTGAAGCGAGTCGGGTGATATAGCACTGGAAAATTAGGTTCTATTTTATCGTGCCTATATGAGTGAGTTCTGATGCCTTTTTCAGTCTTAATAGGTTGCCCTGATTTATCGAGGTGAAAAGACATTCCTTTTCCAAAGTTGACTGATGCTTTAATTATTTTAGTTTTTGTTGTATTTCGAAGTATCATTTTCGTTCACCTTTGATTCTTAGCTAGAGTATGTGTGTAAAAACTTTTTTGTTCAAGTTTATTAAGGGTATGATAGTATTATATCAATTCGGGGGTGATTTTAGATGAAAGCCAAAATTTAACGGCTTCACAATTGAAGACCATTATTACGCGTTGTGGTGAAGGAACCAAGCTCATATGTTCAGGTAATTTGGCGCAAATTGATAGTAACTACCTAACTCCAGTTACCTCAGGCTTAACTTACATTGTTGAACGCTTTAAAGATTTTGAAGGAAGTGCCACCGTAAACTTAAATGGTGTTGTTCGTAGTCGCTTGGCAAGCTTTGCTGAAGAAAATTTATAACTTGCCAGCAGATCCTTGCCTCGTTAATCTAGAAAGTTCCGAGGCAAGGTACTTTAAAGCTAGTGAACTTTTTACCACTTAAACGTTATTACCGCTCTATCACTGTCGCATTGATTGTGCCATTGCTAGTGGCATTTTTCTTATGCTTGCATTTGTATGACTTAAAACTTGAGCGTGCAATTGAGAATCGCCACAGCAGCTTTAGCAATATTTCAGCTCAACTGAGCCATGCAATGAGTGCTGCCGATGGGCTGATTGATACCATGTTTGTATTATACGAGCAGCCATTATCGTATGATTTCGACCCAAGCTGGACCAAAGATGTAAACCAATTTGAGCATTATTATTATCAGCCAGTTGGTGACGAAGTAGGTGAAATAGTTGGACAAGGTAAGTTTGCTTCAACATCTAATGCACTTGAACAGTGGCGCCAAGTTATTGCATTAGGACCTTCTTTTAATACCACGCTCTCACTTATCCAATCTTTACAAGCGGTTGCTTATGTTAATGAACAAGGTTTTGCTTATACCAAGCGGCGCTCAACCGCAGACAGCACCTTATTAACGACAATACTCGACAATAAACTTAAACCACAGCAATTGAACGACAACACGCTTTCGTCAAGCCAAGTCATTACTGTGAATGAGCGTGCTTATTTTGCAATTGGTAAAAAGCGAACCGCCACAAGCCATGACTACATCATTTTAATTTATGATTTAGAAGCAATTTCAAATTGGTTGCAGAAAATAGCGCCACCGCAGGGTGAGTATATTTTTATAAATCAACATAACCAAGTTATAGCCAGCTCTGACGTGCGTTTAAATAGTGTCGTCAGTGCAGGTGATTACTGGCCTGAACCAATGATTATTGACACTAAGCGGCCCGCAAAAAAATTACATAGCTACTTAGTTCAGCCCTCAGACAACTTGCCCATCTACACCCGCTTTTATGAATCTAAACAGGCGCTTAGTGAGCCAATTCGTTACGATATTCTTGTAGAGTTTATATTTTTGTGCGTCTTTTTAATAATGATGTTTAGTGGTGTTTTTTGGTTGAGCCAACGTATATTTGTTAAGCCCATGACACACTTAATCTGCTATTTAGATCAGCATAATGAGAACAGTAACCCGCTTTTACATTATCGTATACCGACAGATTGGCAGCCATGGTTCAGCAGAGTTAAGCAGGTCTTTAAACGTAATGAAGAGCTAGTTACATCTTTACAAGAAGCCAATAAGGCACTTGATTCACAAGTTCAAGTAAAATCAGAGCAATTACGACGTAGTATTGATGCCAAAGAACGTCATTTAGCCTTGTTAAACACTATGCTTAACAATGTGCCAGATCTCATTTATTTTAAAAATACTTACGGTGTTTTTTTAGGTTGCAATAAAGCTTACGAAAGTTACGTAGGCATGCCACAAGAAGAACTCGTTGGTGAAAAGTTTACTAACACAAATCAAGATAATACTGAGCTCAATTTATTAGAAGAAAAAGTGTTAACTGAGCGCCAAGTCTATCAAAAGCGCTTAGTCACAGATAATAAAACATACAACCTCAGTATTGCGCCATTTTATAATGAGCATCAGCAACTGTTAGGTACGATGACCATTGGTAGAGACATAACAGAGCAGCATGAAGCACTTAATGCGTTGCAAAGCTCAGAGGCAAAGCTCAAAAGTGCCATGGAGTATGCTGCGAATGGGGTTATTTTATTATCTCTAGATTACCAAGTGTTGCAGGCTAACAAAGCCGCCCGCCAGATATTTTCAATGCAGAAAAGCTACAATATACCCAGTCAGTACATGTTGGCTGATTTATTCGTTGAGCAATCACTAGAAAAATTAACGCAAACACTTGAGCAGCTTCATAGTGAGAAGAAAAATGTTTATCACTTTAGCTTACCTCAACAAGAGCAAAAGCGTTGGTTGCAAATAAGTGTCTCCTTGGTATGGGATAATGAACAAACCCCTGATTATTATGTTTTGCACGTGCAAGATGTCACAGATTTAATTCAGGCAAAGAATGATGCGGAGAGAGCGACATTAGCTAAAAGTCGTTTTATTGCGAATTTAAGTCATGAAATACGTACGCCCCTTAATGCGGTGTTAGGTTTAATAGATGTAATCGCTTTACAAGGTTTATCGCAAGAGCAGCGAGGTTACGCATCGCAAGCTAAGTCGGCAGCAAATAGTTTGTTGTCACTACTTAATCGTATGCTTGATTTTGCCCGTGTTGAAAGTGCACAAGTGCAATTAAATAAGGCACCATTTAGTGTGGCTGACTTAATTGATTACTGTGAAGGGATTGCAACGCCTCTTTGCAGTAAAAAAGGTTTAGAGTTTATCGTCGAATGTGATGACACCATTAATGCAAATTTATTGGGTGATCAAATTTGTCTACAGCAAGTGCTCGCAAATTTATTAACCAATGCGGCTAAATTTACAGAACATGGCTGTGTAAAACTGAGTCTTACTTTAGTTGAACAGTCTGATGAGCAGCAACTTATTTGCTTTGTGGTTAAGGATACGGGGATTGGTATTAGTGATGCTGATCAAAGCCGATTATTTGATGCTTTTACGCAAGGAGACGAGTCGCTTACTCGTTCTCATCAAGGTGTAGGACTTGGTTTAGCAATTGTTAAATATGAAGTCGCATTGATGGGGGGGGAAATTAAACTCACAAGTGAAAAGGGTAAGGGCAGTGAGTTTAGCTTTTGCTTACAGCTTGATAAAACCACACAGACCGCCAAAAAAAGCAGCCCGTTACTACCATCAACTACAGATTTATCAGGTCTATTAGTGCTCGCGGTGGATGATAATCCACTTAATTTAAATATTATTAAAAGTATTCTAAAGCAGGCTAATATTACTGTTGTTTGTGCTGATAGCGGTGCAAAAGCAATAGAGTTATCTGCGAGTTTAACCCCAGATCTGATTTTTATGGATATTCAAATGCCAGAGATGGATGGTTGTCAGGCGACACGAATTATAAGGCAATCATTCACAAAAGAGCAGATGCCTATATACGCATTAACCGCTCATAGTGAAGCCGCTGATATTGAACAATCTGTCGCTGCAGGTATGAATAAGCATTTAACAAAGCCAATTGTTGCAAATAAGCTGTTTTTAGCAATGAGTGAACTTGATAAACCCATTGAACCGTTTTTTGATCATTCTTTTGTTTTAACTCAGTTTGCAAATAATAGTGATTTGGTATTAACTATGTTGTCAAAGTTTGCCACTATGGCCGCACAGCAATTATTAGAAATTTCTACCTTAAGTACTACAGAAGAACTGGTTAGAGTTGTGCATAATGTAAAAGGGTCTGCTGGTAATTTAGGTTTTAAGCGATTGTCAGCATGTGCTAAACAGTGTGAGGCTAAACTTAAAACGCAAGGCAAGCTTCCTGAGTTATTAAACGATGAGCTGCAACGACAAATAAAACAAGTTATTGCATTTATCATCGAACAAGGATCTACAAATGTTGAAAAAAGCCAAGGTACTGATTGTTGATGACGATCCGTTAAATCGCTTGGTCTTAGAAAAAACATTGCGACAAGATTACGATGTTTTTTGTGTTGAAAGTGGCGAAAAAGCACTTACATTTTTAAAAACACAACCCGTTGATTTATTAATATTAGACATTGTTATGCCGGGTATCGATGGCTATGAAGTGCTAGCGAAAATAAAAGAAAATACCACAACAAACATGTTGCCTGTTATTTTTATATCTGCAAATACCAGCCATGATGATGAGGCCAAGGGCCTTGAGTTAGGGGCGATGGATTACATAACTAAGCCTTTTAGCGCTGCGATTGTTCGTGCCCGTGTTCGCAATCAGTTAATGATCAAACAAAAGAATGATCTACTCGAAATGTTGGCATCGATTGATGGTTTAACTGAAATTCCTAATCGACGTTACCTTGATGAAAACTTATCAAGGGAGTGGCGACGTTCAAGACGAGATCATACCCCTTTATCGGTTTTATTGATGGATGTTGATCACTTCAAGCGTTACAACGACTGTTATGGTCACCGTGCCGGTGATGATTGCCTTAAAAAAATAGCGCATGCACTTGTTGGCTCATGTGAGCGAGGGAGTGATTTTGTTGCCCGTTACGGTGGCGAAGAATTTGCAGCTGTGTTACCGAATACATCCGCAAAAGAGGCGGTTGCATTTGCTAATAAATTACGTAACGCAGTTAATAAATTGAATATTCCGCACAAGGCCTCTTTAAATTCAGAGTATGTAACAATAAGTATTGGTATTGCTACCACTGAATCAGGACAAGTTTATGCTGAGCAAACACTACTTGAAGAAGCTGATTTAGGTTTATATCAAGCCAAAGGGGCTGGGCGCGATCAAGTGGTATCGCGATTAGTATCGGCGACAGTGCAGGAGTAGGTTATTTGTCTACCCCTGCATAAAGTAATTAGCTATTGCTGAGTGATTTATAAATAGTGTCGCCCACACCAATTAATTTATCGTTTTTAAAGACCAAAGGAGTGCACTCATCTTTGGTCGTTTTGCTGTCTGAGTGGATGCTATGAGTGGCATAAAAAAGTACTTGGTATACACCGTCGTCCTGTTTAAGTAACTCTGTAAAGTTAGGTGTGCTTAGTTTGTTGAGTACCGTTTGGTAAGGCGTATCAAGTGCTAAGTTTGCAATGACTTCACGATTATTTTTGTGGTGTTTTTGCCAGCTTGTTGACGAGTCGCCTGCCCAGTGAGTTTCGGCTTCACCATCTGACACGGCAATGACACAACCAGTTAAAAAAGGTGCTGTTAGTGCGGCAATAAGAAGTGCTTTTTTCATTGTTATATCCCTTGTTTTATCGTTTCGTTTTTTCATATATAGCAATCCATTTGCCAATATTTTATTTTCTTTATAATCAAGGGTTTAAGTTGTATTTGCGAGCTAGCTAAGTAATGTGGAACTCATTACTTAGCTTATTTGACTAAAAAATTGCTTTTTAGACCAGTCTATTACGTGCCTCACCTTGACTGAAGGCGTTGATGTTAAGTGCTATTTCAGCCACAAGTCGAGCAATTGATTCTTGACTAGCCCAAGCAATATGAGGTGTTAGGAGTAAGTTGTCACCTTGATAAATAGCAAGTGGGTTATTTTCTTCTGCTGGCTCTTTACTCAACACATCCACACCGGCACCCGCAATCACATTATTAGCAAGGGCGTTGGCTAAATCAGCTTCGTTGATAATTCCCCCTCGTGCTGTATTTATTAGGATAGCTGTTGATTTCATCATATTGAGTTCTTTAGCTGCGATTTGGTCGCGAGTTTCATCGGTCAGCGGGCAATGAACACTGATTATATCTGCTGTTTTGATGGCCTCTTCAAAGCTAACACGTCCTTCGCGAGGAGCATGCCCTTTGCGCTCACTTATTATTACATTAACACCAAAAGCACGGCCTACATCAGCAACCGCTTTACCAAGTGAACCATAACCAATAATCGCAAGTGTTTTGCCTGACATGTCATTAAAACTGTAATCTAAACGACAGAACATAGGACTTTGCTGCCATTTTCCAGATTGGCAATCTTGAATATAACGGTGCGTATTACCTAATAAGTTAGTGATAAGTGCAAATGTATGCTGTACCACAGAAGGAGTGGAGTAGTCTGCCACATTGGTGACAGCAATGTTGTGTGTTTTGGCTGCATCTAAATCAATGTTATTGGTGCCGGTTGCTGCAACACAAATTAGTTTTAGGTTGCTAAGCTGGGACATCGCTTTTTGATCAATAACAACCTTATTAGTAATGATAATATCGGCATCCTGACAACGAGAAACAACATCTTGTGGGTCTGTTAAATCATAGCAAGATAGCGTTCCTAAGTTTGCCAACGAATCTAATGAGGTATCTGCTAATGTGGCGGTATCAAGGATGGTAATATTCATGTGCTTTCCTTTTTTAATTTAATGCTTGACCTTAGGGTGTACTCCAAGGTTTATAGTACGTATAAGCTTTTAAATGGAGACGGTGATGAAAATAGGTGAATTTGCCCGCAAGTTGGGTGTTTCAACAGATACATTAAGGTACTACGAAAAACATGGTTTGTTAACGCCTAGTTCGCGATCGGAGTCAGGGTACCGTGTTTATACAGATACAGACATTAAACAGATGTCGTTTATCTTACGCGCTAAAAACGTGGGATTTAGCTTGTCTGAAATAAATGAGTTGTTGCAAATAAAAATTCATAAAGATCAGCATTCGTGCCATGAAGTTAAAGAAATGACGCTACAAAAACGTGATTTAGTCGCTCAGCGTATTGAAGAGTTAACACGGTTTTATGATTCATTATCGCTATTAGCTCAAAAATGTTGCGGCGGTGAAGAGCCAGCTGAAAATTGTTCTATATTAACGACATTGGAGGATATAGATGGACTTACTCACTAATTTTTGGCAGTTATTTTTACTGTCTGCCCCTTGGTTGATGTTGGGGTTATTAATAGCAGGGCTATTAAATGTTTACTTGCCTACTGACTTTTTGAATCGTCATCTTGGTAAAGAAGGACTTTGGACCACAATTAAAGCTGCTCTTATTGGCGCTCCAATGCCATTGTGTTCATGTGGTGTGATCCCTGCCGCTATAGGACTTAGACGGGCTGGCGCTTCGAAAAGTGCTACGACGGCTTTTTTAGTATCGACCCCTGAAACTGGTGTTGATTCTGTTTCTGTTTCTTATGTTTTATTAGGCCCGTTTATGGCTGTGGTCAGGCCGATTGCAGCTGTATGCAGTGCAATTGCTGCTGGTATGTTAGTTGGTAAAGAGAGTGAAATTAATGATGAGCATACAAAAACATCGAATAACCATGAAAAAGTAACAAGTAGTTGTTGTAGCACCAAGCAAGCAATCGCGAAAGAGCCTGCATCAAGTTGTTGTAGTACAGAGCAAGCTCCTGCTGTTGAGAAAACAAGCTGCTGCGCAAGCAAAAAGGAAGCCGTTAAAATTGAGGGGGGGATTGCAAAACTTAAACGCGCAATAAGTTTTAGCTGTAATAAGTTGCTTGAAGATACCATGATATGGTTGGTTATCGGTCTATTTTTTGCCGCACTGGTCCAAACCTATGTGCCTGAGTCGTACTTGAGTCAGTGGGGGAGTGGTATTTTTGCAATGCTGGTGGTGATCTTAATTAGCATTCCTATGTATATTTGTGCGACGGCCTCAACCCCTATTGCAGCAGGTTTATTGCTCAGTGGTGTATCACCTGGCGCCGTGTTGGTGTTTATGTTGGCAGGCCCTGCCACAAATATTGCAACACTGGGTGTGGTGGGTAAAGAGTTGGGAAAACGCGCTGTAGTTGCTTATCTAATTGGTGTAATAGGCGTTGCATTACTATTCGGGTTTTTAACGGATTACCTAGTGTCTGAGTTTGGTTTTGTGGTGGCACCCATGATGGGGGATGAACATCAAGTATTACCGCACTGGTTGAGCTTAGTGTGTGGCGTATTATTGGTCGCTTTAATGTTGAGGTTAGCGTTAAAAATGTACTTAAAGAAGTCAACACAGACTGGTAAGAGCATTAGCTAATTGATTGTTATAAAAATATATTTTAATAACAATTGAGAGAAGATATTGGTTAACTATCGCGTCTCGGTTCGCATTTAAAATTGCCTGAGTTATAATCCGCCAATTCTTTAAACGGTACGCTAAGCGTGCCGTTTTTTAACTTAAGTAGTTTTTATGAGTGAATGTGTGGATAAATACGCAGATATAAGACCTTACAATGATGATGAAGTTGCAGATTCAGTGGCACGTTTAATTGCTGATAATGCCTTTGTGGATGTTATCGCTAAGTATAATCTACCACGCTTTTTATCTTATTTTCCGTTTATAACACGCCCATTAGTACGTCAGCAGTTAAGAAAAAAGTGGGGTAAAACCAACTCAGTTGAACAAGTTCAGCATGAAGTTGCTGATTATCTGAATAAGCTAATTACTCGTACTACATCGGAAGTCACATTTTCAGGTATCGATAAACTTGATCCGAAGCAAGCTTATCTATTTATCTCTAATCACCGTGACATTGTTCTTGACCCTGCTCTGGTTAACTGGGGCTTGTTTAAGCACAACATGCCGACTGTTCGCATCGCAATTGGTGATAACCTGCTGCAAATTCCATATATTACTGAGTTAATGCGCTTAAATAAGAGTTTTATCGTTAAACGCTCGGCAAAAGCACCAAAAGAAATGTTAAAAGCGCTATCGCAACTTTCTGCTTATATTTATGATTCACTGGCTGAAGGCCACTCTATTTGGATAGCGCAAAAAGAAGGTCGTGCGAAGGATGGTTTTGACCAAACGGATCCTGCACTACTTAAAATGTTGCAATTACAAGGTCGTAAACAGAAAAAAGAATTTGCAGATTATGTGCGTGAGCTAAAAATAGTACCTGTTTCTATTTCTTATCAGTATGAACCATGTGCAATTGCAAAAGCAAAAGAGCTATATCATAAGCAACAACATGGCCAGTATGTGAAGCAGCAAGGTGAAGATATAGCCAGCATTGTTGAAGGTTTCAGTACCGCTAAAGGGCATGTTCACTTAGCGTTTGGCCAGCCAATCGAATCAGGTTGTGAATCACCAGAGGAATTAGCAAAAACCATTGATCAGCAAATTGTTGATTCGTTTTTCTTACATCCAGGTAATTATATTGCTGGTGGCTGTAAACAAGCAGTAATAGATAAACAAGACGCTGAAGCATTTGATACGCGTTTAAGCCAAGTTCCTGAAGAATTAAAGCCTTTGGTCTTGGCTATGTATGCAAAGCCATTTCATCGTAAAGCGGAGCTTGCAACGAGCGAATCTTAAGCAGAGTAAGGTATTTTAAAAGCTACTTTTTAAGTGGCTTTTTTTATGACTAAATTTCAGGCTATACTTTCAGTACCTTTAATTTACTGGCAAATTGTGATGCAACAAATTGAAATATTTGAAATCCCAAGCCCTTGCAAAGGAATTTGTCAGGTTAATAACCGTGGTTACTGTAAAGGGTGTTATCGCAGCCGTGATGAGCGATTTCATTGGAATAACTTCAGTAATGCGGAAAAAAGAAAAGTCATTATTTTATGTCAGCAACGTTATAAACGCTTCCTTCAGAAAAAACTCAATGCCGATGCACACGCACAATCTAGCCCTGAGCAAGGTGGTTTCGATTTTTAGAAATCGGTAAGGTTATATTTGTTTTTTAAAAATCGCACTGTGCCTTGCTCATCTAACTTTTTTAATGCAGCTGTCAGCTTTGGGATTAGTGCCGCGTGGCGCTTATGTACAAAGTGAAAGCTTTGCATGGGCATTAATATCTCTTTATGAAATGGACTCTGATCAAAGTTAGGGTGTTTCGTTGATAGCAAAAAGTCGAGTAAGAGGGTTCCTTCAACGCGTTTTTGCGTCAGTAAATTTAGCTGAGCAGTGATATTTCTAACAGTGATAACATCGCCATGAAATGGGTGTTTATCTAAAAAACTTTGTGCAGCAGGATAGCTGGACTGGATTGCTAATGACTTTAGGTCGCTATAACGACACGTTTGACAGTTTTTTAGTAGCAGTAAATTAAAGTTGAACAATGGGAAATCAACTTTTAAGAGGTTAGGGTAGTCTTGTGTTACGTCAGCAATGCGGCCCAATTGCCCATCAAGAATCCCCTCGTTTGCAGCAGCCAAGGAACTTTGGTGATTAAAATCAATAATGTGCAACTCGTAACCAATCTCTTTATAAGCCGTACGAAGTAGATCTATGACATAACGTGCTTGCGGTGTATCAGCAGGGCGGTTGAATATTAATAAACTAGCGTGAGTAGAGTAAGAAACGCAAAGTAAAACAAATGCAAAAAAATAAATGATAAACTTTGGCATTGTGCTTTCCTTGCGAGCATAAATTCGCCGTTAATTTACTTTCATGCGTGTTTAAAATCAAGGTTGGCACGTCGTTAATATGCTAATTTTTTCTTTATTTTGTTATACTGCGAAAATTGTCACTTTATTCCTGAGATAGCATGAGTTTTAATTTATGTAATTTGCCAAGAGAGCAAAAGTACCAAATTCAACTAGATTATGAAGCGTCTTTTTGGGCTTACCAGATTAAGCGTGGTAAAAACACGCGAGAAGGCGTGTACACAAGCATAAATAGCAGACCCATGTCTGAACAAGCATTTTTAAAGCAGCAATTTGAGCATTACCTGTCGTTAATGAGTTAGTAATGCCCAAGCTAACGTTTTGCTTGCTCGATCCTGTAAAAACACCGCTAGTAAATAAGTTTTATAATAAACACGGTGCGCGTGGTAGAGCGACGAAAGCTGACCAAGTGTGGGTTGCTTACCATGAGATAAACATTGTTGGCGCCTGTCGTGTACAAAATCAACATGGCTATTTATTTTTATCCACGTTATATGTTGATGCCCAGTGGCGTGGTAAAAATGTAGCGTCTCAGTTACTTAAGACTTTACTCGCCGAACAAAAAGGGAACGTTTTTACTTTTGCTTATCAAAATCTAATTGATTTCTATCTACAAAATGGGTTTAACTATACATTAACATTACCCTGTTCTTTGCAATCGTTGTTTGAGGTGTATGCGCATCGAGGTATTGTCTCAATGCAGTTTACATGTGACGCCGTGCCAAGTAAGTAATTTGGAACGTTAATGACTAAGTTTTTATCCAGAATTATCTTCTGTACCATTCTAATAGCCTGTTTATCTAGTCAAATCAGCTTTGCACAGGTCAAACGTTTATCAACAAGTGAAGGCTTATCGCAAAGTTATGTCAACACCATGCTCATCGATAACAGCGGTTACTTATGGCTTTCAACTGAGGGCGGACTTAACCGTTATGATGGTTATGAAGTTGTTAACATTAAAGGCCCCAACGGTGAGCTTGAAGACGCAATTATTGATCGTATTTATCAAGACCCACAAGGGTATATCTGGATAGCGTCAATACAAGCAGGGTTATTTCGTTATGACCCTAGCGAAGATTCATATGAGCAATTTATCCCGAAACCGACTACCGAAGAGCAAATATTCATTGAATCGGTATTCAGCATGGTTGCGGTAGATGATAAAACGCTTTGGTTAGGGCGAGGTCAGGATTTTGCAAAGCTTGACTTAGAAACCAAGCAAGTAACCTCATTATTTGAGATTCCAGAGCGAATAAAAAGCAGTGTCATTCGCGAGCTATACCCTTATAAAGGGTATATTTTTATGGGCACAAGTAACGGAGCATATGTATACCAAATTGCTTCGGGAAAAGTGAGAAAGCTTGAACATTTGCAAGATAAACCAGCCCACATATATCAAAATTATGTAAAGTCTTTCGCTGTCGTCAATGACCAAACCTTATTAGTGGGTGCTGTGAAAGGCTTGTATAAGGTTGATATTAGCCAGCTTGATAAGATGTTTACAACACCTGATATTGCCTTTAATAATGAGCTGCTTGTACGTGATTTAAATATTTGGAAAATCATTCAACAAGAATCAAAAGTGACCTTAGGAACAGATAAAGGGCTATTTGATTATACCCTAGCAACGAGAGAGTTGATAAAAAATACCCGCCTGAAAAAGAGCGGTTACACGCTTGCTGACACCAGTATTATCGATGTAGTGAAAGATAGATCTGGTGGTATGTGGCTGGCAACTAAAAATGATGGCGCATTTTACTTGTCCTACGATAACTATAACTTCATTAATGTTGTTGCTAGCTCAATTAAAGGCGATGGATTATCACATCACTCTATTTGGGGGCTGACTGAGTATCAAGGCCGCCTTTGGCTTGCCACTCATAATGGGTTAACTGCCGTCGATTTAGATACCTATGAAAGTGAAGTATATCTAAAAAACTATCAAGTTGATCTGATCACAACAGAATTTAGCGTTTATCAAATCATGCCTTACAAAGGTAAACTGTGGTTGCACACTAATCGTGGTATTTTTAGCTTTGATCCGACAACAGGACAAGCTAATCCAGTCAAAACAGCAGATCCTGAACAGCAAGTTCTAATTAATGATTGGGTGCATGGTGTGTTATTGATGCCAACGGGGGATCTACTTTATGTCCATCCAGATTATGGCATGTTTGCATATAATATTGATAACCAAAAAGTGACCCGTTTAGGTGGCAAATTTGATGAGTTTGAACCTTTTTTGGCCTATGGCTTTCTGCCTGCCTTATCAAGTAAACCGGATGCACCTCTTTTTTATAATGCGGGAATTTTGTATCAAGTAGACCCGCAGACCTTTGACTTAACAACAATTTATACTGTTCCTGAGCAACATGAAAACGTCGCTGTTAATGTTATGTCCTACATTATCGATAACAACAATGTATTGTGGTTATCTTTATCTAATTTCGGCTTAATAGGTCTTGATGCAACGACTTATGAGCATATCTACACAATCGATTTAGAAAAAAATAAACTCGGCACTTTGCTTTATGACATGGTGTTAGATGAAGCCGGTATGATTTGGATGAGTTCCCACAAAGGCTTGTGGCGTTTGAACCCCGAAAACTTACATTTCCAACAATTTACAGGGGCTGAAGGGTTACTTTCAACAGAGTTTAATAGTGGGGCATTCACACAACTAGAATCAGGGCAAATAGTCTATGGTACGCTGAAAGGGTTTACTTATTTTTACCCAATGGATAACCACTATCAACAAGCTTTAATTGATCATGTCAATATTACGAACCTTGATCTCATGTCTCGTGATTTACCAGCAGAGCTCAAACAACCCATTGATAGTGTTGTGCTTGAACACGACGATATCGGCCTTGAAGTGGCCTTTTCAGCGATGGCATTTAACTACCAAGAGCGAATTATTTACGAGTATCAATTAGGGGATGGCCAAAAAACTTATACTCGCAACAATAATCGCGTTCTTTTTCCTAAATTAAGTGCTGGCAAATATCATTTAAAAGTTTGGGCAAAAGACCCTTTGACAGGTGAGCTAACGCCACCTGCGATTTTAAATATAGAAGTTAAATACCCCCTTTGGCGAGCCCCTCATTTTATTTTCTTATATATATTGCTGATTGCTCTACTGGTCGCAACGTGGGCTTACAGACGAAATCGTACGCAACAAATACTCCTTGCTGCCCACAAAGAGAGTAAAGAAAGTGAAGCCCGTCTTAAGCTCGCATTAGAAGGAAGCCACTCAGGGATGTGGGATTGGTCATCAAAAAGCCTCATTATCTATCAACCAAGGCTTAAGAATGAGCTTGGCTATGATGTTGATGGGGTCAACTTGGATGATTACCTAGCCAAGATACATCCTCACGATAAACAAACATTTCGCCTTGAATGGTTAGAGTTTTTATCAACTGAAAAAGGTTACTTTAATTGTACTTATCGGCTACGTCATGCGGATGGTCAATGGCGTTGGTATAAAGATTTCGGTAAGGTCGTTGAATGGCATGGGAATGTTCCTGAGAAAGTAGCTGGAACTTATACGAATATGACCCGTGAGCTTGTCTTCGAGGAAAACGCGCGCTTGTTTGGTGCAGCCTTTGAACAAACGCGTGATTGGGTCTTTATTTTAGATAAAAATTTACGTATTCGAGCTACTAATAAATCATTTCAAGATGCCTTTGCTTTCCCTGCGGATCCTCGTTCAAGCCGCTCTCTAACATTAGGCTTATCTATATCTGCACGTATTCATTACTTAAGGATCATGCAAAAATTGCAATCAGGTGAACATTTCTCTGCAGAGGATGTTGTTGCGGTTGCCAGTGGCGAAAAGCGTCAAGTGCTCATTAAGATAAGTGCAGTCGCTGGCAGTAATCGTCAATTAGATTGCTATGTGATTATTGTTACTGATATTAGTGCACAAAAGCTGGCTGAGAATGAGCTTCATCTTCTGGCCAATTATGACAGCTTAACTGGCTTGCCTAACAAAACCTTATTTAGTGATCGTGTTAATCACGCCATTGAGCAAGCAGATTATCATCGTACAAAAGCGGCTTTATTGAATGTAGATATAAAGCGTTTTAAAAATTTTAATGATTCGCTAGGACATGAAGAATCTGACGAGCTTATAAAGCGGGTTGCAAAACGTTTAAAGCAGGTACTACGTCCACAAGATAGTCTTGCTCGGTTTGACGGCAATGAGTTTATGATTCTTGCAGAGGACTTTAAGCGTATAGATGAGATACTCGCATTGTGTGCAAGTGTGATGGAGAGTGTTGAAAGCCACATTGAGCTTAGCTTGCAAGCCGTTAAAGTTAATTTGAGTGTTGGCGTTGCAATTTACCCTGATGATGCTAACAACACCAAAGCATTACTCAAAGCTGCAAATGTAGCGCTATACCATGCGAAAGGACATGTTGAAGGGAGCTATCAGTTTTATAAGCAGGAGATGAACTTGCAAGTTCAACGCACCTTGCATTTAGAATCTCAATTAAGCAAAGCATATCAAGAGCATGAATTTTGTAATTATTATCAGCCAATTATTAGTGCAAAAACGCAGCAAGTTGCAGGTCTTGAAGTATTACTACGTTGGCCTAGTAATGATAATTACCAACCAGAAGATTTTGCAAACGCCGCTGAAAGCTCGGGCTTAATCACAAAAATTATGCTGCAAACTTTATCTCGAGCACTGATTGAGCTTCGTCAGTGGCGCATAACACACCCTGAGTTATATGTTTCAATTAACCTATCAGCGCTTGATTTTGAAAGTACTCATCTCGTTGAGAATATTCATCAGGCACTGGATACATCAGAAATTCCGCCAAGTGCTGTGGTTTTTGAGATCACAGAGTCCGTGATGATGCATGATTCAAATAAAGCGCAGCAGAGTATGGAAAAACTTAAAGCGTTAGGCTGTCGAATTTATATCGATGATTTTGGAACTGGCTACGCGTCACTCACCTATTTAAAACGCTTTCCTGTCGATGTGTTGAAAATAGATAAGAGCTTTGTACATGATATTGGTATTGATAAAGATGATGAAGCGATTATTAATTCGACACTAACCCTTGCTCGCAGCTTAGGGAAGGAATGTGTCGCTGAGGGGGTCGAAAATAAGACACAACTTCACTTTTTACGCCAATTAGGGTGCGAATATTTTCAAGGTTATTTATTTAGTAAGCCTGTACCTGGCGACTCGGTTAGCCCATTATTAAACGCCTATTGGCAAGATGAGTTTACTGAATAAAACCCTAATGCGCGATTAAAATGCTAGTCTTGGCGTTTTCCGCAGTGGCGGCAATAAAGGCTACGGTTACGGTTTTTTAATTCATTATGAATCGCTTTATTCGCTTCTTGCTGACTCAGCCCGAGTTTATAGCGCAAGTTCTCTAAGTGCTCTTGCTCAACGGGGGTCAGGTGGCCATCCTCAATCGCTTCGTGGACGGCATCAGTAAATAGTTGCCTACGTTTACGTAATTGCTCAGAGAAGCTTGACGCGAGTAAACCTGTCGGAATTGCGACCATGCCCATACTCACTAAGGTGATTGCACCACCAAAGAGCCGCCCGAGTGGAGTTATTGGCACAACGTCGCCATAACCAACCGTTGTCAGTGTAACCATTGCCCACCACATTGCTGCAGGTATGGAGCCAAATTTATCGGGCTGTACATCATGCTCTATTAAGTAAATGCCGCATGAGGCAATGATTAATACCACTGCCATGATAAAAAATGCGGCGAGTAAGGAGCTGCTTTCTTCACGAAATGAATTAAGAAGCAGTTGCATGGCACGTGAGTAACGCGTGAGTTTAAAAATACGCATTAGCCTCAGAACACGTAAGAAGCGTAAATCAACACTCACAAATACCATTAACAGAGTGGGCAAAATAGCAATCAGATCAATTAAGGCTAATGGGGTAAATAAGTACTTTATGCGAATTTTAGAGTTCGTTAAGGGGCTTTCTTTATGCACGCTTTTATCCACGCTAGACCAAAGCCTTAATATGTATTCTAAGGTGAAAATGGCGACCGATACCAACTCTAAAGTTAAAAACTCCTGATGATATTGCTTTGCCAAAGGACCAACTGACTCTAATACAATAGCAATAACATTGATCATGATAAGTGACATCAAGAACACATCGAGTGCTCGACCTACTCTGCGGTATTTACCATTCCCTTCAAAAACACGGGCAGTATAATTTCTTAAACGATGCACAATAATGATCCGTTTTTTAGTTTAACTGTAGCACCATATTAATGCTGCCTTCTTCAAAGTCGCGAGTGATTTTAAAACCAAGTTTACGGGCAAGCTCTATCATGCCTGTATTTTCCGGTAATGTTATACCAGCAATTTGTTTAACTCCTTGGTTTTTGCAGTGCTCAATGGCAGCATTCATTAATATGCTGCCGAGCCCCAAACCTTGGCAGTCTGAGCGTACCACAATCGCGAATTCTGCCTCTTGTTTGTCAGGGTCCATTAATACCCGAGAAACGCCAAGGGTGCACGCTGAACCATTTTGTTCTTGGCTCACAATAAACGCCATTTCTCGGTCATAATCAATTTGCGTCATTTTTGCGAGTTGATCGTGATTAAATTGAGGCAGCTCACCAAAAAAGCGCTTGTATCTATCCTCTTTAGTTAAAGATTGATCAAACTCTAAATGTGCTTGTTCATCTTCTGGCTTTATTGGCCGCAATTGCGCTTGGGTATTGTTTTTAAGCGTTACATCTTTCACCAATTCAATAGGGTAAGGACGAATACATAGACGTTTACGGTTTGCCTTGGCTTTATAACGACTGAGTCCTATGGTGGCATCAAGCACTAAAAACTGACCGTTACTAGCCAAAATAGGGTTAAGCTCAACACTGGTTATATCAGGCTGGTCGATCACTAACTGAGAAATTCGTGTTAGTAGAGCGCATAAACGGTACTTGTCGACTTTTTCAGGGAGTACTCTATCTTTTAGCACGCCTTTATCGTGTGCCGCAGCAATTAAGTATTTTGCCAGATTCATATTCAAAGGAGGGAGCGCTACAGCAGCTTGCCCAAACTCAAGCCCAGTGCCTGCTTCACCCAGCAATATAACGGGACCAAAGTTGGGTTCTGTTTTAATTGCAATGCGCAGTTCATTGGCGCCAGCCCGCGGTGCCATTTTTTGTAGCGAAAACCCTTCAATATGAGCATCAGGGTAGGTGTTTTTGATACGAAGTAGCATCGCAAAGGCAGTTTGTTCGACTTCTTGCGCATCATTTAGGTTAAGTACCACACCGCCTACTTCTGACTTTGATGGAATGCTTGGGCTAATTAACTTTAATGCCACAGGAAAGCCAAGTTCGATAGCTTGCTCTTTTGCTTCCGTTGGCGTGTAAGCAACCTCAGTTTGAATACAGTCAATGCCATAGTGAGTAAGAATTTGACTTGCTTCGTGGGTTGATAAATAGCTTTGTTCTTCCGCTAAAAACTCATTGACTACAGCGCGCGCAGCTTCTTTATTTATTTTAGCATCATCGGTATTGGATTCTGGCGTTTGTGTTAAGTGCTTTTGATTTCGACGATAACTGACCAAGTGCATAAATGCACCAACCGCCCCTTCAGGGGTGCGGTAAGTTGGAATCGCATTGTTAGCACAGACTTTGCGTGCTGCATACGCGGCGTCTTCACCCATAAAGTTAGTCATGACATAAGGGCGTGCCATTTTTGGGATTTTTTGTAAGGTTTCGACAATGATCTCTGCGTAATCCTCACTCGGCGCAAGCGCGGACGGAGTGTGAATAATGAGTAAGTTTTTAACCTCTTTTGCTTGCAGTAAGATTTCGAGTGCTTGCTGATAACGCCTCGGAGCAGAGTCACCAAAAATATCCACTGGGTTTGAGGTCATCTCTGATTGTGGGATCACTCTATTTAGTGCTGAGCGTGTTTCATCACTTAGCTCCGCGAGTTTACCAGAGCTTTGCAATAACGTGTCCACAGCCATGACCCCAGGGCCCCCCCCATTTGTTAAAATAGTGAGCTGTTCAACTTTTAGAAGTTTAGGGTGCATTGCTAGAGTTTGTGTTGCAGCAAATAGCTCTCTAAGGTCATTTACCCTTAGCATACCTGCGCGTTGAAAAAGTGCGTCGTACACTGCGTCTGAGCTTTGTTTACCCCCAGTGTGAATCTCAGCAGCAAGTGCCCCTGCACTGGTTTTTCCGGTTTTAATCGCAATGACAGGTTTGCTGAATGCGGCTGCCCGTGCTGCGGAAATAAAGCTGCGGATATCTTCAATGTTATCAATGTATAAAAGAATAGCTTTGGTTTTGGCATCTCGACCTAAAAAGTCGAGTAGTTCATCAAAATTGATATCAATGCAGTCACCTACAGAGACAAAATACGAGAAGCCAATTTCTTTATTTTTAGCCCAATCAAGAATTGTGGAGCAAACTGCGGCTGATTGAGAAACAAAGGCAAGTTTTCCAGGACTTGCAACCGTGTGCGAAAAGCTCGCATTTAAGCCAATGTGAGGAATTAACAACCCCAAACAGTTAGGCCCAAGTAACGACACATTTGCTGCCTGTGCAGCGTCTTTTAAATGCTGCTTTTGGTCAGGGTTGAGGCCTGCTGCGATGATGACAGCATGTTTACAGCCAAGCTCACCTAATTCTTTGATTATGTCTATTAAGGTGTTTTTATTAGTACAAATAACGGCAAGGTCTGGCACTTTTGGTAAACTGGCGATACTCGGGTAAGCGAGCACACCATGCACTGCGCTGTGATTTAAACTCACCGGCATAATTGGGCCTTTGAATCCACCCTGTAGCAAATTACGCATAACCACAAAACCAGCACGATTAGGTGAGTTTGACGCGCCAATGACAGCGACTGAAGATGGATTAAAAAATTGGCTAATACGTTTAACGCTCATGCTATTTCCTTCGCTTGCGCTTAGTTGTAAACATTTCAGGGTCTGTTAAGTTTATATACATAAGATAACCCTTTTATATAAGATAACCTGTTTACTGCGACTTTTCGAGTCAAAAACAGTGACCTACATCAAGGAGATAAGCATGAATAAAGCGCAGCCGTTTAATGTCATAATTGCCGCGATTGCATTAACGATTGGTTTATTGGGGCTGGGCTTTATTTTAAAAAGTGCTGCGCTTGATGTAAAAGCCATGGAGCGTACTGTACAAGTTAAAGGCTTGGCTGAAATGGAAGTTGCCGCAGACACCGTTATTTGGCCGTTACAGTTTTCTGATGCCGATAATAACCTTGAAAAGTTAGTCGGGCGTGTTGAAAATAAAAACGATGCGGTCGTTGCGTTTTTGAAGTTAAATGGCTTTAGCGATGAAGAAATTAGCACGGGCAGCCAGTCAATAATTGACAAGCAAGCACGCGAATATGGTGGAGAAAATCAGCAATTTCGTTATATCGCTCGTTCCAATGTTATCGTCTATTCTAATGATATTGAAAAAGTTCAACACGCACTGAGTCAAGTTAATCAGTTGGCAAAGCAAGGAATTGCTATAGTGCAAGACAATTACGAAACACGCATTCAATACTTATTTAATGGCCTTAATGAGATAAAGCCTGCCATGGTTCAGCAAGCGACAGAAAAAGCCCGCGAAGTGGCGATGAAATTTGCCAAAGACTCACAGTCTAAACTTGGTAAAATCAAAACAGCTCGTCAAGGTCAGTTTTCGATTTCAGATAGGGATTCTAATACACCGCAGCTTAAAAAGGTGCGAGTCGTTACCAGCGTTGAATATTACTTATCTGACTAATTAACCTAGCGTAGTGTAGCGACAATCATATTAGTTGGAGTTTGTAAGTAGGCTGCACACAGGAGTATCTTAGACTCTGTTAAGCTTGGTTTATTAACACCATAAAAGCGCTTTAAAGCGGTGAGTAAAGCATGACTTGCACTTTTATGATGTGTTTGATCTACTTCCATCATTGCCAGTAAAGCAGAAAACTCATGTTTTGCTGGCATCTGTGTGTTGTTATTACAAGCAATGTAACATCCTATCGGGGTTAACCCTTGTTGGTTTTGCGCTTTTAGTGCGACAGCTAAGCTTTCATTGCTTTCAAATAACATCAGAGAGCGTAAGTAATTAAAGGGGAGTTTATTTGCTTGGCAATGGCTAAACAGGTGATGTAATAGGTTGTTACCCTGTTGATCTGTAATATTAAAAGCGTTTTGAAATTTGAGCCCTGGCGTGAAAAAACTGAGTTTGTCGATATCATCAATAAAGCCGACAGCTTCGTTAGGAAGTGGGCTTGCTTCGAGCAAATGTGCAGCAACATTTTGTAAAAATAGGTATTTTACTTCGCTGCTATTTGCTAATTGATATAGGTGTTGTAACTGCGCTGCTTGCAATACGCTCGACAAACCTTGGTAATCAGTGAGTAATTCTTTTAACTGATGATGTTGGAGTCGGCTGTTAAGTTGTTCAATAGCGCTTAGCATGAAGTCTCTCAATTATTATTCTTTGGGGTAGGTATAGCTATTTATAGCGTGTTTATCAGTAATAAAAAAGGCCGCAAAGCGGCCTTTTAATCAATTATGCTATTAAGCGGCTTGTTTTTTAGCAACCCACTGATCAACAAATTGCTCTAGAACGTTAAGTGGTACAGCACCATTTTTAAGTACAACATCATGGAACTCACGAATATCGAACTTTTCACCAAGTTTTTCTTTTGCTGCTTCACGCAACTCTAAAATCTTTAGCATACCCACTTTGTAAGCGGTTGCTTGAGAAGGCATTACGATGTGACGCTCAACCATTTTAACGGCATCAGAGGTCGCATTTGGCGTATTATTAACGTAATAATCGATGCCTTCTTGACGTGTCCACTTCATTGCATGGATACCCGTATCTACAACTAAGCGACAAGCTCGCCATAACTCCATAGAAAGGCGTCCAAAATCAGAGTATGGGTCTTCGTATAAGCCCATTTCTTTTGGTACTAGCTCAGAGTACAAACCCCAGCCTTCAATGTAGGCTGTGTAGCCACCAAACTTGCGGAACTTAGGTACACCGTCAAGCTCTTGTGCGATGGCAATCTGCATGTGGTGACCTGGAATACCTTCATGATAAGCAAGTGCTTCCATTTGGTATGTTGGCATCGCTTCCATATCGTACAGGTTTGCGTAGTAAATACCTGGGCGTGAGCCGTCTGGTGCAGGTTGTTGGTAGAAGGCTTTACCCGCTGCTTTTTCGCGGAATGCTTCAACAGCTTTCACTTTCAGACCTGCTTTAGGTTTAACAATGAATAACTCATCTAAGCGTGTCTTCATGTTATCGATAAGTGCTGTTGCTTCGTCAAGGTAACGTTGTTTACCTTCTGCTGTATTTGGGTAGTAGAACTGCTTATCTGTTTTCATGAATTGCATGAATGCTTGAAGGTCGCCTTCAAAGCCTACTTTATCTTTGATAGCGCGCATTTCATCATGAATACGTGCAACCTCAGCTAAGCCAATAGAGTGAATTTCTTTTGCTGTTAGCTCAGTGGTTGTTGTACGTGCTAATGCGTTGTTATAGAAGGTTTCACCATCAGGAAACTTCCATGCACCATCACGCTCATCGGCACGTTTTTCTAGCTGAGCTAAGAAGTTGATTAACTTAGTGTAAGAAGGCTTCACAGCTGCTTTTAGGGCTTTTTCAGCATCGCTGATTAGCGCTGATTTCTCACTGTCGGCAATATCCAGTGTTGCAACTTTACGTTTAAAGTCAGCAAGAAGTGTTGAGTCATCACCAGAATCAAATGGTGCGCCATGTAAAATGTTTTTACTTGAATCAACAACATGTGGGAACACAAACTTAGGTGCAATAATGCCCTTGTCTGCACGTACTTCAAGGTCTTTGATTAGTTGATCAATAACCGTTGTGACACCGTTTAAACGCGAGATATATGCTTTCGCATCAGAGACATCAGTAATTTGATGTTGGTTGATTAGAAAAGCAGGGATCATTGAGTGAACGCCAAACATTTGGTTTACAGGGTAGTTGTAATAACGCCATTTGAAATCAGCTATGTCATTTTCAAGATCTTGTT
Source organism: Pseudoalteromonas sp. N1230-9 (assembly GCF_032716425.1). NCBI lineage: Bacteria > Pseudomonadati > Pseudomonadota > Gammaproteobacteria > Alteromonadales > Pseudoalteromonadaceae > Pseudoalteromonas > Pseudoalteromonas sp. N1230-9. The sequence goes on from NZ_CP090419.1 coordinate 722,801, forward strand.
TTTTTAAGTCGTAACTAACTTTTGTGGCGTCATCAAGTAAGTCGCGGTTAATTGCATTCAGTGCGACTAGGTCTGCTTTTTTTTGTTCAAAGTCAGCTAAAGCACGCTCTTCGCTACCATCATCCCATTTGCCGTAATCTTTTTTAATACCCATATAGGTTTGAGATACAGGGCTGTTCATTATATCGCGATTAAAAGTGTCTTCGAAAAACGCATTGGCTTTATCTATTTCACTTTGCACAGGCTGGCTTTGTACACTTGGCGCTGATGTCGGTTGCTCTTGCATTTGTTGGCAACCGCCAAGTAATGCAACACTGACCGCAGCTGCGATGAAGGTTAGTTTACGCATTTTAGTTCCTTTGTCGTTGTTAGAAATTTAATTTTTGTTGTTAAACGAATAATTCTAGCAGGTCATTTAAATAACGATGGCCTTTTTGGCTCACCTGCCAAGTTTCTGTGTTATCTATTAGTAGCCCTTTTGCGATGGCTGTATTTAAGGCTCGCTGCAGACTTTGCTGCGATAAACCTGTCAGTGACGATAAGTCTTCTTTAGGGCATGACTCGACAAGGCGAAAGCGGTTCATAAAAAACTCAAACGCTAAATCATCTTCCTCTACGCGCCATTGCTTATATAAATAAGGCTTTGCTAAGTCCATGTATCCGCGAGGATGCTTGACTTTTTCAGTGCGAGTGATAACCCCTGTTTTTATGTCGGTGACTTTACCATGGGCGCCACAGCCAATACCGAGATAATCGCCAAATCGCCAATAATTTAAGTTATGCTGACATTGGTAGCCAGGTTTTGCATAGCCTGAAATTTCGTATTGCTCATAACCTGCTTCGGCTAGCAATGCTTGCCCTTGCTCTTGGATATCCCACAATATATCGTCTTGGGGTAACGTCGGTGGTTTCGAGGCAAATTGTGTATTGGGTTCTATGGTTAATTGGTACCAAGAAATATGTGGCGGATTTAATGCAATAATTTTTTTAAGGTCGTTCAGTGCATCCTCAAGAGATTGCCCTGGAAGCCCATGCATTAAATCTAGGTTGAAACTGTTTAATCCTGCTTGGTGAGCCTGTTCAGCCGCATAGTTTGCTTCATCGGCACCATGAATGCGGCCAAGCGCTTTTAGCTTATCGTTTTGCATGCTTTGCACGCCAATCGAAATACGATTGATGCCAGCACCAACATACTCTTTAAAACGGCCTGTTTCGACAGTGCCAGGGTTTGCCTCAAGCGTGATTTCACAGTTATCGCTTAGGCCTATTAATCTGTCGACTTCGCTAAGTAGGCGAGTATAAGCATCACCCGTTAATAAGCTCGGGGTGCCGCCGCCAATAAAAATGCTGTGGATTTTACGCCCTTGCACTAAATGCAGATCGGCTTTGAGATCATCAATTAGGTGCTGAACATACTCTTTTTCGGGGATCGTGCCTTTTTGGCCATGACTATTAAAGTCACAGTAAGGGCACTTTTGCACGCACCAAGGTACGTGCACATATAAACTCAAAGGCGGTAAATTCACAGGCCGCCTTTTTGCTGCAATTGCGCAAGGAGTTGTTTAAGAGCTTGACCACGGTGACTCAGTGCGTTCTTTTGCTCTTTAGTTAGTTGTGCGCTGGTGCACTGCTCAGAAGGCACATAAAACACCGGATCATAACCAAAACCACCTTGACCGTCTTGGCTTTGGGTGATTTCGCCTTCCCAGCTTGCACTACAAATAAGTGGCGTTGGGTCATCTGCATGGCGCATCAGTACCAATACACACCAAAAGCGTGCGCTACGTATAGGGTTATCAGCAAGTTCTTTTAATAGTTTGTCGATATTATCTTGATCGCTAGCACCTTCTTTGGCAAAACGTGCTGAGTAAACGCCAGGTGCACCATTTAGGCCATCTACTTCAAGCCCCGAGTCATCGGCAATGGCTGGCATACCCGTGATTTTCGCCGCATGACGCGCTTTAATGATGGCATTTTCAACAAATGTGGTGCCTGTTTCTGGCACGTCTGGAACTTGAAAATCGCTTTGTGGAACCACGTTAATATTAAGCGGGCTGAGCATGCTTGCCAGCTCTTTTACTTTGCCAGGGTTACCCGTGGCTAAAACCAAGGTGTTGTTCATATGAGAGTTAGTCTACGTAAAATTTTTGCTGAAACTTCAGTGTTTGTATTTGGCCGTTTTTATTGATTTCGATGTTAAAACGGTAAATCTCTTCGTTGCTGTAGTCGATTTGCGCTAAGTAATAAATCGCATCGCCTTCAATAACTTCTTTAAACTCAAGCTGTTTACTATTACCAAGTAAATTGCGTGCGGTGCCTGTTAAGGTCGCTGTTTGTGCTGTTTTGTCGCTGTTTTTTAATACCGAAATATTGATAACCCCTTTGCTCGGGCTACGGTCTAAATCGTAATTTTTGGCGATATTAGGCTGAATAAAGGTGGATGGAAAGGCAATATAGTGAACCTCCCAAGGGCCAAGCTGTTTAAATTGAGCGCCTGTTTGTTCATTCGCCTTAGCAAAGTTTAAAAATAAACTTAGGCAGAGGAAGGTAAAAAGAATAATTTGCTTCATGGAATATCTCACTTAACAAAAGAGGCCTAGCGGCCTCTTAATTCACAAATGGCGTTAGCCTATAAAATCCATTAACAGGATTTGTAAAAACTGCAAACCAATGATGAGTACTAGAATCGATAAGTCTAAGCCCCCTAATGGTGGAATTACTTTACGAATCGGACGCAGCATAGGTTCGGTTAGTTGATGGAAAACAGCTTCAATAGGGTTATAGCCCTGACTTACCCAGCTTAGTAATGCACGGATAATTAAAACCCAAAATAACAGGTTTAAGCCTTCTTTTATCACCGTCATAAATGCCGAAACAAAGACAGGTGCTGCTGACCATCCGCCATAAAACATCAACATAATGACACTTATTTTTGCTACTGCCACTAAATAAGCAAGTAGTAAAGAAGCCATGTCAAAGCCACCAAACCCAGGGATGATTTTACGTAATGGGTTAACAGCAAATGAAGTGGCTTTTACCACAAACTGGCTCATAGGATTATAAAAGTCAGCTTTTGCCGCTTGTAACCAAAAGCGTAAAAGGACCACCATTAAAAAGAGATCAAAAATAATCTCAACTAAAAATTGCATGGCTTGCATAGTTTTACCTTCAAAAAAGTAAGCTTAAAGTTCTTTTTCCATTTCTTCTGCACGAGCAATACAGGCATCCATTGCATCTGCAACAGTACCTACAAGACCTTGGTCTTTTAGGTGCTCAACAGCCGCATGGGTTGTTCCGCCTTTTGATGTAACATTGGCACGTAGCTGAGAAATACTAATGTCTTGCTGCGAAAGCGTCATTTCGGCTGCGCCTAGCGCGGTTTGTTGTACTAAACGGCGTGCATCTTCATCGCTAAAACCAAGTGCTTTGGCTTTTTCTTCAATCGCTTCCATAAATAAGAAGAAGTAAGCTGGAGATGAACCTGTTACCGCAATGATATCATTGATTTGCGATTCGTTTTCTACCCACACAACAATACCTGTACATTCAAAAACTTGTTGTACAAATTCATGCTCTTGCACGGTTTCGCCAGCGCCATATAGACCAGACACACCACGACCAAGTAATGATGGTGTGTTAGGCATACAACGGACCATTTTAACGTCTTGACCTAGCATTTCACGTAGACGTTGTACGGTTAAACCAGCGGCCACAGAAATAAATAGTTTATCGCTGAAGTCTATGCCTGAATCTTGGAATGATTGGCATAAATCACCCATCATTTGTGGTTTAACAGACAATACAATCACATCTGCATCGCGAAGTGCCGCGTTGTTGTCCGCGGTTGTTTGCACCCCGAAATCAGCAGCAACCTTCGCTAATTTTTCTTGGTTGCGATTGGTTGCAATGATGTTTTTAGCTGCAAAACCGTTCTTTACCATGCCGCCAATAATGGCGTAGCTCATGTTACCCGTGCCTATAAATGCGATTTTTTTATCTGACATATGTCTGTTATCACCTTTTAATTTCGTTGGCCAAATATATCCGTGCCAATGCGTACCATAGTTGAACCTGCGGCAATCGCTGCTTCAACATCATTACTCATACCCATCGACAAGGTGTCTACTTGGGGATATTGGGCCTTTAGTTTATCAAAGCAAGCGCTTAATTGCTCAAAATATTGTAATTGTAGCTGGCTATCGTCGGTTTTTGCAGGGATAGCCATGACACCACGTAGACATAAATTGTCGCACTGACTAATAAATTCAGCCAGCGTCATTAGCTCGTCTGGGTGGCAGCCTGACTTTGCCTCTTCTAAACTAATATTAACTTGAATTAATACGTTGAGTGGCGCTTTATCGGCTGGTCGTTGTTCATTCAGGCGTTTCGCTATTTTTGTTCGGTCAACACTTTGTACCCAATCAAAGTTAGCAGCGACAAGTGCGCTTTTATTTGATTGAATAGGGCCGATAAAATGCCAGACTATCTCGTTGTAGTCTTGCAGTGCAGCTACCTTTTCAACGGCCTCTTGCACATAGGACTCACCAAATAGGCGTTGTCCATGTTGATAGGCTGAGATGATATCAGCGGTAGGCTTGGTTTTTGAAACAGCGAGTAAGCTAATCGTTTGCTCATCACGGTGATTATTTTTTGCCGCTTGAGTTATTCTTGCGTAGGCGGATGTAAGTCGTTCTGCTATTGTAACCATATAATTATCAGTTGGTTGTGGAGTCATAAATGGATATTACCGAATTATTGGCCTTTAGTGTGCAACATAAGGCCTCGGATTTACACTTATCATCGGGTGTATCACCTATGATACGCGTCGATGGCGATGTACGTCGTATTAATATTCCAGCATTAGAACAAAAAGATGTAAACAGTCTGGTTTACGATATTATGAACGATAATCAGCGTAAGGACTATGAGCAAAATCTCGAAGTGGATTTTTCTTTTGAAGTGCCTAATCTTGCTCGTTTTCGTGTTAACGCGTTTAATTCAAACCGAGGACCCGCAGCTGTATTTCGTACAATCCCCAGTGATGTGTTAACACTTGATGATTTAGGTGCACCGGAAATATTTAAGACTATTGCTGATAACCCACGCGGTTTGGTTTTAGTCACTGGGCCAACAGGTTCAGGTAAATCAACCACCTTAGCAGCGATGGTTGATTACATTAATCAGACCAAGCACCATCATATTTTAACGATTGAAGATCCAATCGAATTTGTTCACGACAATAAGCTGAGCCTTATTAACCAACGCGAAGTTCATCGTGATACTCACAGCTTCTCTAATGCTTTACGTAGTGCGTTACGTGAAGATCCTGATGTAATTCTGGTGGGTGAGCTACGAGATTTAGAAACGATTCGCTTAGCCATGACGGCCGCAGAAACAGGTCATTTAGTGTTCGGCACTTTGCATACCACATCTGCACCAAAGACTATTGACCGTATTATCGATGTATTCCCAGGTGAAGAAAAAGACATGGTGCGCTCAATGCTTTCAGAATCGTTGCGTGCCGTTATTTCGCAAACATTACTTAAAAAAGTAGGGGGTGGGCGAGTGGCAGCGCACGAGATTATGATAGGGATCCCTGCTATTCGAAATCTTATTCGTGAGGATAAAATTGCACAGATGTACTCATCGATTCAAACTGGCGCATCACATGGTATGCAAACGATGGATCAATGTTTAGGTAATTTAGTGAACTACGGCATTGTTACTACAGCAGATGCTAGAGCTAAAGCGCAAGATAAAACTCAGTTTGGTGGCTAACGGAGCACTTAATTATGACAATACCTTTAAATCGCTTTTTACAGGTGATGATCGACAAGAATGGTTCCGATTTATTTGTGTCCAGTGGCTTACCTGTTAGTGCCAAAATTAACGGTGAACTACAGCCGCTGACCGACGATAAGTTATCTGATGAGCAGGCACTGGCTATGGTTGAGTCTGCGATGAACGAAAAGCAACGTAATGAGTTTCACGCAACAAAAGAATGTAACTTTGCTATTGCAACAGAAGAAGGCCGGTTTCGTGTTTCTGCATTTTGGCAGCGAGACCAAGCGGGTATGGTTATTCGCCGAATTGTGACGCAAATTCCTGATGTAAACGATTTAGGATTACCGTCTATTCTTACCGATGTGATAATGGCAAAACGAGGCTTGGTGCTGTTTGTAGGGGGGACCGGTACCGGTAAGTCAACCTCGCTTGCTGCGCTTTTAGGTTATCGAAATCGTAATCAACGTGGGCACATTCTTACTATTGAAGATCCTATCGAGTTTGTGCATGAACACCAAAAAAGTATTATTACTCAACGCGAAGTAGGTCTTGATACTGAAAGCTTTGAGTCAGCGTTGAAAAGCTCATTACGCCAAGCACCTGATGTTATTTTAATTGGTGAAATTCGTTCACAAGAAACCATGGAATATGCCTTAAGCTTTGCTGAAACAGGGCATTTATGTGTCGCCACCCTGCATGCTAATAATGCTAACCAAGCCATTGACCGTATTATGCACTTAGTGCCAAAAGAAAAACACGATAAGTTAAAATACGACTTAGCACTGAACCTACGCGCAATTGTTGCACAGCAACTGGTGCCAACAGCGGATGGGGAAGGCCGTGTGGCTGCTATCGAGATCTTGCTTAATTCTCCTATGGTCGCAGAGCTTATAAAACGCGGTGACATTGGTTCAATTAAAGAAACTATGGCGAAATCAAAAGAAATGGGTATGCAGACTTTTGACCAAGCCTTGTTTGAGCTTTATAAACACCAGCGTATTAATTATGCCGATGCCTTGCATCATGCCGACTCGCCAAACGATTTACGTTTGATGATCAAGTTACAAAATAACGAGCAAAAAGGGGCTGGCTTTTTACAAGGTGTGACTATTGACGGCCTTGATGAAAAGGGTAATAGCTGATGTTGATGCGGATAAAAATAGCATGCATTTTTTTTATTTTGAGTGCTTTTCCTACAAAAGCAAGCAACTTAAATGACATCGTTATTTTTATCCGTGACGATGTGTATGACGATTATAATCGCTTCTTAAATGGCCGTCAGCCCAGTGAAGTGAAAGACTTTACTGGGGCATATATCCGCCGTGATGTGGTGGATATGATTATCGCGCAGCAAGCTTTGATGCTGGGTGGCTTTACTAAGTCGTTTAGCTACCATACAGGGAATGTGAATTTTCGTAAGACTAAGTTACTTGAAGACGGTAAGTTACTGATTAGTTTTGATAGTGTGTGGTCCCTTGATGCTGAGCAGCTCGCTAAAGATGTTTATATTTCTGACGCGGTTATTCGCAAGGGGGAGTACTATGCTGGTGTATTTACTTCACCGTCTAATCATCGTGTATTAAAACTACAAAAACGTGAAGACTTCAAATCGTTGACTGCTGTATCTACACCTAAATGGCTAACAGACTGGCAAACCTTGTCTGCGCTGCCATTAAAAGAGCTGCTGAGAGAAGACGAGTGGTTGAGTCAAGTTCGTATGGTGTCTATGAAGTGGGTTGATTTTGTGATGATGCCACTGATGCCAAGCCTCAAAAATCAATATCATTTGGAAGACATTCGTTTAGTCGCGGTGCCAAATATAGTCTTACAGCTCAATGATAGCCGTCATTTTATTATTTCTAAGCATCACCCTGATGCAATCCAAGCGTATGCTGCGCTGCAAGCTGGGCTCAAGCAATTGCGTAAACAGGGGGCAATAGAAAAAGCCTACAAAGAGGCAGGCTTCATCCCTAACTTAAACGATTACACCGTGATTAACAGTACAGATTAATCACCATAAAATTGTTCAAAAAAGCTCTCAAGAATAATCACAGCAGACATATTATCCACATTCCCTTTGCCTAAGTTGCGATAGCCACCTTGTTCAAATAAGCGTGCTTTAGCGTCTGCGGTGGTTAAGCGTTCATCCTGAGTTTCAACAGGAATTGCAAAATGATTATGTAGGCGGTTCGCAAATTTCTTCGCTTTGAACGTCACTTCTTGCGTGGTGCCATCCATATTGAGCGGCAAGCCAACAACCATAAGATCAGGTTGCCATTCATCCACTTGTTTTTTAATTTGCTGCCAATCAGGAATACCATCTTTAGCTTTGACTGCTTGTAGGCTTGACGCCGTACCTGTTAACTCTTGGCCGATGGCAATACCGATACTTTTGGTACCAAAGTCAAAGCCCATAACGGTTCGCTCGCCTACAGGCTTAAACGTTCTTTTTGTCATAATGAATCAATTAAAATAAGGCAGTAAAAATTAGGCATGACCAGCTTCGGAACTTAACTGACTGACGTCAAAGCCCAGCATTGAGACTGCTTTTTCCCAGCGCTTTTCTACTGGGGTGTTAAAGATGATCTCAGGATCTGCTTTGATGATCAGCCACGAATTTTCAAGTAGTTCTTGTTCAAGCTGACCTTGCTCCCAACCGGCATAACCCAGTGTAATAATAAATTGCTCGGGTGCTTCTGCTGTCGTTAAGCTTGCCAGTACATCTTTTGATGTGGTGATCATAATATCACTACTAAGCTTTTGGCTTGCAGCATAGCCTGGCTTTGGGGAGTGCAGTACAAAACCTCTGTCTGTTTTTACTGGGCCACCGGCATAGACAGCAAGGCTTGCCGCATCTTGGCTTTTATCGTTATCGATCTCAATTTTATCGAGTAACTCACCCACTGTGATATTGATGGGTTGGTTAATCACCAAACCCATTGCACCATCTTGGTTATGCTCACAAATGTACGTTACAGCATGCTTAAAGAAAGGGTCTTGCATGCTAGGCGTTGCAATTAAGAAATGATTCTCTAATGACTGCATAGGTCGCCCCTTTTGTTGTTTAAATTAAGTATGGCTCAGTTTTCTTTCAATGGCATCAAATAAGTAGCCAGTGATTGAAATGTCATAAGCTGCTTCAATCTCTTTTACACAGGTTGGTGCTGTTACATTAATTTCGGTTAAGCGGTCACCAATGATATCCAGCCCCACAAAAATGAGACCTTTTGCTTTAAGTGTAGGTGCTACCGCTTCTGCGATTTTACGATCTGAGTCGCTTATTGGGCGAGCTTCACCACGACCACCTGCGGCTAAATTACCACGTGTTTCACCGTTTTGTGGTATACGAGCAAGACAGTATGGCATGACTTCACCATCGACAACCAAGACGCGTTTATCGCCTTGTTTAATCTCTGGGATATAATTTTGTGCCATGGCAAAACGGTTACCATGCTCGGTTAATGTTTCGCAAATTACACCGATATTGGCATCGTCTTCTTTGACACGAAAGATTGACGCACCACCCATGCCATCTAGCGGTTTTAAAATGATATCTTTATGTTCAGCTAAAAATGCACGAATGTCTGCTTGGCTGCGGGTTACCAATGTATCTGGCGTGTGTTCGCTAAACCATGCTGTAAATAGCTTCTCGTTTGCATCGCGAAGGCTTTGCGGCTTATTAACAATGAGCGTTCCAGCTTGCTCTGCGCGCTCTAAAATATAGGTCGCGTAAATATATTCAGTATCAAAAGGCGGATCTTTACGCATTAAAATAACGTCTAAATCGGCAAGGGCAATTGTTGATTTTTCTTCAAGCTCATACCAATGATTAACATCATCGAAAACACGTGCTTTTGATGCAGTTGCATAACCTTGGCCTTGACGTAGCGATAGGTCGTCCATTTCCATGTAGTAAAGTTCGTAACCACGTTTTTGCGCTTCCATCATCATTGCGAAGCCCGTGTCTTTTTTAATATTAAAGCCACTAATTGGATCAGAGATTATGCCTAACTTAATTGCCATGTTTTTGCCTTAGAATAGAATGACTACACTGTGTCGGTTACTTTTATATATGGGTGTTTTTATGGTTTTCAATTCGCTAAATCACCAAACTGCAGTTGCAGTGCGCTGAGTACTGTTAGCGCAGCAGTTTCAGTACGTAGTACACGTGGGCCTAAGCGGATATCGACAAAAGCTTGTTGCTTAGCAATATTAATTTCCTCATCCGTAAACCCGCCCTCTGGGCCAACTAAAAAGCGCACCCCCTCGCTTGGAACTTGAATGGTTTTTATACTGTGTTCTGCGCGTGGGTGTAGAGTAAGTTTCAGAGCATCGCTTGTTTGCTCTAACCACTCTTTTATATCGATAGGCGGGTGTACGACAGGCACAAAGTTGCGACCAGATTGCTCTGCGGCAGCAATCGCTATTTTTTGCCATTGTTGATGTTTTTTAGCAAGGCGATCACCGCTTAGTTTGACACCACAGCGTTGGCTAAAAATAGGTGTGATCTCAGTAATTCCCAGCTCTACAGATTTCTGAATAGTAAAGTCCATTTTATCGCCACGTGAAATTCCTTGGCCTAAGTGAATTTTAAGCGGTGACTCTACATCATGATTGATAAACTCTTGCGGCTCTACAATCACGCTCTTTTTACTTACTTCAATAATTTCACTTAAGTACTCTCCGCCTTCGCCATTGAAGATAGAGACTTTTTCTCCAGCTTTCATGCGAAGTACTCGACCGATATGACCGGCAGCATCATCATCAAGTGCTACTTGGGTGTTTAAAGAAATTGCTGATGGTTGGTAAATATGAGGAATTCGCATTGGATGTCGCTTATCAAATAATTTAGCAATATGGTAAGTATACAGCGCGATGGGTGCAATTAATTATTTAAATCTTCACTTAATGTAAGAATATCGGCTGTCGTTTGAGCGATGTCTGTTTGGCAAGATAAGTGGTTTATATGAGCGGCGTCTGGGCAAGGTATAAAATTAAATCCTTGCTCATTTTGGTGTATTAAAAAGCGTACTTTATGCAGCGAGTTGTAAATAAATTTTTGAGCGTCATCGGCAAGTTGGTAGTCAGTATGGTTAATTAAAACGCCTTTTATATCATGGTGCTCATGCAGGTAACTTGCCAATTCGGAAACACTTATTTCATTGCTAAAGTCGCAGTAACAATAATCTTTTATTAGCTCGTCAAACATCAGTTTAACCATGTGCCGGCTATTCGCTCCCGCAACGACTAACGTAGAGCCGCCTTTACCTGCAAAATAATGATGCGTAAAAGCATGGCTAAACTCATTGTCGACATCAACTAACAAATAATTATTAACTTTAAAGGGCATACTGCCTCACTTATTATGTATTTCCATATTAAATCGAAAACATACTAATTAGTAGATAGCCTATCGCGCCGTAAACGGCAAACTCGATACAGGCAATACCTATGTTATCTTGATGATCCACCTCTAACGATGTATTAATATTCGGTAATGAAATATATTTAATGATATAACTCAAAACATATAACAGTACCCACATAGCACCGCAATGAGAGACTAGCGTGAATAGGTTTTCTACCATCTTACCACTAATAAATGATGCACTGGCAAGACCAGCATACCCCGCTAAGGCAAGGCCAATGGATTTGCCCGCATAACGAATACCAATAGAGGTATTTTCAAGGTTAAAATTGCTCTGTAAAGAAGCTCCTTGGTTAGCCTTAGCAAAGCGGTACTCGCGAATTTTACTATCCAGGGCAAACATGCCTTGTAATACAAAAAAGCTAACAGTGGCTATTAGTAAGCTGCTGTAACCTTGAGTATGGCACCAATTATAAAGGCCTAAACTAATAATACAGTTTGCGATTAACATGCCTGAGTCAACCAAAGCAGCACAGACATTTTGTTTTAAAATAGCGGCTTCTTCGTTAAAGCGATATAAAATCCACTTGCGATGAATGAGATGGCCCACTTTAATGAAGGTAAATAACAAAGCGATTAAAATGACCACCTTCAGTGGATTTGATTGAGCCGCACTTAAACTGATTTCATCAAAAATATAAGCAATGGTCGCAATCACGACGAGAATTTCACTGGCAAAGCTAATCCCCATTGCAAAATTATCATGTTGTGCGAGCTCTTCTTTAAGCGCTTGTTTTGCTTTAATTTGCGTTAAGATACGAAGAAGTACTATGGTTATGCAAATTACAGCAAAACTAATAGCAATCGCGACTAAACTAGTGTTAGATAATGATAAATAATGCATGCAGATCCCTGCTAAATAATTCTTTGATAATCATTCTAGTACGGTTATTGATAAGTTAAAAGAGAGTATTTAATGAGTAATTCACAACCGCTTCCTGACGCGCTTTATCAATTAGGACAAACTCGTTTTAACGGTTTGTACCCTGAGCAGCCTGTAGACCCGTTGATTGCTAAATTACTGTCTTTGAGTGACTTCGCTTGGAGTTGCTTACAATCTCAACCCGACTTGAAAGATTGGTTGCTAGATGAAAGCACATTGGCTTGCCGTAACCCGCAACCGCCACTTACTGATGATGACTTTACTGAGTTAGATGATGCCGCAGCGATGGCCAAGTTGCGATTATACCGAGAAAAATATTGGCTTAAGGTTGCGTTCTTAGATGTCTGTTGCGATAACCCAATTGAAGACAGCATCGCTTATATTTCTGCACTTGCTGAGCAGTTAATTGATTGTGCAAATCAATGGGCATTCGCACAAGTTGCAAAAGTCAGTGGCATGCCAACAGATGCGTTTGGAAATGCTATTCCAATGCTTGTACTAGGCATGGGAAAACTTGGGGGAGGGGAGTTAAATTACTCCTCAGATATCGATCTCATTTTTTCTTACCCAACAGATGTGCCAACTCAAGGTGGACGCCGTTCTATTGAAGCGCAAGTTTTTTACACTAAGGTTGCGCAAAAATTAATTATGGCGCTCAACCAAACCACTGTTAACGGCCAAGTTTTCCGTGTTGATATGCGCTTGAGACCTTTTGGTGAAAGTGGCCCTTTGGTAATGAGCTTTAATGCAATGGAAGATTATTACCAAGAGCAAGGCCGAGAGTGGGAACGTTATGCCATGCTAAAAGGGCGTTTGATAGGCGCTGAAAATAGCTATTGGGCTGAGTTCTATGAGTTATTAAGACCATTTGTTTATCGTCGATATATTGACTTTTCGGTGATCGAATCTTTACGAAAAATGAAACAGATGATTGCTCAAGAAGTGCGACGAAAGCGTTTAACTAACAATATAAAACTGGGCGCTGGTGGTATTCGCGAAGTTGAATTTGTGGTGCAAGCATTGCAAATGGTGCGTGGTGGCCGTGAGGCAAACTTACAAACACAATCACTTTTATCAGCCTTACAAGAGCTTACTAACAATCAGGTTATTGACGCTAAAGAAGCGTCGCTGCTTAGGCATAATTACCTCACATTGCGTCGTATTGAGCAATACTTACAAATATTTGATGATAAGCAAACTCAAACATTGCCCGATGATGAGCAAGACCAGCAACGCTTATGTGTGCTGCTTAATAAAGCCAACTTTGATGAGTGCCTAAAAGCGATTAATGAAACAATGGCCTCAATACACAGTGAGTTTGAGCAGGTAATTGGCTTTGAAAGTGACAACGTTGATCCATGTGAAAGTGCATTTATTAGTGCGTGGGAAATGGCCGATGTGTCCTTGATGGATGATGGTAATTTAGCGTGGCAACAGGCACTTGATGACTTTAAAACACGTTTAACAAAAGCAAAAGTTGGTAGCCGTGGGCGAGATATTCTCGACAAGTTGATGCCTTTACTGCTTAAGCAGTTGACAGTGAGTAAAGCCAGTAGTGATGCCTTCACTATGATTTGCCAAGTGCTCAATAAAATCATTTCTCGTACAGCTTATTTAGAGCTCTTATATGAAAACCCTGGCGCGTTAAATCAACTGGTTGCTTTGTGCTGTCACAGCAAATGGATAGGTGAACATATCTCTCGTTACCCAATTTTGCTTGATGAGTTGATTGATCCCCAAGTACTTTATAAGCCTACTCCGTTATCGGCTTATAAAGACGAAATAAGACAGTACTTCCTTCGTATAGAATACGATGATTTAGAGCTGCAAATGGAAGCCTTACGCCAATTTAAACAAACACACCAACTGCGAATTGCCGCAGCGGATGCGACAGGTGTTCTTGATGTAATGAAAGTGAGTGACCACTTAACGGCGTTGGCAGAGGCGATTGTTGAGCAGGCTGTGAACATTGCGTGGCATGCGTGTGTTGCACGTTTTGGCCAACCAACCAATACCACAGAGCAAGAAAAAGGCTTCGCGGTTATTGCTTACGGTAAAACAGGTGGCTTTGAAGTAGGTTATGACTCTGATTTAGATTTAGTGTTTGTGCATAATCACGATGGTAGTAGTTATACCGATGGTGATAAGGCGATTGATTCAAGACAGTTCTATTTAAAATTAGCACAGCGTCTAATGCATCTATTTAACACACGCACTGCATCTGGCATTTTGTACGAGCTTGATACACGCTTGAGGCCTGAAGGAGCGTCAGGGCTGTTGGCAATAAACCTAGAAAGCTTTTATCACTATCAACAAACCCAAGCATGGACTTGGGAGCATCAAGCCTTAGTTCGCTCGAGAATGATTTATGGGCAGGCGTCGCTTCATTCTAGATTTGATGAGATCAGAGCAATTATTTTGTGCCAAGCACGTGATGATGAAAAATTGAAAAAAGATGTCATAGAAATGCGTGAAAAAATGCGCAATCACTTAGCGAAAGGTAATAGTGAATTATTTGACTTAAAACAAGACCATGGTGGAATGACTGATATTGAGTTTATTACACAATATTTAGTCTTAAAATATGCCCCGCAGTATCAAGAGTTAACGACATGGCCTGATAATGTTCGTATTTTAGAGGATGCAGCTAAGCTTGGCTGTATTGATTCTGAAATGCAACATCAGCTAGTGGCTGCTTACATTGAATACCGTTCACGTTATCATGTCATGAGCTTAAACCAGCAAGGTCGATGTGCGCCGCGCACTGAGCTCAAAGAGCATATAAGTTTGGTACAAAGTGCGTGGCAGCAAGTGTTAGCTTCTTAAGCGGCGGCAGTTTTCGCGTATGTAAGGAGAGGGCAGCTCTGTAATAACAGCCGCTCTTTGCTTGAAACAAAAGAAGGTATAAACCTCATTTTCAAAGTCGTCGTTGATAGCACGTCCCACTTGATATAAAGCGGACACAAAGTTGCTATCAACACGAAAGTGATCTTTGACGACATAATCTTTGCTGAGGTACCAGTAAAGCTCAATTTCTTCATTTCGAGCGTAGTCTGATAACACGTCTTTTAATGTTGTTCCGCTTTCAAAGCGACGTGGTAATACATCACCAGTCCAGTTTGGAGATGAGGGCTGAACTATCTTGCCACGCTCAAACAGAGCCATGTCTAGGCTTGTTTCAGGCTCTTTTAATTTAAGTACGTATTTATCACGCTCGTTATTTTTACTGTTAACTTGATTTCTTAGTGACGAATAAAAACGAGAAAGCCCTTGTGCGGCGGCATTTTGAGTATTTTTAATATCGATAACAGGCCCTTTACCGAATAAAAAATAAAGAGCTGCTGCAATCAAAATAATAGCTAATGATAAATGCTTAACCCAAAACCACATTTCTAATACTCTTGTTGTTAATTAGATTTATAAAACCACACAATTTAACAAATGTCACTCACTTATAATAAGAAGGGGCATTCTTATCAGGGCGCGTTTTAAAACGTCGATGTAACCACATATATTGTTCAGGTGCTCTATTAACCGCTTGCTCCATGCGTTGATTGACACGTGTTACGTCATCAAGGTTATCACCACTTGGAAAGTTTTCCATAATCGGGAGTACTTCTAAGTGGTAGCGACCTTGCTCATCACGGCGGCTAGCAAGACTCACTGTTTCACAGTGTTTACTGTTCGCAAAAAGTAGTGTGCCAGTTGTTGTTGCAGCATCTTTTACTGCATAAAATGGCGCGAATTCACAGCGGTTACGGCCGTAATCTTGATCGGGTAAGTAATAGCAAATCTTTTTATTTTTTAGTGCTTTTAGCAACCCTTTAACATCACGCTTTCCAACTAAGAACTCATTAGAACGTAAACGGCCATTGGTCGTAAAATATTCCATCAAGGGATTATTGTGTGGGCGATAAAAACCAATACCTTGATACTTCAACCCCATCACTCGGCTTGCCATTTCTAAATGAAGAATGTGTGGCACGAGCATTAAAACGCCTTTGCCTGATTGTTGAATTTGTTCAAAGTATTCAAGGCCCTTGATTGAGCCATAGCACTTTCTTACACGCCAATCGGGCCACCACCATGCCATGCCTGTTTCCATCATAGCGATACCGGTGTTTTCCATATTCTTAAGCACTAGCTCTTTTTGTTCTTGCTCTGGCATGTCTGGGAAACATAGGCGGATATTGACCTCGGCTATGTGACGACGACGTTTCATAAAGCGATGAACTAATCTACCTAAACATTTTCCAAGGAATAATTGAAACTTATGTGGTAACCAAGAGATCAAAAATAAGAAGAAAACGCCAACCCATGTGAGCCAATAACGAGGACCCAAAAAGGATACTTTGAAAGGAGATGAACTAACCACTGAAAAGTCTCTAAAAAAATAAAAAGTAAGTTTAACCGCAAGTCTTTAAAAATACAAAAGCCAGCGAGAGGCTGGCTTTAAAGTAAGGACCCTATAAAAGAAATACTTAGATTTCTTTTAAACCTTGGTTAATTGCAGCAAGATCCTCAGCTGTTAATGTACCAGCGGCTTGCTTTAAACGCAGTGTTGAAACAACATAGCGGTAACGCACGTTAGCAAGGTTGCTTTTGGCGTTGTAAAGGTTTTGTGTGCTGATAAGTACGTCAACGATTGTACGTGTACCTACCTCAAAGCCAGCCTCTGTTGCTTTAAGCGCACTTTCTGCTGAAACAACCGCTTGTTGCAACGCTTTGTAAGTTGCGATATCCGATACAACTTGGTTGTAAGAAGTAATCACAGAGCGTGTAACTGCACGCAGGCTTGCTTCTAAATCTTCACTGGCTGCTACATAGAATGCACGAGCTTGTTCAGTTGCTGCGACAGTTGCGCCACCAGAATAAATAGGTAGGCTAAAGTTAACGCCCACTGAGGCACTGTCCGCACGAGGCTCGTGTGAATTTCTGTTTAAGTCAGTTAGGCTGTCGCCGTACGAGGCGTTTAAAGTCAGCTTAGGGTAGTGGCCAGCTTTTGCTAAGTCGATTTGATCTTTTGCAATATCAACGGTTACTTTTGATACTTGCAAGTTTAAGTTGTTCTCTTCTGCGATTTTTATGTAGTCGGTTGACTGTTTGTTAGGCGCAACAGTTGAAAACGTGTCAGTATTTAACATGTCTAACTTTGCATGGTATTTGCCTGTGATCTCACGAAGTTGTTCGCGGGCCGTTTCAACGCTGTTTTTCGCAACAATTTCTTTTGCTACAGAGTTGTCGTACTGTGCTTGTGCTTCATGTACGTCGGTAATCGCTGTCAAACCAACTGCGTAACGTTCTTTTGTTTGTTGTAATTGACGTTCAATGGCACGTTTTTCAGCCTGTACAAACTCTAAGTTGTCAATTGCGCTAAGTACATTGAAATAACCATCAGCAACACGAACAATGAGGTCTTGTCTAGCAAAGTCGTACCGTGCGTTTGCTTGCAAAGCTTGTTTATCAGCAATGCCTAATGAATTCCACGCACCCAAGTCAAACAATGTTTGGCTCAGACTAATACCGCGGCTAAATACATCTGTATCACGGTCAAATTCAATGTAACCGGTTGTATCGTTGCCTTCGTATAATGTTGCGTCGGTTTTTTCGTACCCTAAACTTAAACCTAATTGTGGCAATAGCGCACTTAACGCGCGATCGCTCTCATAAGCTTGCGCATCTGCTTGGGCTTTTGCTTTAAGTACGGTAGGATCATTTGCTGTAGCAATCTCGTATACTTGGAGTAAATCTTCAGCGTAAGTGGCAGTAGCAGTCAAAGCGCTCGAAAAACCGATCAGCGCAGCGAGTAGTGTTTTTTTCATTATTCGTTCAGTCCTTAGACAATTTTCGTACTGTCACCATGGTACTCTTTTTTAGTGAATAACCAAAAAAAAAATGCGTAAATCTACATGTCCAAGTGTAACAGAATATAATTGAGTAAATTTTTAGCACAAAACCTAAAGGAATTAGTGTAATGAAAGTAACAGCAATCTCACAGTTTAGCCATGATGATATTGAGCTTAAACCTGTTGAACGTGCATATGATGGCTTTTTTAAAGTTAATTTATACCGCTTTCGCCACGCATTATTTTCAGGTGGTGAGTCAGTAGAGATTAAACGTGAAATCTTAGAGCGTGGTCATGCTGTTGCTGTGCTTCCATATGATCCTGTAACCGATCAGGTTTTGCTTGTTGAACAAGTGCGTATTGGTGCACTTGCATCTAAGCAGTCACCTTGGTTACTTGAGTGTATCGCCGGCATGGCCGATGGAAGTACGGACTATGAGCAAGTTGCTAAGCGTGAAGCATTGGAAGAAGCGGGCATCGAGCTTGATGAGCTTGAATTTATGATGTCTTATCTTTCAAGTCCGGGTGGCACAACAGAACGTTTATACTTGTATTTAGCGCGCACAGACTTATCTCACTATCAAGAGGGGATTTTTGGCCTTGATAATGAAGATGAAGATATTAAAACACATGTAATGTCATACACAGAAGCCATGCTCCGCTTAGAGCAAGGAGAAATCGACAATGCAGCGACAGTTATCTCGTTACAGTGGTTAGCACTGAATAAGCAACGTATACTGTCTGATTGGCAAACTGCTTAACTTACATTTTAATAATGGGGAATTATTTTGACGTACGTAACAGCTGAACAACGTTACATTCAAAGCTTACCTAAGTATTTAACTTTGTGTGAGCATAATTATGTGCGTGCGCTCAAATTACTCCCCAAAGAACGTCAAATAGGCCATGTACGTAAAGTGCAACTCGGTAATAGCACATTTGTGGTTAAAATAGATGATACAGCAAAGTACACCATGGATATTTCTATCTCGCAAGAGACAGGAAACCTGCATGTTGTTACCCCGCTTTATCTAACTGTGCGTATGTATCATGATGCAAAAGTGGCTGAAATAGTTCATCACGATTTTCATCAACGGATAAAGCCATCTTACGCATACCCGAATCCGAATATGCATCAAAAAGATGAAAAGTATCAACTAAATGCTTTTTTGTATGACTGGCTTGTTGCGTGTGTAGAAAATGGCCGTGCAGCGCTACACTGGGATGTAAACAATGGCTTGGTTTAGTGATGCTTATCATTTTGACAAAACAACATTAAAAATTGCACATATTACAGATTGTCATTTATCAAAAGACAGGCAAGGTGAGTATTTTAATGTAAATACCGCTGAGTATTTTTCGCGTTGCTTAGCTGCCATGGCAAACTTACAACTTGATTGCGTGATCTTTGGGGGTGATTTAACACAAGATCACAGCAGTGAATCGTATCAACTATTTGCTGAACTTATTGATGATTCGGCACTGTCTTGTCCTGTGTTTTGGCTACCAGGGAATCATGATGAGCTTGCTGAATATGAAGCGCTTTCAAACTCGCAAATTTTAAACAGTAAACGTATTACCTTTTTAGCTGGACAATTGCTTTTAACAAACTCAAAAGGCGCGACCCCAGCAGGTTGGATAACACAAACCCACTTAAGCGAGTTAAGCGAAGCAATAGGGCAAATACCGAGTGTAGTGTTTTGTCATCATAACCCGCTACCTATTCAAGCCTACTTAGATAAGCATATGCTAGAAAATGGCCCGCAGTTTTTAAACGCTTGCGTCAATAGTGAGCAATGCATTGGCGTGTTTCATGGTCACGTACATCATGAGTATACGCACAATTACCGTGACCTTAGCGTGTTTGCGACACCTGCCAGCTCAATACAATTTACTAAGCATACTATGGCGTGGCAGCAAGAAGATTTAGGGCCTGCGTTTCGTGTGATTAACTTAAATGTTGATAAGCAACAAAGCGTGCAGTTAACAACGGATGTAGTATGGCTAAACGGGTAATTTATATTCATGGTTTCAATAGCTCTGAGCAATCGTACAAAGCCGTTCGTTTTGGCGAGCATATGGCTCAGTTTGATGTTGATTATAAAGTGCCGCGATTAACCCATGAGCCGTTACATGCAATTTTACAATTAGAACAACTGTTAAATGATGATACTGTATTACTCGGTAGTTCATTAGGCGGTTTTTATGCGACCTATTTGTCGCAACGTTATTCGATACCAGCGGTGGTCATTAACCCCGCGGTGCGCCCATTTGAGTTACTTGATAACTATTTAGGGCCAAACTATAACCCGTATCAAGACACCCATTACGAACTTGATACTCGTCACATGGATGCATTGCGCAGTTTATATTTGTCGCAATTAGACACCCCTTCATTGATTTATTTGCTACAGCAAACAGGCGATGAAGTACTGCCTTTTCAGCAGGCGGTTAACTATTATTCTCAGTGTAAGCAACACGTTGAATTTGGAGGCGATCATAGTTTTATCGGCTTCGAACAAACCTTTGCAAGTATTGTAGATTTTCTTAAAATCACGTAAAACATAGCTAAGCGCATAAAAGATATAAAAACTATGAGTCAGCAAAATTATAACGCCGAAGCAATTGAAGTCTTAAACGGGTTAGAACCTGTAAAACGCCGCCCAGGTATGTACACCGACACGGTTCGTCCTAACCACTTAGGCCAAGAGGTTATCGATAATAGTGTCGATGAAGCAATGGCAGGTCATGCAACAAAAATAGATGTCATTCTTCATGAAGATAACTCGCTTGAAGTTATTGATGATGGCCGTGGTATGCCGATTGATATTCACCCCGAAGAGGGTATTCCTGGGGTGGAGCTTATTTTTACCAAGCTGCATGCCGGTGGTAAGTTCTCAAATAAAAACTATCAATTTTCAGGTGGTTTACACGGTGTTGGTATTTCAGTTGTAAATGCGCTGTCAACGCGTGTTGAAGTGACCGTACGCCGTGATGCACAGCAGTTTCGTATGGCCTTTGAGAATGGCGATAAAGTCGAAGACTTAAACGTAATTGGCACTGTGGGTAAGCGTAACACAGGGACTACCGTACGTTTTTGGCCAGATGCCAGTTATTTTGATTCTGCTAATTTCTCGATTACTAAGCTTAATCATTTATTAAAAGCCAAAGCCGTACTCTGCCCAGGCCTGCGCATTAAGTTTACCAATAAACAAACCAAAGAAAGCCAAGAGTGGTACTACGAAACGGGCTTAAAAGATTACTTAGTTGAAGCGGTGAAAGGTTTTGAAGTATTACCAAAAGAGCCGTTTATTGGTGATTTTTCAAGTTCAACAGAAGGCGCTGACTGGGCTGTTGTATGGTTACCTGAGGGCGGTGAATCCATTGCTGAAAGTTATGTAAACTTAATTCCGACTGCGCAAGGTGGTACGCATGTTAATGGTTTACGCCAAGGCTTACTTGAAGCAATGCGTGAATTCTGTGAATTTAGAAACTTATTGCCCCGTGGCGTAAAGTTAACGCCAGATGATATTTGGGAGCGTTGTAGCTATGTGTTGTCGGTGAAAATGCAAGACCCACAATTTGCTGGCCAAACCAAAGAAAAATTATCATCTCGTTCTTGCGCGGCGTTTGTATCGGGTGTGGTGAAAGACTCATTTAGTTTATGGTTAAACGAACACACAGAGACTGCTGAATTATTAGCTGAGCTATGTATCTCAAATGCACAGCGCCGATTACGTGCTGCTAAAAAAGTTGTTCGAAAGCGCATTACCTCTGGCCCCGCGTTACCGGGTAAATTAACCGATTGTAGTGCCCAAGATAATGACCGTACTGAATTATTCTTAGTAGAGGGTGACTCTGCGGGCGGCTCGGCTAAACAAGCTCGCGACCGTGAATTTCAAGCAATAATGCCACTGCGCGGTAAAATTCTTAATACATGGGAAGTCGAATCAGGACAGATTTTAGCATCGCAAGAGGTGCATGATATTTCAGTGGCTCTAGGTATCGACCCTGATTCAAGTGATTTATCGGGTCTGCGTTATAACAAGATTTGTATTTTGGCTGATGCTGACTCGGATGGATTACACATTGCCACATTATTGTGCGCACTGTTTGTTCGTCATTTCCCTGCGCTCATTAAAGAAGGTCATGTATTTGTAGCCATGCCACCGCTGTTTCGTATTGATATCGGTAAAGAGGTGTATTACGCCCTCGATGAAGATGAGAAGAATGGTATTTTGGCTCGCATCGAAGCTGAGAAAAAGCGTGGTAAAGTGAATGTTCAACGCTTCAAAGGGTTAGGTGAAATGAACCCGTTGCAGTTAAGAGAAACAACGATGGATCCAAATACCCGTCGTTTGGTGCAATTAACACTCGATGAAGAAGAGCAAACCATGGAAATGATGGATATGTTACTTGCGAAGAAACGTTCATCAGATCGCCGTCAGTGGTTAGAAGATCACGGTAACCGCGCGCAAGTTTAATACAGGTACATTTGCAACCTAACGGTTGCTAAACGAATTAAAGGGCAAGAAAAATGAAAAAACTACTGACCTCATTTTTATCGCTGAGCTTACTATCAGCGCCAGCAATGGCTGAAGATATTCTTGATAAACTAACGGTTGCTGAAGGCTTCAAAGTAAGCTTATTCGCCGATGATGTTGAAAATGCACGACAAATTGCCGTATCAAAAAAAGGCATAGTGTACGCAGGTTCGCGCAAAGCAGGTAATGTATATGCACTGATTGATCATAACAGCGATGGTGTAGCCGATAAGAAAATTGTTATTGCTAAAGGATTAGAAATGCCATCGGGCTTGGCAATAAAAGAGGGTGATTTATATGTTGCTGAAGTGTCGCGTATTATTCGCTTTAAAGACATTGATAAACACCTCAAAGCCCCTAAGTTTGAGGTGGTGTATGATAAATTCCCAACTGACCGCCATCATGGTTGGAAATTTATTAGCTTTGCCCCAACAGGTGAGTTAATTGTGCCTGTTGGCGTGCCATGTAATATTTGTGCTGAAGATGACAAGTACGGTCGCATTTTTTCACTTAATGTTGATACCAAAGAAATCAAAACCATTGCTCAGGGCGTTCGTAACTCAGTGGGTTTTGACTATCACCCAACAACAAATGCGTTTTGGTTCAGTGATAATGGCCGTGACATGATGGGCGATGATATCCCGCCTTGTGAAATTAACCGAGTTGGTGAAGGTGAAGAGGGGGCGCATTATGGTTTCCCTTATGTTCACGCAGGGGCGATTTTAGATCCTGAGTTTGGTAAAGGTAAAAATATCGCTGATTATAAATCGCCTGCGCTTGCACTGGGTGCGCATGTTGCACCATTAGGCATTCATTTTTACAACGGTAAGCAGTTCCCAGCTAAATACAAAGAACAGTTATTTGTTGCTGAACATGGTTCTTGGAATCGCAGTAAAAAATCGGGTTACAGAGTTATGCTAGCTAATGTTGAACAAGGTCGTATTACTAAATACACCCCATTCATCACAGGCTTTATGCAAAACGAAGAAACATTTGGTCGCCCAGTTGCATTTGCAGAGCTTGCAGATGGCAGCTTATTGATCTCAGACGACTTTGCTAACGTGATCTATCGTGTTAGTGCTAAGAAAAAATAGGTAAGCGTTAATGAGTGATACAGATACCTTGCTGATGCAAGGCATAGAACAACAAACGATGGGGCGTTTTACCGAAGACGCCTACTTAAACTACTCAATGTACGTCATCATGGATCGCGCTTTACCGCATGTAGGTGACGGTCTTAAACCTGTACAGCGTCGTATCATTTATGCAATGAGCGAACTGGGATTATCGGCGCAGGCAAAATATAAAAAATCAGCGCGAACCGTAGGTGATGTACTGGGTAAATACCACCCACATGGTGATAGCGCTTGTTATGAAGCCATGGTATTGATGGCGCAACCATTTTCTTACCGCTACCCGCTGGTGGACGGTCAAGGTAACTGGGGTGCTGCGGATGATCCTAAGTCATTTGCAGCGATGCGTTACACTGAAGCGCGTTTATCAAAGTTCTCGGAAGTTCTACTAAAAGAGCTTGGTCAAGGCACTGTTGATTGGACCGCCAACTTCGATGGTACACTTGATGAGCCAATGGTACTACCTGCGCGTTTACCGCACATTTTACTCAATGGTGTGACCGGTATTGCGGTGGGTATGGCAACCGATATTCCACCACATAATGTGCGTGAGGTGGCCAGTGCCTGTTGCTTATTACTTGATAAGCCAAAAACTGAAATCGAAGAGCTGCTTGAGTTAGTGCATGCGCCTGACTATCCTACAGAAGCTGAGATAATCACACCCAAAGACGATATCCGTAAGATTTATCAAACGGGACGCGGCTCTATTAAAATGCGTGCAATTTACACTGAAGAGCAGGGCGATATTGTTATCACAGCATTACCGCACCAGTGTTCAGGGGCAAAGGTTTTAGAGCAAATTGCAGCACAAATGAATGCTAAAAAGCTGCCGATGGTGGCTGATTTACGTGATGAATCTGATCACGAAAACCCAACCCGTATTGTGATAGTGCCACGCTCGAACCGTATTAAAGCTGAGCCGTTAATGGCGCACTTATTTGCAACCACAGATTTAGAAAAGAACTACCGCGTAAACTTAAACATGCTTGGCCTAGATGGTCGTCCGCAAGTGAAAGATTTACGTAGTATTTTAACTGAGTGGCTGACGTTTCGCCGTGAAACAGTCAGACGCCGCTTACAGTATCGCTTAGATAAAGTGCTTGCACGTTTGCATATTTTAGAAGGTTTATTAACGGCCTTTTTAAATATCGACGAAGTCATAGAAATTATTCGTACTGAAGATAAGCCAAAACCTGTATTAATGGAACGCTTTGGTATTACGGATATTCAAGCCGAAGCGATTTTAGAGTTAAAACTACGTCACTTAGCTAAACTCGAAGAATTCAAGATCAAAGGCGAGCAAGATGAACTTGCCCTTGAGCGTGACAAATTAGAGCAAATTCTGGGCTCTGAACGTCGCATGTCGACGTTGATGAAAAAAGAAATCCAAGAAGCCGCTGACATGTATGGTGATGATAGACGTTCCCCCGTTGTTGAACGTTTGGAAGCAAAAGCGCTGAGCGAAAAAGATTTAATCCCTTCTGAATCGGTGACGGTTGTATTGTCAGAAAAAGGCTGGGCGCGTGTTGGTAAAGGGCATGACTTAGATGTAGAAGGTTTAAGTTATAAGTCAGGTGACAGTTACAAAGCCTCTGCGCGTGGTAAGAGTAATCAGCCTGCGGTATTCCTTGATTCAAATGGGCGTGCTTTTGCGACTGATGCGCATAGTTTACCTTCTGCACGTAGCCAAGGTGAGCCTATGACGGGTCGCTTTAATTTAAGTGCGGGTGCTAACTTTGAGCATGTTGTGATGGCCGAAGATAATCAAGAACTCTTGATGGCATCAGACGCGGGTTATGGTTTCATCAGTGACTTTAAAGATCTCGTGAGTAAAAATAAAAATGGTAAAGCATTGGTCAGTGTTCCGAAAGGGGGTGAACTACTTGCGCCAATTCGCATTACTGATATTGCCACTGACTATTGTATGGCTATTTCAAACGAAGGCCGTATGTTGTTGTTCCCACTACGTGATTTGCCTAAACTAGGTAAAGGTAAAGGCAATAAAATTATTTCTATTCCAAGTGCGAAAGTACAGGCGAGGGAAGAGTTTGTAAAAGTGCTGGCTGTAGTGCCCGAGGGGAGCAGTGTAACGCTTCATGCTGGTAAGCGTAAATTGACCTTAAAGCCAAGTGACCTTGAGCATTATCATGGCGAGCGTGGGCGAAGAGGGAATAAGTTACCACGTGGCTTACAGCGAGTAGATGAAGCTGTAATAGAAGCAACGCAGACCGATGACATAACGGAGCCATCGGTTGATGATATAACAGAATAATACAAGGCCTGCTTAGCAGGCCTTTTTTATTGGGGTAGATTATTGTTCTAATATTATACCAATCCGCAATAATACTTAATCATTTTGAGGGATTAAACCTGTCGCTATCTGCGTTAAAAATTTCTGATTTAGAGCAACTAAATAACGAAATTTTTGCCTTGCTATCAACGAGGTTTTATTGCCTCAAAATAGACCACTTAATTAAGCGAATTGGTATAAAAAGATATATTTTTAGCGCACACATGTAAGCTAAAAGCTATTGCAGAGGCACTTTTCACGTTATAATGCGCGCTGATTTACCCGAGGAGAATCCGTTTGTTAGCTGTTTTTCGTATTATTATCATGGCTTTATTTATCGTGTTTAGCTGCCTTTTTGGCTTAGTCTTATGCATCATTAAGCCATTTCATACCAATAACGTACATATTATTTCTGGCTGGTTTAGCAAAATGGCTAAGTTGCTGGGGGTAAAACTTGAATTACGTTACCATGCGGATGCAAAAACAGTTGGCCCTGCAGTGTATGTGGCTAATCATCAGAATAACTACGATCTATTTACCTTGCCTGCGATGGTGCCTGAAAATTGTGTGAGTCTTGGAAAGAAAAGCCTCAAATGGATCCCATTCTTTGGGCAGCTATATTGGTTATCAGGTAATATTTTAATTGATCGCGCCAATCGTTCAAAAGCTGCAGGCACGATTTCAAAATCAGCTGAGAAAATTAAGCAAAAAGGTCTATCGGTTTGGATGTTCCCTGAGGGCACGCGAAGCTATGGCCGTGGTTTATTACCCTTCAAAACAGGGGCTTTTCACACTGCAATGAGTGCTGATGTACCTGTTGTGCCAGTTTGCATGAGCACAACGCATAAAACTATTAAGCTAAATCGCTGGGATAATGGTACAATTTACCTCGAAATGTTAGCGCCAATTTATCTTGATAAAGACGTATCTGCTCGTGATCATGCATCGCATGTTCATCAGATTATGGCCGCTAAAATAACTGAATTAGATGCTCAAGTGAGAAATAAATAATGGAAAATTGGCGCGAGATTACTGAAGACATCGTTACTTCATTACTTGAAGATGGCTCAGATCCTGAAGTACTGTACGAAGTAGAACACCACTTTGTTAGCGAAAATTTTGAACAGTTAGAGCAAGCCGCTTTAGCTGCTTTTAAACTCGGTTACGATGTTGAAGAGCCTGCTGAACTTGAGCTAGAAGATGGCGAAAAAGTATGGAGCTTTGATGTGGTTGTTGAGTGTGAGCTTGACGTCGAAGCCATTATGGAAGATGTCGATAAGCTTGAAGCGCTCGCTCAACAATCAAACGTTGAATATGATGGTTGGGGAACTTACTTTCAAGAGTAATTTTGTAAGCGTGAAATTTATTTTGTGCGCGATTTAAAGTCGCGCCTATGATCTGAAGTCTTTTTGTCTCGTACTAATTTCGTATTTGCCCTCCTTGCTATAGACATTTTTAACCAATTGGCGATAATAAAAAACTCGATGTTTTTATAAACTAAGCTCACATATGCTTGTAACCTTACCCATTGCCGAACTAGTACCAGGGATGTTTGTTGACAGTGTCAGTAAGCAGCACGAGCACATTAATAGCGTTAAAATTAAAACCCGTGGGTTAGTTAGAGATAAAAGTATTATTCAACGTCTGGTGTCTGAAGGTGTTGAAGAACTCCTCATTGACTTCACTCAAAGTGATGTTGCGCTTCCGGCTAAATACCAGCCTAAACCTGTAGAAAAACCCAAGCTAAAAAAAGAAAAAAAAGTTGCTGAAAAAGGCATATCGGTCGAACAAGAGTTCGTGAAAGCGAGTGTTAACTACGAACAGCACAGTCGTAAGTTGCAAGTTTTATATTCAGATATCACATCAGGTTTGAAAATGAATATGACACTGCTTGATGAAGTCGTGGTTGATATCGTTAGTTCTGTATTTCGTAATCACAACGCCATGACGATTCTTACTCGTCTTAGAGACAAGCATATTTACAACTGGCGACATATGATCAATACGGCCATTTTGGTGAGTGTATTCGCTAAATATCTTGGATATAAAGAGCAAACTGTTAAAGAATTGGCAATGGGAGCGCTACTGCACGATATTGGGCAAGCTAAAATGCCACAGGGTGTACTGTCTAAGCCAAGTCAGCTTAATGACAATGAAATGCAGGTTGTGAAAAAACATGTTGCGCAGAGCCTAGGCTTAGTCAAAGGTGAAAAGGGCATTACGCCGTTAATGCTTGATATGATTGTTAATCATCATGAACGATTAGACGGAAGTGGTTACCCAAGAGGCATTACAGCCGAAAAGCTAAGTCGTCCTGCCAGAATAATGGCAATTGTTGATGTTTATGATGCAATTACTGCTGATAGACCTCACCAAATGGGAGAGGAGCCTATTTCGGCACTGCGTTATTTATTAGCAAATAAACAGTTATTTGACTCAGAACTCGTACAGCGATTTATAAAGTGTTTGGGTGTGCATCCTGTCGGATCGATTGTGAAGTTAAACAATGAACGTTTAGCGTTAGTTATGGAAGGCAATCAGGACAACCCGATAAAGCCAAAAGTGAAAATCTTTTATAATGCGAAGCACAAACATCACATTACAGCGAAAGATGTTCACTTAAGTGAAGAGCATGATCTAAAAATAATATCGAGTATTAAGCCCCTTGATTATCAACTTAATTTGGCTCGTTTGTTAAAAGAGCATCTTCTTGTTTAGACTTTACACAGCGCTTTTTAGCGTTTCGTTTTGCAGAAATAAATGCACCACTAAAACAACTCGTCATTAATACTAGCCATAGCAATGTGCCTTTCTCTACGTGCAGTGCCACACAGCATAACACCAGCGATAATACAGAGCTGAGCATGGCACCTAACCAGTAGTGGTTAACAGGGTTATCACAGTCACCAGCCTTAGTGCATGCGCAATAATTTGCCTTACAGAAATAGTGCACGCTTAAACCACATAGAATTAATGCTGCGATTATCAATGCAATAACCATAACTTTTGCCCAAATAATTTCAATTGCGTTTAGTTTAAGGGGCATAAAATAACATGTCAATCTAAATGATAATTACTATCGTTTGGTGTTTTTGTAACTAGACATCGGACGAGTTTTAAAAAGTTGTTATCTTGTTGTTAAAATGTGGTTTTTTTACCTCTTTCTAACGAAAAGTTACAGTTTTTTGATCTTAATTAAGGTAATGTTCGAAAGTTTGTAATTATTAGAATAATACATCTAATACCAACGCACAGCATTGACCTTTATGCTTAAATAATAGGTTGCCTCTGTGTTTGTTGGTTTAGCTAACATACAAGTTTGCAAGAGGACACAGATTATGAAATTCACTAGAACATTGATTGCAGCATCACTTGCTGTTGTTTCTGCTGACAGCTTTGCTGCAGCCTTCCAATTAGCAGAGCAAAACGTATCAGGCTTAGGCCGTGCTTATGCTGGTGAAGCAGCGGTTGCTGATGATGCGTCAGTAGTAGCGCGTAACCCTGCACTTATGTCTTTATTTAAAACTAAGCAAATCTCAGTTGCGGGTATTGCTGTTATTCCAGATGTAAGCTTAGAAGGTGAATCAGCTGCATACGGTTTAGATGAGAATGTGCTTGATGATAGTAGCATTGCTCCTTCAGCATTTATCCCTGCGGGTTATTTCACAATGCCATTAAACGACAAAGTATCGTTAGGTTTTGGTGCATTTTCTAACTTCGGTCTTTCAACAGAATTTAATAATAATTACGCGGCTGGCTCAATTGCTGGTGAAACTGAAATCGTTACAGTTAACATGAATGCAAGTGCATCATATAAGTTCAACGAACAGTTCAGCTTAGGCCTTGGCTTAAACTATGTATATGCCGATGCGAAAGTAGTTCGTAATGCGGGTGTTAATCCACTTGGTGTACCAGCAGAGACTGAAATTGTTCACCTTGAAGGTGATGATTACGGCTTTGGTTGGAATATTGGTGCTATGTATCAATTAGACGAAAACAACCGTTTTGGTTTTAACTACCGTAGCGAAACAGACATCGACTTTGATGGTGAGTACGCAAATGGCTTACCTGCTGCATTTGGTGGCACTGCGGGCGTTAAAGTACCAGGCGCACTTGAGTTAACGCTTCCAGCTATTGCTGAGTTTTCTGGTTCACACCAGTTAGATAAAAAACTAGGCGTACACTACAGCATTCAATGGACTGGTTGGGATAGCTTCCAAAAATTAGAAGCTTATGTACCAGGTAACGAAGCACCAGTATTTAGAAAAGAAGAAAACTTCTCTGATGCAATGCGTTACTCTATCGGTACAGACTATCAGTACAGCGATGCATTACTTCTTCGTGCCGGTATTGCTTACGATGAGTCACCAGTTGATCAATCTCACTTATCAATCTCTATTCCTGATACAGATCGTTTCTGGTTCTCATTTGGTGGTAACTACGCATTTAGTGAAAACTCAAACGTTGACTTAGGTGTGAGTATTCTTCGCGGTAAAACACAGAACTTTACAGAAGAAGATAGCTTTGCAAAAGCATTAGGCCAAGAAGCATCATGGGACTTTGAATCGAAAGGTCACGCAGTGCTAATTGGTGCTCAGTATAACTACACGTTTTAATAGTAATGCGACGTAAAGTCGCTGCTATAGAGCATTAAAAAGCCGCGCTATAACATTGTTATAGCGCGGCTTTTTTGTAAGCGCGAATAAATCGCGCTATGCGTATGCTGTTATAGACTTTCGATTTTCGCTTTTTGCGCTAATAGTTTGTCTTTCGCATCGGTAAACTCAGCCAGTTTAGCATGCTCTTTAGCAAGTACGGCTTCTGGGGCGTTGTTTACAAACTTCTCGTTAGCCAACTTGTTTTGAACCTGTGCTAAGCCTTTTTCTGCTTTTTCAAGCTGCTTCGCGATACGAGCTAATTCAGCTTCAACATCGATTAGGCCAGCCATTGGGATCATGATCTCAAGGTTACCAACATACGATGTTGCACACGCTGGTGCATCGTCTTTGTTATCAAGAAGCGTGAACTCTTCAAGCTTAGCGAGAGACGCTAAGAATGCTTCGTTTTCAGTTAAACGTCGCTTGTCTTCATCAGACGCATTAGCAAGTAACACAGATAGTGGCTTACTTGGGCTGATATCCATTTCACCACGGATGTTACGGATCGCAAGAATGAATTGTTTAACCCATTCAAGGTCGTCCATCGCTTGACTATCAACATTTGCTTCATTGTACACAGGGAAGCCTTGTACCATGATGCTGGTGTTGGCTGTTTCGATGCCCGCAAGCGGTGCAACACGTTGCCAAATCGTTTCTGTGATATAAGGCATCATTGGGTGCATTAAGCGAAGTAAGCTTTCTAATACCGTGATTAGGGTATGACGCGTACCACGTTGTTGTGCTTCGTTACCTTTAAATAATACTGGTTTAGTAAGTTCTAGGTACCAGTCACAGAATTGGTTCCAAGTGAACTCATAAATCGTATTTGCTGCTAGGTCAAAGCGGTAGTTTTCTAAGTGCTCAGTGTAGGTTTTAACAGTTGCTTCAAATTGGCCTAAAATCCAACGATCAGCAAGTGAGTACTGTTTTTCAGCATCTGTAGCGAAGCCACAGTCTTGCTCTTCTGTATTCATTAATACATAACGGCTCGCGTTCCATAGTTTGTTACAGAAGTTACGGTAACCTTCAAGGCGGTTCATATCCCAGTTGATGTCACGACCGGTTGATGCCATTGCTGCAAGGGTGAAGCGTAGCGCGTCTGTACCGTGTGCTTCGATGCCGTTTTCGAATGTTTTACGAGTGTTCTTTTCAATCTTCTTCGCTAGTTGTGGCTGCATCATATTACCAGTGCGCTTTTCAACTAGGCTTTCAAGATCGATACCGTCAATCATGTCGATAGGATCAAGTACGTTACCTTTCGATTTAGACATCTTATCGCCGTTTTCATCGCGGATAAGGCCAGTTACGTAAACGGTTTTGAATGGTACTTGTGGCTTGCCGTCTTCATCTTTGATGAAGTGCATGGTCATCATGATCATACGAGCAACCCAGAAGAAGATGATGTCGAAACCTGTTACCAATACATCAGACGGGTGGAAAGTTTTTAAATCGTCTGTGTTTGCAGGCCAGCCTTGCGTTGAGAAAGTCCAAAGCGCAGACGAGAACCACGTATCTAAAACGTCTTCATCTTGCTTAAGTGCAACATCATCAGCAAGGTTGTTATCGCGGCGTACTTCAGCTTCGTCACGACCAACGTATACGTTGCCTTCGTTGTCGTACCAAGCAGGGATGCGGTGACCCCACCAAAGCTGACGTGAAATACACCAGTCTTGTACGTCGTTCATCCACGAGAAGTACATATTCTCGTATTGTTGAGGTACAAATTTAATGTCGCCATTTCTAACTGCTTCTTTTGCAGGCTCAGCAAGTGGTGCTACGCGCACGTACCACTGATCAGTAAGAAGAGGCTCAATCACGACACCAGAACGGTCACCGTAAGGTACAGTTAGGCTGTGATCTTCGATTTTTTCTAATAGGCCAAGTTCTTCAAACTCGCTCACAATCGCTTTACGTGCATCAAAGCGGTCAAGGCCGTGTAGACGCTCAGGAATTGGCGCATCTAATTCAAGCTCTTTACCGTCGAATGTATAGCTTTCGCCTTCGCTTAATACCGCAGCATCTTTGTTGAAGATGTTGATCATTGGTAGTTGGTGACGTTTACCTACTTCGTTATCGTTAAAGTCGTGGGCAGGCGTGATTTTCACACAACCTGTGCCTTTTTCCATGTCTGCATGCTCATCGGCAACAATTGGAATGCGACGGTTAACGATAGGGAGTAAAATGTCTTTACCGATCAGGTCTTGGTAACGTTCATCATCAGGGTTAACTGCAACACCTGTATCACCTAGCATTGTTTCAGGACGTGTTGTGGCAACAATGATGTAGTCTTTACCATCTTTGGTTTTTACGCCGTCAGCAAGTGGGTAACGTAAGTTCCACATGTGACCTTGTTTGTCTTTGTTTTCAACTTCAAGATCAGAAATCGCCGTGTGAAGTTTAGGATCCCAGTTAACTAGACGCTTACCACGGTAGATTAAGTCTTCTTTGTGAAGACGTACGAATACTTCTTTAACCGCTTCAGAAAGGCCTTCGTCCATAGTGAAACGCTCACGGTCCCAATCTACTGACGCACCTAAGCGACGTAATTGTTTGGTGATAGTGCCACCTGAGTGGTTTTTCCACTCCCAGATTTTATCGATAAATGCATCACGGCCTAAGTCGTGACGTGTTTTACCTTCTTCAGCTGCAAGCTTACGCTCAACAAGCATTTGCGTTGCGATACCCGCGTGATCAGTACCTACTTGCCATAAAGTGTTATTGCCTTGCATACGCTTTAAGCGTGTTAGCGTATCCATAATGGTATCTTGGAACGCATGGCCCATGTGTAAGCTACCTGTGACGTTTGGTGGCGGAATCATGATTGAGTAAGCGTCACCTTGGCCAGACGGTTTAAAGTAGCCTTTTTCTTCCCAGTCTTGATATAAAGACTGTTCAATATCTTGCGGATTGTAGGTTTTATCCATTACACAGAACCTTAAATAAATGCTTAAATGTCAATTTCTTGCGTTGCAATATGGGCGCCCAGTTGGCGAAGCTTTTTAAACCGCTCACGGGCGGCTTGTTTAGCGTTAGGCTCAACGGGGACAAAATCAAAAACCTGCTGAAAACGACGAATAAAATCCGGTAGGTGTTCAGCTAAGTTGATTAATATTTTTCTGTTGCCGACAGGTGGAGTCATACCAATTTCAACCGGAGCGCCACCTTTGGGGCCTTCACCTTGTAGGTTGTGTGGTATAAAGCTATCTGGCTCAAATGACCAGATGATGTCGTCGATTGTGTGGGCCGTGTCAGTGTTATCGGCGTAAATAAATACGCGATGACCAAGACGATACTGATCTGCTGCTATTTTTGCGGCAAGATCAAAACATGCTTTATCAGCTTGCTGGCTGTTACCATCTTGTTTTAGAACGTAAAATTGTGCGTTCATGCTCATTGTGACTTTCGTCCCCACAGATACACAGATCAAAGCAGAGATTTTGACATAGAACGCGTGTTGCTTCAATTAATAAGGCGCCATTTGGCGCCTTATTTAGGGTTAGTTGTAAGCTTGCGATAAGGCTTAGTCGTGACTTGCTTCACTCACGCCTGCGCGGTTTAGTAAATACTGAGTCAGCATAGGTACCGGACGACCGGTTGCACCTTTGTTTTTACCGCCGCTGCGCCATGCTGTACCTGCGATATCTAAATGCGCCCAATTGTATTTTTTGGTGAATTTAGATAAGAAGCATGCAGCTGTAATCGTACCTGCAGCACGACCACCTAAGTTGGTGAAATCAGCGAATGGGCTTTCAAGTTGCTCTTGATAGTCATCCCAAAGCGGTAGCTGCCATGCACGATCGCCACTTTGCTCAGACGCTTTTAGTAGGTCATGGGCAAGAGGGTTATGGTTTGATAGTAAACCTGTGGCATGTGAACCCAGCGCAATAATACACGCGCCGGTTAGCGTTGCTACGTCAACTACGGTATCAGGGTCAAAACGCTCAACATAAGTGAGTGCATCACACAGTACTAAACGGCCTTCGGCATCGGTGTTTAACACTTCAACTGTTTGACCCGACATAGTTGTTAAAATGTCACCAGGGCGATAAGCATTTGAGCCAGGCATGTTTTCACACCCCGCTAAAACACCGACAACGTTAATCGGTAACTGCATTTGCACTAATGCGCGCATCGTACCAATAACACCTGCTGCACCACCCATGTCGTATTTCATTTCATCCATGGCTTCGCCTGGCTTGATTGAAATACCACCTGAGTCAAAGGTTAAGCCTTTACCCACTAACACGATTGGCGCTTGATCTTTGTCGCCACCTTGATAGTTGATTACCGACATAACCGATTCATTTGCGCTACCACGGCCAACTGCTAGGTATGAATTCATGCCCAGCTCTGCCATTTTTTCTTCGCCGATAATATCAACCGTTACATTATCGAAGTTATCAGCAATTTCTTGTGCTTGTTCACCTAAATACGCTGGATTACAGATATTTGGTGGCATATTGGCAACGTCTTTACATAATTTGCTACCCGCTGCGATGGCTAGGCCATGCTCAATTGCACTTTCGCCAATCGTTAACTCGCGACGTGTTGGTACGTTAAAAACGATTTTACGTAGTGGACGGCGAGGGTCGCTTTTTTTACTTTTCAGTTGATTGAAGGTGTATAAGCAGTCTTGTGTTGTTTCAACTGCTTGACGCACCTTCCAATAGGTGTCACGACTTTTAACATGCTGCTCTGTTAAAAAGCATACCGCTTCCATCGAACCGGTTTCGTTTAGTGTATTAATTGTTTTAGAGATGATCTGCTTATATTGCTTGTCATCTAACTCACGTTCTTTACCACAACCAACAAGCAATACGCGCTCGCTCAGTACATTAGGTACATGATGTAGTAATAATACTTGTCCTGGCTTTCCTTCAAGATCACCGCGGCGAAGTAAGTTAGAGATATAACCATCGCTAATTTTATCTAGCTGCTCACCAATGGGGGATAAACGACGTGGCTCATAAACGCCAACTACAATACATGCGCTACGTTGCTTTTCTGGACTACCACTTTTTACGCTAAATTCCATTGTCACTCCTAGTGTTGAGTCATTTAACCTTTAAAAATAAGGGCAAGAAATTCATTTTTTAGTCCTTTCTTACATTTTTTAGTTTATTAATACTAATATTAGCTCATAAACTATGACTCTATTTACGTGTTTTTGAACTTTATCTTATTGTGAATATCAATATCACATAATTGAGGCCATCTGTACCATTTATGCAAGATTATATGTTCTTGCTAGGTATGATATTTCACTATGATGGCATATAATAAAGTGAGTAAAATAACTAGTTTACTCAAAATTTCTTACTATTCCAGTGAAACACGATGTTTAACAGGGGCGAGCATTGCTAATTTTTCGTTATTTGACCACTGAAGTCTTAAAGTCGCAGGTCGCCGTATTTCTAACTTTGATGACCATTTTTGTGTCACAAAAGTTTGTTGTTATTTTAGGGGATGCCTCCGAAGGGGGACTTCCTGCAAAACTTGTACTATCCATGATCGCGCTAAAGCTCCCTCAGCTTGCCTCGCTTATTCTACCTCTAAGTATTTTCTTGGGGATTATATTAGCCTATAGCCGCATTTATGCTGACAGTGAAATGACCGTGCTTAAGGCATGTGGAGTGAGTGAGTGGTATGTGGTACGTGTAACACTTATTTCAAGCGTGGTTCTTGCCATACTAGCGGGTGTATTAACCTTATATGTTGCTCCGTGGGCAAGCGAACAAGAATACCAGTTAAAAGAGCAGGCAAAAGCGGATGCCGGTTTATCAGCACTAAGGGCGGGACGTTTTCAACAAACCGGTAACGAAAAAGCAGTCGTGTTTATTCATAATATTGAAAACAGTGGAAAAGAGTTACATAAAGTGTTTGTTGCCCAGCTACCTGAACGTGAAAAAGGTGATTTAGCACGTTTAGTTTATGCAGAGCGTGGTGTTGTTATTGAACAAGAAAATGGCGAGCAACAACTCGTTCTTAACGATGGTAAGCGCTACGAAACAGATGGCGAGTCAGCTGCTTTAAACCTAACAGAGTTTGATGGTTACAGTGTGCAAATTCAAGATCAAGAAATTGAGCACCAACGCCGTAAGCTAGAAGCGGTTCCTACTTTTGATTTATTTAAAATGAAAACTTCTGAGGCAATCGCGCAATGGCAATGGCGTATTGCTATACCGCTTTCAATACCTTTACTTACTTTGCTAGCTGTGCCTTTAAGTGTTGTTAATCCACGCCAAGGTAAATTTGCTAAACTAGTGCCTGCGATAAGCTTATATTTGGGTTACTTTATTTTATTAAATGCGGCTAAGTTTGCAGTTGAAGATGGCAAAATCCCTCCTTCAATAGGTCTTTGGTGGATTCATTTATCAGCATTATTTATAGGTGGATTATTGATTATTAAGGGTCGCCCACTAGGCGCTTGGTTAAAGGCTGTTGTGACTAAGCGGGAGTTAAGCGCATGATGAAAACACTCGATTGGTACTTGGGCCGCAGCATTATTCAAACAACAGGTTTTGCATTAATGGTGCTGGTTGGTATCAGTACGTTAATAAAGTTTATTGAGCAGCTTAAATCGGTTGGTCGTGGTAGTTACGATATTGCGACTGCACTTATCTACACCTTGTATAGCATGCCGGGTGATTTAGTTATATTTTTTCCAATGGCTGCGCTCATTGGTGGTTTAACAGGACTGGGTGCACTGGCATCAAATAGTGAGTTAGTTGTTATGCAGGCTGCGGGAATGTCGCGCTTGCAAATTATTGCCTCTGTAATGAAAACCGCTATGTTCATGGCTATTTGTATGATGGCCTTAGGTGAGTGGGGTGCGCCAGAAGCGCAGTTAAAAGCCAAAGAGATACGTAACCATGCTATTTACGGTGGTGATGTGTTTAGTGCTCAGCAAGGTGTATGGGCAAAAGATGGTAGCAATTTTATTAATATAGAAGACGTTGATCAGCAAGGTATTTTACGTGGTGTTCATATGTATCACTTCGATAAATCTTTGCAATTAACGCAAATCACTAAAGCTGAAGAAGCAGTTAACCGTCAAGATGGTTGGCTACTTCGCGATGTAAATAAAGTGAAGATCACACCAGAAAAAATCACCACAGAACAGCAAGATGAAGAGTTTTACGACTCACAGCTGACGGCCGAAAAGTTGGGGGTCGTATCTGTAAAACCAGAGTCACTTTCATTTACAGGGCTCTGGTCTTATTTAAGTTATTTACAACAAAATGAGCAAGACACAAGTACATATGAGCTTGCATTGTGGCGTAAGTTTATGCAGCCGATATCTATCGCAGTAATGTTATTAGTGGCTTTATCGTTTATTTTTGGCCCGCTACGCACAGTAACTATGGGCGCACGCATCATCATGGGTGTTATAACGGGGATCACTTTTCACCTAACAAACGAAATTTTTGGCCCTGTTGTCATGGTTTATCAAATACCTGCCGTAATAGGAGCCGTGTTGCCAAGTATCTTGTTTATTGGTTTTGCAACCTATTTATTGAACAAACGAGTGTAACACTCAGCACAAAAAAAGCGTGGTTTTGAAGCCACGCTTTTTGTGCTTGTATGCAGCTTAATCTAATGAGCGATAAATGCGCTTGTTTTCTTCTTTTGTAAGCGTGATCACTTCTGTTTTAGCTACATAATCTTGCAGTGCCCGCTTATTTTTAAAATCAATTAATACCACTAAATTACCCAACCCCAGTAGTGCGCTAATTGCTCTAAGAGCGCCCTGAGGCCAGCTTATTAGATTACCATCGAGTGTTTGTACTTTTAAACGCCATGCGCGCATACCAATCGTTTGACCACTTTTAGCCCAAAAATAGCTAAAGAAAGCGACGCTCACTAACACCAATAAAGCGCTGCGAATCCCATAAAGAAGCGGTGAGTTTTGAATATAAGCTGAGACATCTTCTGCATCTCCAACAGTTAATATGTCTAGCGAAATTAAAGCTTGAATAGCAAGTAGATAAAGCACAGTTGTCAGCATCGCAAAAGCAATGACAACTAATGTATCGTAGATTAAAGAAGCAAAACGGCGCCAAAAACCGGCACGTGGAAACTCAGCTGACATAGACAATCTCATCCAATTAAATTGCGCAGTAGTTTAGCAAAGTACTCACAAAACAAGAAATACTTAGCGATTGTTTAGTAATTCGACAAACAGGTCTGACCTGCTATAGTTGAGAAAATAATAAAAAGAGCACACACAATGTCTATTTCAAAAAGTGAAACTCATCACGTTTTTAATCAGCCTCAACCATTAGAAAACTATAATGTTTATCAAGCCGATGATGTTTTGAAATATTGGCAAAAGCAATTTTCAGGTCAGTGGGGAACTGAGCATCTAACTGCATTTGGGGAGCAAGTGGGTGGTGTATTACTAAAAGCTGGATTCTTAGCAAACAAGCACTTACCTGAACTAACGACTCACAGTCGGTTTGGCGAACGCATAGATCAAGTTGACTATCACCCGAGTTACCACCAATTAATGCAGCATGCTATTGAGCAAGGGCATTGCGCTTTACCTTGGCAGCAAAAAAAGCCTGGCAGTCATGTAGTAAGAGCTGTAATGGCGGTGCTGCACAATCATGCAGATCCAGGCTCAGGTTGTCCCCTCACCATGACATTTGCCAGTGTGCCAGCGATTGCCTGCCAAGCCAATGTGGCACAAAAGTGGCTGCCAAAAATACTTTCAAAGCATTACGATGGCGGCAATAAACCTTGGTTTGAAAAACAAGGTGTTACTATTGGTATGGCAATGACCGAAAAACAAGGTGGTTCTGATGTGCGTGCAAATACTACAAAAGCTGCGCCATTAACGACTGCAGGAGCAGGTGAGCTTTATAGCTTAGAGGGGCATAAGTGGTTTTGCTCAGCGCCTATGAGTGACGCATTCTTAGTACTTGCAAATACGGATGAAAAACAACTCTCATGCTTTTTAGTACCTAGGTGGCTCGAAAATGGCGAAAAAAATGCCATGTATATTCAGCGCTTAAAAAATAAGTTAGGTAATCAATCGAACGCCAGTTCAGAAATAGAGTTCAGGGGTGCACATGGTTGGCTTTTAGGTGAACCAGGACGAGGTATTGCTACTATTATTCAAATGGTGGCACTCACTCGTTACGATTGTATGTTAGGCTCGAGCTCGTTAATGCTTCAAGCTGTAAAAGAAGCGATATGGCATACCGCAGGGCGAAGTGTATTTGGTAAAAATTTACACCAACAACCTCTCATGTTAAATGTACTGGCTGATTTAGCGATCGAGGCTGAAGCCGCTTTGGCAATCTCTATGCGTATAGCTCATGCCCTTGATAATCAAAATGATAACAGCGAAGTGTTATTGGTTCGAAGTGCCACCGCAATTGGCAAATACTGGATTTGCAAGCGTGCTATTCAACATACCTATGAGGCGATGGAGTGTATTGGTGGCGTGGGTTATGTGCAGGACAATGTCACTAGTCGTCTTTATAAAGAAGCACCGGTTAACTCTATTTGGGAAGGTTCAGGTAATGTACAGTGCTTAGACTTATTACGCGTTTTTAAGCGTGAACCTGAGTCGTTAAAAGCACTTATAAATGAACTTGAGAAAGCGCGAACACTTAACGAAGAGTTTGCGATTAAACTTGATGAATTAAAGCTTATGCTCAATGAAGCTAAACATCTGGAAATGCATGCTCGGCGTATAATGGAGCACCTAGCACAGCTTTGGCAAGCCGCAACCTTGCTACAGTTTGGCGAGCCAATTATCGCTGATGCGTTTGTTAAAAGCCGCTTAAAAGGAACAGGGTTTTCGCAGTATGGTTGCTTGAGCCATGAGATTGATTGTGAGGCTATCGTCCTGCGAATGATGCCAAAACATCAAAGTTAATAATTTGTATATTAATTGTTCGGTTGAAAGGGCGAGATGAATAAAACGCTTGCTGCCATACCCATTCTTTGTATAATGCTTGGCATAGAGACAAAGGCAGTAAATAAGTTTTTGCTCTAAAGTGGTTTTTCTTTATCTTCTCGTGTTTAGAAGGTGAAAGAAAAATGAAGCCAGTATGATGGAATTGGTAGACATGACGGATTCAAAATCCGTTGCCTTCGGGCGTGGCGGTTCAAGTCCGCCTACTGGTACCACTTTTGAACCCTAGCCAATTGGTTAGGGTTTTTTTATGCCTGAAAAAGTAGTGTGCGGACTTAAGCGCCACGCGAGGCGAGGCACTAAAGCAAGTAAAAGTCCGCCTACTGGTACCACTTTTATGACCGTCGATTTTAAAGGGGGTTTTCTTTTCTGTAATGTGGTTTTTCTTAGTCTCATCCATCTTTATAAAACTTACTCAAACTGTAACGATTTTTGTCACAGTTTGTTTCTGCTTTTTACGTGTCACAATGGCCATGAGTTGTTTTTGCTAAAGCTCACTTCTATTAGCTTGGATTCTTGTAAGTGATATTTCAGAGCCCCTCACAGAGCCTGTTTCGCTAATTGATATTAATAACAACTTGGCTTTGTCAGAGTCAATATCGAGTACAGATGAATGCCATGTAAACCACACAGGCCATAGTTTCATGTTATTGGATGAAGGTGGGATCATAACGTTTGATGACGACCACGGTGCGTCAGACTGGGGATTTGATGATGCAGGTATCAGTGATAATACAGATTTTTAGGTAGTGAAGGAAGGGGGGTGGTGGATACCATTTTAGGCAGGTGTAGCAACAATCATCTTATTCGCTGCGGTTTATTATCTGATCAAAGAAATTTTGAAAAGAAAATACACTTCGAATAAGAAATAGTTTGTACTAGATCTGACTGTTACCTATTTTTCAATCGGTGACTGTTAGTTTAGATTTGAGCAAAATTCTTCTCAGCAAATAAAAAAAGTTGGTAATCAAATTCTCGTTAGTTAGTGTCCTTACCAAAGCCCATATCAGTGGGCTTTTTTGTGTTCAAATCTGGTTACTGTTCCAATAAGGTCTGTTTTATATGTATTTACGACTTCGCCCAGTTTCTATCTTAAGTGCTCAATTCTAAAATAGGGATAACGTAAATTCTTTAAAGATATTTTATGAGAGGTAGCTGGGCATTAAAAGATTAAATTTACTTCTACATATTTGACTAAAAGTTTAATTTTTACAATAACATTATTAAGCGCCGTTTTTGCAATATAACAAGTTGAACACCTAGTTGTTTTAATAGTTTATTTACAAATGTAATTTTTGGTGGGATCATCATGATATGTAATACGCACTATTTTGATGTGTTATAAATCATCACAATGGTTTCAATAAGTTTCTATTTTTAAAGGAGTAAGCATATTAATGGAAGAGTATTATCCAATTTGGTTATCTATTATTCTGGGAATTCCATTGGGTTGTGGGATAAGTTTCGCTGTTTGCAGTTTAAAAGGTAAGGCAAAGCAAGCGTTTTTATTAGGGAGTGGGGGCTCAATTACAGGGGTACTTATTGTACAAGCAACTACGATGACTGAAGTGGAGGTTTCTTTAAGCTTCTTATCTCTTTCATTAACGGCATTAGTTACCGCAAGTTTATTGATATATTTTTATGTGTCTGACTTGAAAAAAAAGTGCCCAACCCTTCCTTTTAATATTTCATATCTTATTTCCTCAGACAGTAGATTAACGGAGATATATGAACAATACATCGAATCTGAGACACAAGGTATAGCTCGTAAAGATGAACTAGATATAAAAAGTAAAGAACTTAAAGAAAAAGAAGATGCTCTAAACCTTAAATCAAAAGAATTAGAAAAACAGCGAAAAGCTCAGGAAGAAATGGAGGAGAATATTAAGGAAAGAGTAAAAAATGGATACACACTTAGCCTACCTGACTCAAAAAATATTCCTTTGAGTGAATCTATGGTTCGCTCATTACCTCGATATTTTGAGCATATTCTTAGATTTTTAGATGAAGTAGGCTTACAATTTGAGCAACTTAATGCAAGATTTCCTTCTACGGATGACTTTCCAAAGGAAATTTTAATAAAATCTAGTCTTGAGGTTATAGCCCGTAGTATTCGAAGTCATCTGATTCAAGATTCATCGGCCAGAGTAACATTCAGGATTTTAGATGGTAATCACTTTAAAGCTTTTGCTGTCGATTCTAGAGGTGGCGCTGCTAAAAGTGTTTCTGACATTCCTAATGATAGTACAAACATGATCAAAGCTTCGGCAGGAGTCAAAAGAGGGTTGGTTAAAAGCATAAATCCTGAATATGACTATAATTCAAATGGGATTGGTTCTAAATGGGATGATTACCTGACTAGTACATTTGAACAATATGTCCTTGACGAACATCCACTTATTTCTATGAATATATCTATTCAAGGATCAAGCTCGGAATTATCAAACTTTTTAAAATTCATGTCGTATATAAAGTTTGAAATTTTAATTGAAGATTTGTTAGATATGGTTGATGACAACTATTCGTTGAAAAGTTTTTTATTATCTCTACAGAAGGAAGCCGCATAATGTCAAAAGTTTCTTTGGGTTCAGCATTAACAGCACCTAGCTTTTATGATTACATCGGAGACAAGGAAAAAGCTAAAAAAGCTGAAATATTAGTTGAGGAACATCTTGCAAACCACAGTAGTTCTGATGGGGATGAATATCTGTTTATTGAGGTAAGCCGAGCGGATAAAGCACTCTTAGAGGCGTATAAGAAATATAACAAGCAAATTAATAAAGGCTAAATATAGTTTGCTCTTGCCCCACCGTTGCTTATTTTAACTAACAGTTTTTAGAGTGTTATTTGAGCATTATCAGTATTTACTACTAATATTTTAATTGGAAAGTGGGTAATAGCATGAGATAAAAATGCGCAAGTCTCGCATAATTAGTGTTAAGCCTTCAATCAAGGTTCAGGGAACGATGAAAATATCAAAAGTAACCATCAAAAACTTTAGATCGAAAATGCAGTTTTTGACTTCAAAGATTTTAATGTTTTTGTAGGTCAAAATAATGCTGGCAAAACAAACCTTTTTGAAGCAATAGGATGGTTCTTTAAAGGATTACCAAAAGGAAAATCAATAAGAGATTTATACCCAAATAGAAATACCTCTAAAGAGATTTCAGTGGAAATTGAATTCGAAGGTGCTCTGCATGGCGCTGAGAATATGCGTAATGAAGCTAATAAAACGAAAATGTTAAACGTTCTAGATGGTAACGATACACTTACAGTAAAGAGAACAAGCACTGAACCTACCAAAAGGAAATTAACCATTGGTGGGTTGGAGTTAGCTAGAAACCCAGCAGGTTTTGATAAAGCATTCAACGATTTCTTACCTAAATTTGAGTATATTCATACAAAGCAATAT
Source organism: Pseudoalteromonas sp. N1230-9 (assembly GCF_032716425.1). Classification (NCBI taxonomy): domain Bacteria; kingdom Pseudomonadati; phylum Pseudomonadota; class Gammaproteobacteria; order Alteromonadales; family Pseudoalteromonadaceae; genus Pseudoalteromonas; species Pseudoalteromonas sp. N1230-9. The sequence goes on from NZ_CP090419.1 coordinate 766,707, forward strand.
TTTGATGAGGTTGCAAAATATTCATCTAAAACACCTGTTGGAATAATGCTCTCTTCAGTGTTAGAAGAAATCCTTCAAGATGATCCTCAGTATAGTGCTTTTAGAACTAAATTTGATGAGTTGTTTGATGATGAAAATTCGGCGGTAAAAGTTGAATTTGATAAGCTTGGTGATAGCGTCAAGACACACTTGGAGAAACAGTTTGCAGAGTGTACAAAGGTCTGTTTCGAGGTCACTAGTCCTGAGTTTGACGATTTATTGAAAAATTTCCAAACAAAGGTGGATGATGGTGTAGAAACTTATGCTTCGGAGAAAGGTGATGGTATGCAGAGAGCGTTAATGCTCGCAATAATCCAAGCTTATGCGGAGTATAGAAAAAACCGTGATGATGCAGGTAAATCATTTCTTTTCTTCATAGATGAGGCCGAACTACATTTGCATCCAACCGCACAAAGAAAGCTGAAGAATGTTTTATTGGAACTTTGCGAAGATCTCGATCAAGTATTTATAAACACACATTCTTCTGTATTTGTAGCAGATGAACATGCCGCACAAAAAATTTTTAAAGTCGAAAAAGAGGATAGTCATACCAATTTCAGGCCTGTGGACACTTTCGATAAACCATATGTGGTTTTTGAATTGTTAGGAGGAAGCCCTTCAGACTTACTATTACCTCGTAACTTCATAATTGTTGAGGGCCCCAGTGAAGTCGAATTGTTAACTAGAGTTATTCGTCGTTTTTATCCGGATAAGCCGTGTGTTCAAGTAATTTCTGCCGAAGGTGATACTCATCAAGCCAAACGTTCTATCAATGCAATTAAAAAGGCGTTTAAACCGCTAGAGAGCTCAATTTTCGAAGAAAAAATGGTGGTTTTGTGTGATGCACCCACAAATAAGGCGCAAGCTGGATTTGATGATTTTATTAAGACTTTCAAAACCTTTAAAGATAGAGGGCAAATAATTGTCTTAGAGCGAGGTTCACTTGAAGAGTGTTATCCAGACCATGAAGATTGGAAGCGCACAGAAGAACAAGTTTCTGAAATGAGCGGCAAACAAAAGACAAAACTATCAAAACGGGTAGGTGATCATATTACGAAAGAACAATTTGAGAATGAAATGCCAACATTGTTTAACACTCTCGAAACCGCGTGGGAATTAGCGTATTGAAAATTAACAAGTCGTTCCAGGTGATGCCTATAGCGCAATTAGAACAAACGTTAGCCTTAATTTGAAGATGTAATTTGCTTTGACATTTATTTCTAGTCGCTCCATAATTAGAATGTAGTCAGTGGCGGTAGGAGCACCCCACGTAAAAAACTGAAGCGTCCAAACAGAATGTTGTGGAGGTAGGAGCACCCCACGTAAAAAACTGAAGCATCCAAACAGAATTGACTACCGAAAGCCTCCGAAAGGAGGTTTTTTCGTTTAGGGAAGTATATTTGTGCAATTAAAAAAATTAGACAGCTCTTTTTATACTGAAAACTCACATTTAAAAGAAGCATTAGATAACCATAATGGGAATTGGGCTCAAGGCAAGATCCGAGGCTATGGAATCGTACTTATTACAATAAACAGCTTATCTTTTGCAATCCCGCTTAGGTCAAACATAAAGCATAAGTCCTCTTATATCACCGTAAAATCTAACCAAGCCAATATTGAAGGTAAAGGATTGGATTTCACTAAAGCTCTTGTAATAGCTGATCAAAAGTATATATCAAACTTACCTTTCAAAATATCATCCTCAGAACATCAAAAACTGGCGAATAAAGAGTATTACATTACCAAAAAATTTGAGAAATATGTCGAAAAATATATTAATGCAGTTAGCAAGCCTGATGAAAATATTTTAGGCAGTGTGGACTACCGTTTTTCTACTCTTTGTAACTATCATGCCGAGTTAGGTTTACTGTAAAGTCAACAAAGCTTCAACCAAGTACGAAAAACAGCATATTGTGCTCCTTTTCCATTAAGTTTAGCCTGCGATCTTACGCCGCGATTAGTAAAAATTTGCCAAAGTCTGGCTCTGACACTTAAGAGGAAATAAAAAATATAAATAAGGAAATTCAATGGTTACAAAGGATGAAGAAAAAGAGCTACCAATCCCCTTTGAGTGGCGACAAACATTATACACCGTTGTAGAGCGCCTCGTTAAAAATAACCATCACTCAATAGGTAAAATTCCATTAGTGTCAAAATTACCTGAGGCTACCTCAATCCAAATCAATTCTTACATTGAAGATTACGGTGAAAAGTTGATTAGCTTACCTGAATTCGCATGGGATTCATCTGTTTATGTTTGGCATAAAGCCCGTGATTGCAAGTGTTTATCTTCAAGTAAATTATATAAAAAACTGTGACGATTTTTTGCCATTGTGACAATGTTTTGTCAAAGCATTAAAAATTAAAATCTTAAATATCAATAATTTAAGTTTCACCTATGCTGTTACACAAATTCAAAATCCGTTGCCTTCGGGCGTGACACTAAAGCGAATAAAAGTTCGCCTACTGGTACCACTTTTATGACCTCAGCAGTTTTGCTGGGTTTTTTTATGCCTGAAAAAGTGGTGTGCGGTCTTAAGCGCCACGCGGGCGTGGCACTAAAGCAAGTAAAAGTCCGTCTACTGGTACCACTTTTGAACCCTAGCCAATTGGTTAGGTTTTTTATGCCTGCAAGGAACTACAGTGCAAGCCTATTTGTGACTTTCAGATAGCTTCAGAGCCTACCAGCTAATTCTTTCTCACGCTCGTTTTGTTCTATTTATAAACGAATAAATGTAAACGGTGCTTGGTATTTAAATAACCTTAAAATAAGTGTGCTTATTTGTATGGAAAGTAATCGTTTTAGACTAGGGTAGCATGGCGTTTTTACTCATCTTATAATACAATTTGCAGCCTGAAGTTTAAGTGAAGTCAATCACTTAGTGCACAAAATCGGTAGGGTGGCAAAGCGTGGGGACATACGACTTAAAGCGTATTGTTGAAAGTATATCTAATCTTAAAAGTGAAAACTTTTATAATGCAATATGCCTTTCACTGTCGGAAGTACTTGGTGCATCTCATGTTTTTTTAGCCCAAGTTGATGAATCGACAATGCATGCATCAACAATTGCACTGGCTGCGTATGACGAAATAGTGGATAACATTAGCTATGATATTCGCTGTACTCCATGTAATGATGTTAGGTGTGGCGGCATTTCAAGCTACAGCTCGGGTGTGCAAGCATTGTTTCCAGATGATCGCCTACTCGTAGATATGGGAATTGAAGCTTATGTTGGTGTGCCATTACAAAGTTTATCAGGTAAAACCGACACGATTTTAGTGGCTCTTTTTCAGCATGAGATAGGTGATGCGCTTCAGGTTGAATCCTTTTTTTCTTTATTCACAGGCTTAATTCAACGTGAAATAGATAAAGATCGCTTTATTGCTAAGCTAGATTTTGCAAATCAACTTATAGAACAAAGCCATGAAGCAATTTTTATTTGCAATAAAAATGTCGAGATCACTTACGTAAATACTGCCTTTACAAAAATGACAGGGTATACCCTTGATGAAGTACTTGGGCAAAACCCGAAAGTATTAAGCTCCAACCAACATGATCAGCATTTTTATCGCGCTATGTGGCATCAAATAGATAAAAAAGGTAAATGGTCAGGGGAAATAACAAACAAAACGAAACAGGGTACTCTTTACACTCAGTTTTTATCAATCACTCAAATGCAAACGAATGGTGAAATTTGTTATGTTGCGTTTATTCTCGATATTACCGAGAAGAAAGAAGCAGAACAAAAAATCTATTTTCATGCTAACCATGATCAGTTAACCGGCCTAACAAATCGCTTCTATTTCAAAGAGCGCATATCCGAGTTAGTTTCTTCGTTGTCTTATCAAGATGAAGAGAGTACTAATTTAGCGGTTATTTATTTTGATGTAGATAAGTTTCAAGATATTAATACGGTTTATGGCTTGAGCTTTGGTGATAAGGTGTTGTGCCAGCTAGCCGAGCGATTGGAAAGCAGCTTTAAAGAATGTGCTTTTTCACGTATTGATGGTGATAGTTTTGCCGTACTACAAACTTATCAGCAAGTAAGTGAGTTAGAGCTTGTATGCAAGCAGGTTTCAGCCTTGTTAGTGGAGCCTTTTTTAATCGGTGGGATTAGCCAACAAGTGTCGGTGACGCTGGGAGTGAGTACGTATCAGCAAGCAAAATCAATATCATCACAAGACAGAGTTGAAAAAATCGCTCGCCGGTTAGTGAGGCAGGCAGAGTTGGCCACGTTAAACGCCAAGCAAGTTGGTGCGCCGTTCTTGCACTTTTGCAAGGAAATGGATGATAAAGTAAAAAAGCACAACTTACTGGTTGAGCAATTAACCCAAGCTGTTAAAAATGATGAGTTAGACGTCCACTTTCAACCTATTATCGATGTTCAAAGTAACACGGTTGCAAAGTTTGAAAGTCTAGTTCGCTGGCGCAATCAAGGGCAGTGGGTATCACCCGCCGTGTTTATCCCATTAGCTGAAGAGTCTCGTGTGATCATTGAGTTGGGTGAGCTTGTTCTTCGAAAAACGTGCCAACAAATAAAATATCTAGAAGCACAAGGCTATAATCAATTTGTATTCAATGTAAATCGCTCGTTGTTTGAGTTTACTGAGTTTAATCCGCACCGCAACGCATGGCTTGAGATCATTACTGAACAGAACGTCAATCCGTCACAAATTTCTTTTGAATTAACTGAAAGCGTGCTTGCTCCAGAAAACACAAACCACCTTGAAGTATTAACTCAGCTTAAATCTGCTGGCTGTTTAATCTCTTTGGATGACTTTGGGACTGGTTACTCGTCGTTGAGTTATTTACGTCGTTTTCCTGTTGATGTGTTAAAGCTTGATAAATCATTCATTGACGAAATACATACTAACTCAGGTGATGAAGCATTGGTTAAGTCGATAATACAAATGAGCCAAGTACTTGGTATTAAAGTGGTTGCTGAAGGTGTTGAATTGCAACAACAGTTGGCAGTTTTGAAAGAGGCAGGGTGTGACTTTATTCAAGGTTATTATTTTTCAAAGCCTCTTCCAGGCGATGAAATACAAGCATTTTTAACACAATTAGCTAGAGAGCATTGATGATTCGCGGTATGATTTTGCCATTACGAAAAGAGCACATTGATGTATGTCAAAATTAACCGCAAAGCAAAACATTCAAGCGATTGTTGCTGCTATAAAAGTTGAAGAGCAGCAACTTAGAGCACGGTATCCAGTGTTGCAAAAGCAAAATGGCATTGCGCTAGGTATTTTATTTTTATCATTATCTGCTCTAGTTGGTGTTGCGCTACTTTATTATTACGCATTCATTCCCGCTTGGTTATGCATTATTTTAGCTGCTTTTATAACCTCAATATCCCATGAACTTGAGCACGATCTCATTCATAAGCAATACTTTAGCAAACAGCCGCTTATACATAATTTTATGATGTTAACAGTGTGGCTAATGCGCCCAAATACAGTAAACCCTTGGTATCGGCGTAAAATTCACTTACACCATCACAAAGTTTCAGGAACCGAGCAAGATTTAGAAGAGCGTCTTGTTGGCAATGGTATCAAAAACCCCTTTTTAAGAGCGGTTGTAATCAGTGACGGGCTACTTGGTTTGCTTATTAATAGTCAACGCTTTAGTAAAGAAATTAGAGGCTTTAAGTTTTTGCGAGTATTTAATGCTGGTTTTCCAATCGCAACGGCATACTTTGCTATTTTATATGGCCTGATTGGTTATTATGGTGTGCAGTTTGTTAGCCCTTTTGCCTTACCAACATGGGGCGCTCACTTGCTTGCTGGTGCTGAATTTCTCATGGTTGTTCTTATATTGCCAAATATCATTCGCTCAATATCACTTAACCTTGTTACCTCTTCTATGCATTACTATGGTGGGGTTAATAATGTACTTGAGCAAACACATGTTATAAGTAGCCGTTGGTTTTTACCTTTTCAATTATTTTGCTTTGACTTTGGGCGCACTCACACTATTCATCATTTTGTGCCCAATCAACCCTTTTATATTCGCCAGTTAATTAGTAAAAAAATACGTCCTGTTATGAAACAGTACGGAGTACGCTTTAATGATTTAAATAGCATCAAGCTGGCTAATCGATATCCAGTAAATAAAGAGGGAGTTTAATATGCACATAACCGGTCGTTGTCATTGCGGTGAAGTTACATACCGTGCTGAAGTTGATGAAAATAAAGTGATTAATTGCCACTGCACTGACTGTCAAATTATCTCGGGTGCGCCTTTTCGTACTGTGGTTGTATCTAAACCTGATGCGGTTACTTTCACAGCAGCTGCACCAAAAGAATATATAAAAGTTGCCGAAAGTGGCAATCAGCGAGCACAAGGGTTTTGTGCTAATTGTGGTACGGCCTTGTACGCTACTTCAGTGGGCGAAGGCGAACGTGTTTATGGCTTACGACTCGGCGCTGTCGAGCAAGCTGATGAGCTTATTCCAAAAGCCCATATTTGGTATCGCTCACACAAGCCTTGGCTAGATAACCTAAGTAATATGAGCGCCTTTGAAACCACACCTAAATAGCTGCGATTTTATTTTTACTGTTGGCCGATAGTGATATTTCGGCCACTTAAATAACCAAACAAAGCACACAACAGACTTGATGCAATACATAGCCAAAGTGCTCCGGCCCAACTATTAAAGTAGCTATGTAGCGCGCCTGCAACAATAGGCCCTGTTGCGGCTAATAAATAACCGATACATTGTGCCATCCCAGAGAGTGCCGCCGCTTGTAGTGCATTGTGCGTGCGTAGGCTGACAAACGATAAACCCAAAATAAAACAGGCACCTGAACAAAAGCCTAAAGTAATAGACCAAAGTAAGGCAAAGCTAGGTGCAGTGAGCAACCCGAATGAGCAAAGTGCGCCTAATAGGGCAAGGCTTAGCGTAAGAATGCGTTGATCTTTTAACTTTGCAAGTAATGGAATAAGTACAATACCTGGCAGCGCAGAAGCAGCTTGGAAAGCGCCTTGTAGTGCGCCAGCATGTTGCGCACTATGGCCACCTTCAACCAGAATGCTCGGTAACCAGCCAAGCATGATATAAGTGAAAAACGAGTTAAAGCCGAGTAAAAGTGTTATTTGCCATGCCAATGACGAATGCCAGACTCTATTTTGTGTCGCATTCGATATTGATGTTTCTTTGGGCATGGTGTGCTGTCTAAGTTGTGGTAACCAAACTAGCACAGCAAGTAAAACTAACAGCGCGTAACTTGCCAGTGCTATCTGCCAGCCTAGTTCTTTATACTCTGCAAGTGGAATGATAAGTGTTGAGTAGCTGCCACCAAATATACCCATTGCCAACACGTAGCTTGATGTCATCACTGCAACTTTATGCGGAAAGTCACGTTTAATCAGGCTTGGCAACAAAACATTACCAATTGCAATACCGACCCCAATCACTGCGGTGCCTATAAACAAAATATTGGCAGAATTTATGATGCGTGACATCACGCCTGCGCCTATCAAGAGCAGGGCAATAAACAGCGACAGCTCAAGGCCACATTTTTTTGCAAGCCCAGCAGCCATCGGAGAAGCAACCGCAAAGGCGATGAGTGGTAATGTAGTCAGCATACCCGCTTGAGAAGCAGTTAAGTGAAACTGCTCAATTATTTGTTCGAGTACGGGAGCAATGCCTGTAATCGGCGCGCGTAGGCAAGCCGCAATCAGAAAAATGCCTAGCACCAATAGCGCTTTGTTAATTAGGTTTTGAGAGGGTGACACGCTGTTTAGTCGATTAGGTAAAAGTTATTACTATCATACCTAATTACTAAACAGCGTGTGTCAACTATGAGACAGCTAACAAAATAATGCGGTTACTTAAAACTGGTAACTTGCTGATAACATTGCATTGCGTGGCCGACCTGGAAAGTAACGGTCACCGCTAAAGGTTGTGTAGTCAGCGCGCTCTGCATAATGTTCATCAGTAAGGTTATTAATTCGCGCAGTCACCGTAAGCTTAGGAGTGAGCTGCCATGCGGCTCTTAAATTAACAAGAGAGTGGCCTTCATAGCTGTGCTGATTTTCGGGGTCTGTAAAGTAGCTGCTAGTGGTATGCAGCTCAAGCCCAATACGTGTCATGTCGTTTGCTTGCCAAAGTAGCTGCAAGTTTGCGATGTTACGTGGTGCGGTATCAATAAGATTGCCATTGATATTAACCCCACCGAGCACTTGATTGTAACTGTAAGTGTGCTTGGCATGGCTCGCGGCAAACTGCATCGATAGGCTTGATGTGATGGCATAGGCAAGTTCAAGCTCAATTCCACGATGTTGAGTTTGACCATCATTGACATAATAAAAATCACTGTCGCGGAAAATTGTGTTCTTTTTGTTCATGGCGTAAATGCTCAATACATAATGCAGCTTTGCTTGTTGGCCTTTTAAACCAAGCTCTAAGTTTTTAGCTATTTCAGACTTAAGATCTGCCACATTTTGTTCGCGTTGCAACTGATAAAGCTCAGCCGCTTGCGGGGCTCGGTAACCTTCAGAAGCATTGGCGTAGAAAAACTGGTTATCAGCATATTGATAGCTCAAGCCAAGCTTCGGTGAAAAGTTAGTAAAGCGATTAACATCACTTGCAGGGCGAGAGTAGCGACACCCGCCCATTGTGCACTGTGTTCCGTCTTCTTTAGTACGTCCAGCGAGCATTTGATTTTGATAATCATAGCGCATACGTTCGTATCTACCGCCAAGGCTAATGAGTAAGTCATTCAATTGCCAGTCAAGGTTAATGAAGGGCGCCAATAAGGTACTTGTTACTTGATAATCGTAATGTTTTCCTTGAGGGACTGTAGCAACTAAGAATGCTGAGCCTTCAGTTGGACTATCTTGATATTGTAAAAAATCAGCATCAGTAAGCTCACCATCAAAACCCATAGTTAAATGACTTGAATCACTTAACTTATGTTGCCAACTTGATTGCAAGCCAACACCTTGCTGGGCATTTTCTTCAAGCGGTGTACCAGGTAAAAAGTGTTTAAAAAAGGTCATGCTTTGGTCACGAATATAAGGTGTAAACGTAAAGGTATTAATCTCATCCCTAGACCAATTTATTTTTGACCATATACGTAAAGAACGTGCTTTACGAAAGGCATCAGGGTTTGGGTTTGATTGCGCAATATCCTCATCCTTATAGCTTTCAAAGCCCTCAATATAACCTGCTGTTTGTTGATCTAAGTAGGTGTACGTCAAGCCACTATTAACTGTTAAGTTTGCACCATCGAAACGGTGGCGTAATGATACTTTTTCTTGGTCAACCCCTTCGTCATCTCGATAGCCAGTATCGCGAGTAATACTGGCATTGATGCCAAAACCTTGTTGACCAAAATCATGGCCAGAACCTAGTTTGTAACGAGTGTAGCCAAACGAGCCGTAATCAAAACCAAATCGGTTATGGTCGTAGGTCGAATCAGGGGTGATCACGTTGATCACCCCATGCACTGCATTTGAGCCATAAAGCGCAGAACCTGGGCCCTTTAGTACTTCAATACGCTCGGCCATTTCTGTGTGTGCTTCGAATAACTCGTTAATGTTACAAAAACCTGCAGCACGCAGCGGTATGCCATCTTCAGCTGTGAGTAAGCCGCCGCATGCACCAGCACCAGAAAAAACAGGCGAACGTAAAGCGGGTAAATACTCTTGGCCATTGCCGTGTTGAAGATTTGCACCAGCAACTTGCTTAAGGGCTTGTTCAATATGGGTTGGCGCAATGAGTGCTAATTGTTGCTTTGAAATATTACTCACAACAACGGGCAGAGGATCGGCAAGCACCTCTGTGCGAGAGGCAGTTGTCGTAATATGCTCAAGTTCAGTTGTCGCTGCATATGACTGTAAACTTAAAAGTTGTAAGCCAGTGAGTGCTGGGAGGAATAATAATTTCATGAACGCCTTTAGGTTAATTACAACAAAAAATAGAGGGTAACTGCTTTTTGAAGTAGGTAAAAGTATTCGAGGTTAATGGCCTTACTTAAGTAATGTTCCTGCGATTGCTATGAAAGAGATGTTTGATTTAAAAAGAGCAACAATAAGTATCAGAGCGCAGTTTAAGTTTAAAGAAGTGTAAATGTTGGTTTTTTAACGTGTTGATATGTAAGTAATAAGGTTTTTTAATTGTAATCCTTCATCTATGATTCAGTCGCAAACGTTAGGCTTTTGTAACAAGAGCAAACGTAGAGGGTCTCTATTATGAACAAAATAATTACTATCTCTTTGGCTGTGTTAGGTTTGAGTTTAATACCTGCAGAAGCAAGTGCTAGGCATGATCGTGATCATGATAGATATGAGCACAAACACGAACGTAAAAAGCATCATAAACATAAAAAACACTATAAGTATAAAAAACATCATAAGCATCATGAACATTACGATAGATATGATCGCTATAGTTATCGTGACTTACCGCCTGGTCTTTATAAGAAAGTAGGGCATGGTGGTCGTTTACCGCCGGGTTGGTATAAACGCTACCATCATGGTGATATTTTAGACCGTGATATTTATCGTCATGGCCGAGTAATCAAACGCCGTGATAGAAATGGCATCATTGCAATAGAAATTGACGATCGCCTTATTCATCTTGTTCACGATACGCGTGAAATTCTATCCATTGTTTCGCGCCACCGTTAATTATGTTTAAAGCCGCTTATGCGGCTTTTTTTATGAAATTTCACTGCGTGTTCAGCATTCATTGCTAGGCTTAAGAAGGTTAACTAAAAGGAGCATTCATATGAGAACGCTATTAATGGTTTTTGCTGTGGGTTTAGCTGTTATCGCCACTGGTGTGCAGGCTAAAGACAAAGATAAAGAGAAAAATAAGGGAAAGAGCTTACCACCTGGCTTGGAAAAGAAAGTTGCTAGCGGTGGAGAGCTCCCACCAGGTTGGCAGAAAAAATACCGTAAAGGAGATATCCTAGATCGTGATATTTATCGCCATGGGAAGGTCATTAAGTCTCGCGACAGAGATGGTCTTATTTCTATCCAAGAGGATGGGACAGTGGTACGCTTAGTTGAAGATACGCGAGAAATCATTTCTATTTTGAGCAGATAACTAAACGTGGGAGCAGTATGATTTATGTTTTAATCGGTGTATTGACGCTATTACTTATCATCACCTTATTACCTATGTCATATTGCCAGCATTATTTGGTGCGAAGCTGTGACTTTGTTAGGTTACAAGTGTTTTATTTGGCGGCATTTTGCTGCGCAGCTTCAAGCTACTTAGTTATATCTCAATCGTCGTTTTTATCACTTAGCTGTGTATTCTTAAGCATTATTATTTTGCTACTACAAGGGAAGTGGATTTACCCTTATACACCATTTGCTAAGCAGGAGGTATTAGCCAGTTCCAAGGATGCTGAACACAGCATTCGTATTATGTCGGCTAATGTACTGATGTCTAATGAGCGCTATGAAGCGCTCATTTCATTAGTTAATAAGCACCAACCCGACCTACTTATTACGCTCGAATCAGACATCATTTGGCAGCAGCAATTAAAAGGACTTGAGAGCGATTACCCGCACCGAATATATTGCCCTAAAGATAATCGTTACGGAATGCATTTATACAGTAAATATAAAATAAAACGCTATCAGATTTGTGAGTTGATTGAAGATGATATTCCCTCAATTCATATTTTATTTGAAGACGCTGATGGCGTTGAAATGCAAGGGCACTTTATTCACCCTGCACCACCTAGTCCAACCGAAGAAGACAGCTCTCGCACTCGCGATACTGAACTTATTATTCTTGCCAAAGCACTCAAAAAGCTACGCCGTCCTTGCATTGTCGCCGGTGATTTAAATGATGTGGCATGGTCTCGTACAACGCGATTATTTATGAAGATTTCTGGCTTTTTAGACCCACGTAAAGGGCGCGGTTTCTTTAATACTTTTCATGCTGAATATTTCTTTATGCGCTGGCCGCTCGACCATTTATTTCACAGTAATGACTTTACGGTAAAACGCATTGAGCGATTGGCTAAGTATGGTTCAGATCACTTTGCTTTACTTACTGAGCTGGTTTATAAACCCAATGCGTGTAATCAAAAACAAACCGAGCGAATAGATGAAGATGTGGCAGTTGAGGAATTAAAAATGCCCAGTGCATCGAAGCACCAAGTTCCCATGTTCGATGATTAAAGCACTACTAATAGTAAGTAAAAGAAAAGGGCTCAATTGAGCCCTTGTTGTTATTCATTGACCATAACGGTTTTTATATTCACAAATTCGCGTAATCCAAAACCGCCATGCTCACGGCCATAACCGCTATCTTTTACGCCACCGAAAGGCAGATTTGGTTGCGCCAAGCCATAGCCATTGATATTGACCATGCCTGTATCAAAGTGGTGTTTGGCAAGTTCAATAGCCTGCTTTTCATTTTTCGAGAAAATACCACCGCCTAGACCATAGCGGGAGTCGTTTGCAATGCGCATAGCATCGTCGTTATCTTTGGCTTTGATAAGAGATGCAACAGGGCCAAACAGTTCGTCATCATACGCTGGCATGCCAGGCTTAATATTTTCAAGTAAGGTTGCAGGATAATAAAAACCTTCACGTTCGGGGATTTCACCTCCCACCACTGCATCAGCACCCGCTTCAATAGACTCTTTGACTTGCTGATGTAGCTTGTCGCGCAAGTCTTCACGAGCCATTGGACCTAAATCGCTATCATTTTCATTAGGATCGCCCATTTTTGTATTTTCAAATTGCTTTTTGATCATTGCTTTAAAATCACTATAAAGCGCATCGACAACCACAAAGCGTTTTGCAGACACACAGGTTTGCCCGTTATTTATTAGACGACCTTGTGTACATGCGCTGATAGCGGTTTCAAGATCAGCATCATCCAGTACAACGTACGCATCGTTACTGCCAAGTTCGAGGACGGTTTTCTTCACATATTTCCCTGCGCGTTCAGCAACCTTTTTACCAGTGCCATCACTGCCTGTGAACGTAACGCCACGAATCGCTTTGTGTTCTATTAATTCACTGGCCGTTTTGCCATCGATTAAAAGATTTTTAAAGCAATAGTCTGGGAAGCCTGCTTGTGCAAATAGCTGTTCAATTTTTTCAGCCATGCCAAATACATTACCTGCATGCTTTAATACCGTCGTATTGCCCGCCATAATATTTGCACAGGCATAACGAATAACTTGATAAAGTGGGAAGTTCCAAGGTTGAATACCCAAAATAACGCCTATTGGCTGATAGGTAACGATTGCATGGCCGCCTTGCATATCACGCTTTTCATCTGCTAGTACTTTTGGGCCCTGTTCAGCGGTATAGCGACAGATAGCAGCGCATAGCTCAACTTCTTGTAAACCTTGCTGATAAAGCTTGCCCATTTCATCTGTCATAAGCTGTGCAATATCTTGCTTATTCGACTCAATAATACTGGCTAGCTTATTGAGATGCTCTGCGCGTTTAGTTAATGATGTTTCACGCCACGCTTTAAATGCTTCATGGCATTTATCTACTTCTGCTTGCGCCTTTTCTAAAGACAAGAGAGTATATGTTTCGAGAGGTTGCTCTGTAGTCGGATTGATTGTGGTTACAGTGTCAGTCATCATTATCTCCTTACAAAAAATGTAAAGGGTAACCTGCAAGGCGAACACCACTTTTATATTTATTTATCTGTTTGTTTTTTATGGCTTATTTTTATATTTATTCAAGTGCTCATAAGCAGGTTATGTAAAAACTGCAAACAGATGCAAAACTTACAAGGATAGGCAATGAAAAAATCATACTTCGATACAGAATTGGCGATTATTCAAGCCCCCATGGCTGGAGTACAAAATGCAAGGTTAGCAGAGGCTGTTTGCCAAGCGGGTGGGTTGGGGTCTTTACCTTGTGCAATGTTATCTAAAGAGCAATTGGTAAGTGAGCTTGAGTATTTAAGTAATGCCAATGACAAGCCTTACAATTTAAACTTCTTTTGTCACCATACTCCAACTTATACAAAACAGCAGCAAGCTGCTTGGCATACCTTACTTTCTCCTTACCTAGAGGAGTTTGATGTTGATACATCGGCACTTTCAACCGTTGCCTCACGCCAGCCAATTAATCAAGACATTATTGATGTGATAGCACCTTATAAGCCGCCAGTGATCAGCTTTCATTTTGGCTTACCTGAAGCAGCCATTATTTCGCAAATTAAAAAGTGGGGTGGCAAGGTGATTTCATCTGCAACTACACTAGCAGAAGCTAAATGGTTAGTTGAGAGTGGGGCAGATGCTGTAATAGCACAAGGGCTTGAGGCTGGTGGTCATCGAGGTCATTTTTTATCGATGGATTTATCATTGCAACTGACCACCAAAGAGTTGGTTCGTACTTGTGTCGAACTTGATATCCCAACAATTGCAGCGGGGGGCATTGCAACGCCAGAGGATGTGAGTTTCTATCAAAAGTTAGGTGTGATTGCAGTTCAAGTGGGGAGTGCTTATTTACTGACAGAAGAGGCAACAACAAGCTCGTTACACCGCCAAGCATTAATGTCTCAGCAAGTAGGCAGCACTGAACTTACGACTTTATTTTCAGGACGTGCAGCACGCGGGATAACGAATAGAGTGATGGAAGAGTTAGGCGCAATTCCTCAACATGTACCTCCTTTTCCTTATGCATCGATCGCAATCACGGCATTACGAACTCATGCAGAAGCAAACAATGATAGTGGTTTTTCGCCCCTTTGGTGCGGAGAAAAATTTATTAACCGTGATGGGGTGAGCGCAGCAAAGATCACTCAGTTGCTAATGCAAGGATGGCAAGATTGACGGATACGCAGTTACTTGAACTGGGAGATAGCTACCAGCAACTTGCAGAGCAATTAAAGCACCAGTTAGCGGGGAGCTATCCAATCAAGCGTTATGTGCGTGATGACGTGCTTTTAAGGCAAGGAGCGCTGCAAACTCATGGTTATCTTATTTTATCGGGTGTACTCGGAGCACTCCATGCGAGTGAAAATGGTGGGCAAAAGTGCAAAGAGTTTTACTTTCAAGATGAATTTGCCTTGCTCTATGGTAATTGGTTAACACACACGCCAGCTCTTTATCAGCTTAAAGTCATTCGTGACGCTAAAGTAATAAAAGTACCGCTTACATTACTTGAGCAGCCTTTGAATCAAATGATGAAGCAGCAACTTGTTACCCAGCAGTTGCTATTCAAAGAAGCAAAGGAAGCCTTTTTATTACTTAACTCCCCACAGCAACGTTATGAATATTTACTTGCTAAAAAGCCCCATTGGTTGGCTCAGTTGAGCTTAACAGAAGTTGCAATGTATATTGGTATTTCCGCTATTTCATTATCACGAATTCGTAAGCGTCTTAACTTAAGTTAAGGCGCGATAGAGTGCGGCGCATTACACTGCTGTTTTTTCAGGAGTTGTCATGTTTATTTTGTCGCAATGTTTGGTTGCTGTTGCTACTTTACTCGATTTAGCCTCGTTCCAGTTTAAATCTCGTCAGATTATTTTAATGTGTTTGTTTAGCTCGGTTTTGCTAACGTCGATACATTTTTTGTTGCTTGATAATTTAAGCGCAGCGGCACTAATGCTGATAGCTGCTCTACGCTACGGCTACTGCATTTTTGCTCGAAAGCAGTGGGTAATGTATGGCTTTATGGGTTTAAGTGTTTTTGCAGTGCTTATTACATGGCAAAGTTGGTTCAGTTTTATTGCTCTGACTGCGACCTTGGTTCAAACATATGCCTCATTTCAGAGCAAAGATCTATTACTTCGTTGCTTGATGGTTGTGGGGACTGTTTGTTGGATCACGCACAACTTACTTATTTTTTCGCCTGTTGCGGTGGTCATGGAAACCGTTTTCCTGTTGAGTAATCTTCTGGGATTATGGCGTTTTTATGTTAATCCAAAAACAGTAACGCCATAACATAATGTATTCATTTTTATATAGTTTTAGCGATGAGTTTGAGTAGAAAAGTTTCTCGCTGAATCGACAAACCTTGCTTCTCGCTCATTGCCATTGTGGTTTCGTTGTGAGCAATTGCACTATGGATATTTACCCATTTGGGTTGCATGCCATTTTGTATTTCGTAGTGCTCCATTTTTGGCAGAGCCAACTGCTCATCGATGTCGCAATAGTAGCAGTAGGATTTAATGTGTATACACTCAAAGTCATCTTTATACCAAGGCCTTAATTCTTCATAGAGGCCAAGTGGTTTTTTAATTTTAATATTTTGCGCCCCCGTTTCTTCTTGCAGCTCGCGTATTAATCCTTCTTCAACACTTTCACCTGTGTCAATTCCGCCGCCAGGCAAGCTATAGTCATCATAACGAGCAGTATAAAGTAGGAGGATTTTTTCACCTTTTAAAATAATCGCACGGGCGGTTTCACGGGTAAACTGACTTTTGTTTTCGTCATTAATGCTAGGGTGGGTAACTTTTCTTAATAGTTTCATAGTATACAGCTTGGCTTAATCTATAGATCTGCATCATACAGGGTTATGAAAGTTTAATTAAACTTACCCTAAAGTGGTACTTGTAGGGTAATATAGTTTAAAAGTATTGGTTTGTAGTTCGGCGCAGATAGTTTTCATTTCCAAATAAATGCGTAGAATGGTTGAAAAAGCTTAGGGAATTAATATGTTAAACGTACTTTTAGTTGATGATGATAGTGAGTTTAGTGAAGTTGTATGTCATATAGTCGAGTTCCTAGGTCATAATATAAACACAGCCGCAAATCTTGCAGAAGCAGAACAGTGGTTTAAGAACAATACATTTGATCATGTCTTTTTAGACTTTATGCTACCAGATGGCAGCGGCTTACATTTACTTGAGCATCTTAAACTAATTGGTCAATCTCCTCGCGTTACTTTAATTTCGGGTCATCCGTCAGTGAAAGGTAAGCTCGCAGAAATGTGTGAGCCTAATGTGGGACACCTTGTAAAACCACTCCAACGCGAAGATATTGAACGGGTTTTAAATCCTAAAAAAGCCAATACTAAGAAAAAAGCAACACCGAGTATTAAGCGTCATTTTGGCACCCTAATTGGCGAGTCAGAGGTTATGCAAAAGCTTTACACTATGATTGAGCGGGTTGCGGCAACATCGGCTAACGTTATGCTAATGGGTGAAAGTGGTGCTGGTAAGGAAGTGGTTGCACAAGCAATTCACAACGCCACGCAGTGCGATGGTCCTTTGGTTGCGACTAACTGTGGTGCATTCTCGAAAGAACTGATTGGTAGTGAGTTATTCGGTCACGAAAAAGGGGCGTTTACGGGAGCTGTCGCTCGTAAAGAAGGGGTGTTTGAGCAAGCCGCAGGGGGCACGTTATTTTTAGATGAAGTAACAGAAATGCCTATTGATATGCAGCCAAACTTATTACGTGTACTTGAAAGTAAAAGGGTTACGCGTGTTGGTGGCACGAAAGAGCAAGCGGTAAACTGCCGTGTTATTTCAGCAACCAATAGAACGTTAACTGACCTTGCACAAAATAACGTGATCCGCGAAGATATTTATTTTCGTTTGGCGGTTTTTCCAATTGATATTCCCCCACTGCGCGAGCGAAAAGAAGATATTCCATTGCTCGCAGAGGCATTTTTAGATCAACTAAATGACGAAAATGGAACCAGCTTTAAATGGCAAGCAAGTCAGATAAAGGTACTTGAAGGGCATGACTGGCCTGGTAATGTACGAGAATTGCGCCATGCTATCCACCGTGCATTTATTATGAGTGATCCAAAAGGAAGCACTATTACCTTGCCAGACTCGCTAGAGTCACCATTTTCGCGGGTAAACAAAGAGACTCAATCAAATAATCAAGTGCTGGCAGGGCAAACGATTGAAGAAGTTGAAAAAGAGTTGATCCATGCAACTTTAGATAAAGTACAAGGTAACAAGACAATTGCCGCCCAGATGTTGGGGATCAGCACAAAAACACTGTATAACCGTTTGAATGCATACGGCGGTATTGGAGAATACAAATAAAAGGATAGCTATGAATAATAACGAGTCTTTACGTCAGTTGGTGCATGATGCGCGTGCACCTTTAAACCGTATTTCGATGAATGCAGAGTTAGTTAAGCTCGTATTAGAAAATGATATGCCGAAAGATAAAGCACTCGCGGCCCTTGATAAAATAATTATTAATTGCCAGCAATGTAGCGAGCAACTACAAAAAATAAGTGACACTCACTCCGATGAGTAAGCAGCATAGAAACTGGGAAAAAAATGCATAAGCAAAAGGGTAAAATAACAGTTAGCTGGGCAGGGTTTATTAGTGTTGTTTTGTGTATCGTTGTGGCGAATGCATTTTTAGCAATTAATAGCATACGCTCTTTAAGCGACACACAAAGTAGTCTTGATAACACAAATTCATTAAACACAGCTATTGAGCAGTTGCACTTGTCTGTTGTACAGGCTGAGTCTGGGCAGCGAGGTTATTTGCTGACAGACCGTGAGGACTATTTAATGCCATACACGGATGCTATGGCTTCCATGCAAGCACAAATTATGCTTGTGAAAAGTTTGCACTCAGAAATACCTGGACAAGCCGATCGTATTGCCCGCCTTATCTATCTTGTAAATGATAAGGTTGCAGTGATGACTAAAACAACCGATCTTGCCTTAGAAAATAAAGACGTGAAAGCGCGTCGTTTATTGCTAACAGACAAAGGGCGCGAATTGTATAAAGATATTCGTACTGCGGTTAATGAAATTCAAATGCGTGAGCTTAACTTTAAAATTGAAACGTTTGCCGCCCTTTCTGAAATTAAAAATGAAGCTAAAATCACCTTTGCTATCACGGCTGTGACCAGCTCTTTGCTGTTAATCGGTATGTTTATTTTAGCGCGAACTAACCTACAGAATGCTGCTAAATATCACTTAGAATTAGAAAAACAAAATGAAAGCTTAGCCGCGAAAGTTGATGAACGTACTCAAGAACTGACGATTTATGCTGATGAGCTTAGCCGCTCTAATAGAGAGCTTGAAGAGTTTGCATTTGTAGCCAGCCATGATTTGCAAGAGCCGCTTCGAAAAATTCAAGCATTTAGTGATCGCCTTGAGAGTATGTTTAAGAATGAACTTGGTGAAAAAGGCATTGATTATATCAGCCGAATGAAAAATGCCGCTCAGCGCATGTCTAACCTTATAAATGATTTACTTGAGTTTTCACGTGTAACTACGCGGGGTAAAGATTTCACTGACACAGACCTAAACAGTATCGTCGATGAAGTGTTGGATGATTTAGAAATCGCGATTAAAGAAGCTGGTGCAGAGGTCAGTGTTATGACGTTGCCGCATATTCAGGCTGACCCAAGCCAAATGCTACAGCTTTTCTTAAATATCTTGTCCAATGCAGTGAAATTTAGACGTGAAGATGTCGCACCGCTTATTAGCATTGATTATGAGCGTATTGAAGAATTTAGTCCGAACCATAATAGTAATGTTGAATGGGAAGTTATCACCATATCAGATAACGGCATTGGCTTTTCGGAAGAATATCTTGAAAAAATATTTGTACCATTTCAGCGGTTACATGGTCGTTCGCAATACAAAGGTACAGGTATCGGCTTGTCTGTGTGTCGCCGCATAGTTGAGCGTCATGGTGGAGAAATTACGGCGAGCAGTCGCGTTGGTGAAGGGGCAACCTTCATTCTTAAACTACCCGTGGAAACATCGCTTTTCACATTACAAGGAGAGGCTTAGATGCCACTTAACAAAGTTAAACCTATTACCATTTTAATGGCTGATGACGATGAGGACGATCGTTTATTAACTCAAGATGCGCTTGCAGAAAGCCGCGTTCTTAATGAGTTATTTTTTGTCGAAGATGGCGTTGAGTTACTTGAATATTTAGAGCGTAAGGGGAAGTTTAGCGATAAGCAGAATTCTCCTCGACCAGGGCTTATTCTGCTTGATTTAAATATGCCGCGTATGGATGGTCGAGAGGCATTAGAAGCGATTAAATCAAACCCAAATTTAAAAGGTATTCCGGTTGTTATTTTAACTACATCAAAGCAAGAAGAAGATATGGTTAAAGGCTACGACTTAGGCGCTGCTTCTTACATCACAAAGCCTGTGACCTTCGATGGTTTGGTTGATTTGATGAAAACACTCGGTAAGTACTGGGTTGAATTTGTTGAATTACCAACCCCTCAAAACGACTAAAAAGGACAACAAATGTTAGATAAGGTAACCCGACTACTCTTAGTTGAAGATGATGAAGATGATTATATTCTTACTTGTGATTACTTAGAGCAATTGGGTTCCCATACATTTGATGTTGAATGGCTTAGCTGCCCTGAAGAAGCTGTTAATGTGTTGAGTGAAAATAAACACGATATTTGTTTATTGGATTATAGACTCGGTGCTTCTGATGGACTTGAAGTACTAAAAAGTGCGGTTGCTAATGGGTTTCGTGGCCCTATCATTATGCTTACAGGCCAATCGGATGACACCTTAGACTCTGCTGCACTTGATGCAGGCGCTGTTGACTACTTAGTTAAGAACGAAATGAGTTCAAGCCGCTTTGCCCGTGCAATTCGTTATGCACTAGCTAGACGGGATGTAGAAGATGAGCGTGTTGAACGTTTGAAAGCTGAAGCTGAAAATCGCTCGAAAGATCGCTTCTTAGCGCATTTAAGTCATGAGTTACGCACGCCTTTATCGTCAATATTAGGTTATACCGAACTGTTGATGCAAAGCGAAAAAAACCAACACGCGCATAATGAACTTGGGGTCATTTACCGAAATGGTAAGCACCTATTGAGCCTACTTAATGATGTACTCGATTTATCGAAAATTGCGGCAGATAAGTTAGAGCTCAACTGCTGTGATGTTAATCTCGATAGCTTAATGGCTGACGTATACACTTTAATGCGAGTGTCAGCTGTAGATAAGGGCTTATCGCTTAGGTTTGAGTCACAACAGGCACTGCCTTTAATTATTAATACTGATGCCACTCGTCTTCGCCAAATCCTCATCAATATCATTAATAATGCGATTAAATTCACTAACCAAGGTGAGATCGTTGTGCGTGCATGGACTGCATGGGTTAATGAGCGCGAGATGCTGTTCTTCAGTATTAAAGATACAGGGCTTGGCATTGCACCCGAAAAGCAGGCACTGATTTTTAAGCCATTCGAACAAATTGCCGATGTTGAATCGCGTGATGTCGGTGGTGCAGGACTAGGCCTTGCTATTTGTTCTGAATTACTTACACGTATGCAAGGTTCAATAGAGCTTGAGTCCACTCAAGGGGTCGGCTCTGAATTTACTTTATCTATTTATCCTGGCAACATTCGTGATGTTGAGCGCCAATTGCTGACGTTTGACTCTAACCCCGACTGCCATCAAAAGTTAACAACACTGTCAACGAGTGGGCGTGTACTTGTCGTAGATGACCTTAAAGATTTGCGTATTTTGGTAGGGCACATGATCGCAAGTACTGGGGCTGATGTTGAATACGCTGAAAATGGCAAACATGCGATTGAAAAGGTTGCTGCAGCAGAACAAGCAGGCAAAGCTTTCGATATTGTATTTATCGACCTACACATGCCTGTTATGGGCGGCAAAGAGGCGACAATTGAGCTTCGTAAAATGGGTTATAAAGAGCCGATTATCGCACTGACAGCTGCGACCATGAAAGGGGTTAAAAGTGAGCTATCAGCGCTTGGTTTTAATGACATGATCGCCAAGCCCGTTGATTCGGGGCTGCTTTATCAGGTGTTGAATCATTATATTTGCGAAGGTAAAACAGAGCCTGTCATTGAGCATGATGACAGTCCGGCGATGACTCAAAAAAGTACCCGTTATTTATTAGTTGAAGATGACACCGATGCAGCGCAAATCACCCAGCTTTTATTAGAAAGCCTTGGGGTGGAAACGGTAATCGCTGCTAGCTGTGAAGCGTGTTTAAATACCCTAAATGAAGACGCTGAGTTTGATAAAGTACTGCTTGATATGCACTTGCCTGATGGTGGTGGTTTAGATTTAGCAAAACAGCTCAAGCAACGCTACCCCAACTTAACCTTGGTTATTGTCAGTGGGGCAGAGCCTGAGCCAGAGAAAATAGAGAAGTTGGACATTGAACAAGTTCTGTTAAAGCCAATTAACCTAGGTTTACTGACAGAGCTTATTGAGGGCAGTGCTTAATTGATTGTCGAGCAACAAGGCTTGGCTCAAACATAGTTTGCAGAGGCTCTGTTTGCTTTTGATATACGTGGTTTAGAACCCAGTTTGCAGCCATTTTCCCCATTTCATTGATTGGATAGTTAATAGTACTTAGAGGCGGATAAATGTGGCGCGTGAAAAATACATTATCATAGCCCATCACTGATAGCTGCTCTGGAAGGGCTAAGCCAAGCTCTCTGGCGCTGGCGATGGCACCCGTCGCCATTTCATCATTGGCACAAATAACGGCACTAAATGACCCCCCCTGTTGATAGATTGTTTTTAATCCCTCAAAGCCACTGGTTTCCATAAAATCACCTTGATAAAGCAGTTGTTCATCAAATGATAAATTAAATTCAGCAAGCGCTTGTTTGTGACCAGCTAGACGATCTTGAGCATCTTTTTTCCAAAGTGGGCCACTAATATAGGCTATATTTTTGTGACCCTGCTCTAGAACATGTTTGGCTGCAAGGTAGCCACCTTTGATGTTATTTAAAATAATACAACGGTCGCTTAATTCTGGAATAAAACGGTTAATGAGCACAAATGGTACACGGCCCTTACTCAGCTTGATTAAGTAATCGTCGCTGACAGCTTCAACATGCAAAATAAGGCCATCACAGTTACGGCTTATTAGGAACTCAATGCCTTGCTGTTCTCGCTCTTCATCACTGTGACCAGCAGCAATGATTACATGTTTACCTTGGTTTCTAAAAATATTCTCAATACCACTCATCATAGGACCGTAAAAGGGACCTTGTAATTCAGAAACAAGTAGACCAACACTGTTTGAACAATTCGACGCTAATGATTGCGCAATAGAGTTTGGTCTATAGCCAAGCTCACTCATTGCCGCAGTGACTTTTTTACGAGTAGCATCACTGACATTCGCATTGTTATTCATTACTCGCGAAACAGTTGCTAAAGACACTCCAGCTAGTTTCGACACCTCGTAAATGGTGGCCATATTATTCCTTTTTAAAACCCAATTATGGATGACGTTTTAATGATAAGTCGGCACTGATTTGCTCAACGGTTTGATTATCAAGAATATACCTTTTCATAATTAAAGCGACAAGCACGCTGCCAATTGCTGGATAAAGCGTAAATGAAACTAAAATGCCTGACAGCGTATGTTCACTAAGCTCTGTATTGGCCTCATAGCCATAAAACGCTAGTAACCAACCGGCTATGGCACCGCCGAGGGCAAGGCCGAGTTTAATAAAAAAGACCACGCTTGCGTAGACAAGCCCTGTTAGTCTCTCGCCGGTTTTCCACTGGCCGTAATCAATCGTGTCGGCCATTTTTGCCCACAGTAGTGGTGTTGCCATTTGCGTGAAAAAACACCATAAAAAGTATACTGCAAAAGCAAGTATCAGTTGTTCGCTTGGTAACCAAAACGCCACACAGCTGATTGCTGCAGAGATATATTGCAAACGAATATAGGCTGTTTTCTTATCAACACGTTTACTTAGCGGGTTTGCACACGCACAACCTAGGATATTACCTATCATACCGATAGTGACAAAATAAGTGACCAGTTCGGCTTCACCAAGCACATATTTTACGTAATAGATTGCCAGAGTTGTACGTAATACCATACTGGTTAACAGCATAAGTGCAGCAAAGCACAATACTTTAAATGGGCCGTTTTGCCAAAGTGTACTCATGCGGTTCTTCCAACTCAACGATGAGCTGTTATGAGCTACAACACGCTCTTTGGTAAAGCGAAAACAAATCAAGAATAAGATGACACCTAAGCCGCTCATTAAGGCCATGGTTAGTTGGTAGCCTGTGGCGTTATCACCTTTTCCTAGCCAATTTACCAACGGCAGGGTACAGGCGCTAACTATTAGGCCGCCCAGCATGCCAAACACAAATCGGTAAGATTGAATCGACACACGCTCTTTAGGGTCGCCACTTAATACTCCGCCTAACGCTGAATAAGGAATATTAATGGCTGTGTAAACCAGCATTAGCAAAGTATAAGTGACAAAGGCGTAAATGACTTTGCCTGACTCTGGTAGGTCTGGCGTAGTGAAGGTGATCATACTGATCACCCCAAACGGTAAAGCGAGCCAAAGTAAATAAGGGCGATAACTTCCCCATTTAGTTCGCGTGGCATCGGTTAATGCGCCCATTAGTGGGTCGGTAATCGCATCAACAATTCTCACCACCAAAAACAAGGTGCCAACAATAGCAGGTGAAATACCAAAGATATCCGTGTAGAAAAAAGTTAAAAATAACATTACTGTTTGAAAGATAATGTTACTTGCTGTATCACCTAATCCGTAGGCTATTTTCTCTTTTGTTGTCAGCATGTGTGTTCTCGATTGTTGTTATTTTTATCGCTGTATGAGCAGCGCACGGTATTGTTTTGCGCTTTCTTTTAAAATGCGTTGTTGGCTTTGGTAATCAATATAAACTAATCCAAAGCGCTTTTCGTAGCCATACGCCCATTCAAAGTTATCCATTAAACTCCACGCAAAGTAGCCTTGAATATCAACACCTTGACGAATTGCATCACAGACTGCATTTAAGTGAGTGTGATAATAATCAACGCGTTCAATGTCGTTCACTTCACCGTTTTCTAAGGTGTCGGCCATGGCTGCGCCATTTTCGGTAATATACATTTTTGGTAAATCATATTGCTGATGCAGTGATACCAAAAGCTCAGTTAAACCTTGTGGGTAAACTTCCCAGCCCATATCGGTAACACGAACATTCGCAAGGCTTGCTTCTTCAAACCAGCCATCAGCAGTATTTTTGTAGTGTATGCGGGTATAATAGTTAACGCCAATAAAGTCGACGGCTTGACTAATAATCGCCATATCGCCAGCAAGAATAGTCGGTTTAACCTCATCAGCCAACTCATCAAATAAAGAAGGGTATGTGCCTTCTAAAACCGCTTTGATATACCACTGGTTATGGTATTGATCGGCAAGTTTTGCGGCTTTTTTATCATCCGCAGTCAAAGGATAAGTTGGGCTGAAGTTTAATACGATACCCGCTTCTGTGTCTGGGCAGTTTTTGCGTAACACTTGCATGGCAAGGCCATGGGCGAGCAGTAAGTGATGCGCTGCTTGTCGGCCTGCTTGTTGTGATTTTATACCTGGTGCATGTACACCCACTTCATAACCTAAGTAGGCACTACAGAAGGGCTCATTCAAGGTCGCAAAGGAATCGACTAAGTGGCCAAGGTGTTGAGTAACAAGTTCGGCATATTCTTGAAATTTATAGGCTGTATCACGATTTAACCAGCCACCATTATCTTCTAGGTATTGAGGTAAATCCCAGTGGTATAGAGTGACGTAAGTTTTAATATTACGTGCTTTTAACGCCGTTAATAACTGAACATAAAATGCCATACCTTGTTTGTTTATCGTGCCATCTTGATTCATGACCCGTGGCCAAGAAATTGATAAACGGTAAGCATCTACGGCTAAGTCAGCAATCATATCGACATCTTGCTGCCAACGTGCAACATGGTCACATGCTACATCGCCATGACTTTGATCGGCAATTGCATCCGGCTTTTCACAAAACGTATCCCAGATACAATCTAGACGCTGGCTGCGTGCGCCTTCAATTTGAAACGACGCAGTCGCAACACCAAAAGTAAATTCAGGTTTGAGTAAAAATGAGTCTGGCAAAAGAGAAATTGATTTATACACAGTTATTAGTCGTCCTTCGCATAGTGTTTGTAAGACAAACCAAAGTACAGAGCTGCAAATGGTGTAAGCGCTTACAATTTTATTGCAAATAAATTGCTATATATGATTTATATGTTATAAATGTAAGCGCTTACATTTTATGTTGCAATAGTTTTTTGCTTTTTTATTCATCATGATTTAGCACTAGAGCTGATGTAACAAACTGAAAAATATAAATAACTAGAGAATAAAATTATGGCCCATGTTTCAACGCCTGTTTCGGGTAACGCGAGTCAAGCGGCAATGCCAAAGCAACATTTTGCATTGGCATCCTTGACCACATTATTTTTTATGTGGGGGTTCATTACTTGTTTAAATGATATTTTGATCCCTTACTTAAAAGGGATGTTTTCGCTGAATTATACGCAAGCCATGCTTATACAGTTTTGCTTTTTTGGTGCGTACTTTGTGATGTCGATCCCTGCTGGCAAGTTGGTCAGTCGCATTGGCTATCAATTTGGCATTGTGGTCGGCTTAGTGGTTGCAGCTATCGGCTGTGCGCTGTTTTACCCTGCTGCGGTTGCCCATGTATACGAATTATTTTTACTGGCTTTGTTTGTACTTGCTTCGGGCATTACTATTTTACAAGTATCTGCAAATCCTTATGTAAGTGTACTTGGCCCGCAAAAAACAGCATCTTCGCGTTTGACTATGACACAAGCATTCAACTCACTAGGTACGACCGTCGCACCGATTTTTGGTGGGTGGTTGATTTTATCTGAGGTAAGCCAAGCCACGGCTGAAGAAGTGAAACTCCCTTATTTAATGTTGTCGTTAAGTTTACTCGTGCTTGCGGTTATCTTTGCGTTTTTAAAACTGCCAAAACTAGGTAAAGAAAGTGACAGTGAAGCGGCACATCAAGATTTAGAAGACTTTGTTGATTTAGGCAGTGTTTGGCGTTATCGCCACCTCATTTTAGGTGCCATCGGTATCTTTGTTTATGTGGGCGCAGAAGTGGCGATTGGTAGCTTTTTGGTGGGCTTTTTGACGTTAGATAATATTGCTGGCCTCGCAGAAAAAGAAGCCGCTCATTACATTAGTTATTATTTCGCAGGTGCCATGGTGGGTCGCTTTATTGGTGCTGCTGTGATGCAGAAGTTTAATGCAGGTAAGGTGTTGGCATGTCATGGCTTGCTTGCAGTAGTACTTGTTGCAATTGCTATGACAGGTGAAGGTAGTCTTGCTATGTGGGCTATTTTATTGGTTGGCTTATGTAACTCGATTATGTTCCCGACGATTTTCAGCCTTGCACTACATGGCCTTGGCAAATACACCTCAAAAGGCTCAGGTATTTTATGTTTAGCGATTGTAGGTGGGGCAATTATCCCATTACTACAAGGTGTGTTAGCCGATTCTGTTGGTGTGCAAATGGCGTTGTTCTTACCTATCGCCTGTTATTTATATATTACTTACTTTGCGCTTGTTGGCTCAAAAGTATCGACTCAGACTTCATAGGTGCAAAAATGAAATTGAAAAAAACATTCACTCTCTGTTCGTTAATGATGGCAAGCGTCAGCATGCTAGGTTGTACTGGGCAAGATAAGGTGACCAACGTGAACACTGAGCAAGAAATTTGGCCAAACATTGAAACGAGTATTGCTGCAAACCCAGAAATGGAAGCCAAAATTGCTAAAATGCTGGCAAATATGACCCTTGAGCAAAAAGTTGCGCAAATGATCCAGCCAGAAATTCGCGATATTACCGTTGAAGATATGCGTAAATATGGCTTTGGTTCCTACCTCAATGGTGGTGGTGCATTCCCAAATAATGATAAACATGCCAGTGCCGCAGACTGGATTGATCTTGCTGAAAAAATGTATCAAGCCTCAATCGATGACTCGCTTGATGGTAGCTCAATCCCGACTATGTGGGGTACCGATGCCGTGCATGGTCACAATAACGTCATTGGTGCGACATTATTTCCACATAACATTGGTTTAGGTGCAACAAACAATCCCGAGTTAATCGAAAAAATTGCAGCCGCTACCGCGCAAGAAGTGATGGTAACCGGCATCGATTGGGTGTTCGCACCAACAGTTGCAGTTGTTCGTGACGACCGTTGGGGTCGAACTTATGAAGGCTACTCTGAAGACCCTGAAATTGTGAAAGCATACTCGGCAGCCATTGTTAAAGGGTTGCAAGGTGCGGTTGATGAAGACTTTTTATCTGATAAGCGCGTGATAAGTACCGTGAAACACTTTTTAGGTGATGGTGGTACTGAAGGCGGTGATGATCAAGGTAATAACACGGCATCTGAGCAAGAGTTATTTGATATTCATGCGCAAGGTTATGTTGGCGGGTTAGGTGCGGGTGCACAAACCGTAATGGCGTCATTCAACAGCTGGAACGGTGAAAAAATTCACGGTAGTAAATACCTACTTACCGACGTACTAAAAGGCAAAATGGGCTTTGATGGTTTTGTTGTTGGTGACTGGAACGGCCACGGTCAAATTCCGGGTTGTACTAATGGCAACTGTGCGCAAGCAGCAAATGCCGGTCTTGATGTGTACATGGTACCGACAGATGCATGGAAACCACTTTACGAAAACCTTATTAAGCAAGTTAAAAGTGGCGAAATTGCACAAAGTCGCATCGATGATGCAGTAACGCGTATCTTACGTGTAAAAATGCGCGCAGGTTTGTTTGATAAGCCAAGCCCTGCTAAGCGTCCGCTTTCAGGTAAAACAGAGATCATTGGTAGTGCAGAACATCGCGCAGTTGCAAAACAAGCAGTCCGTGAATCACTGGTACTACTTAAAAATAAACAACAGTTGTTACCGCTATCAGCAAATGCCAATGTATTAGTTGCCGGTAAAGGCGCTGATAACATCGGTATGCAGTCAGGTGGTTGGACAATCACATGGCAGGGTACAGGTAATGAGAATAGTGACTTCCCGGGTGGTTCTTCAATTTTTGATGGCATCAAAAATACAGTTGAGCAAGCAGGTGGTCAGGTTCAATACAATGTGAATGGCGAATTTGAATCTAAGCCAGATGTCGCGATTGTGGTGTTCGGTGAGCAACCATATGCAGAAGGTAATGGTGATTTAGATAACCTTGAATACCAACGCGGTAATAAAACTGATTTAGCTCTGCTTAAAAAGCTAAAAGATGCCGGCATTCCTGTGGTGTCGCTATTTATTAGTGGCCGCCCAATGTGGGTGAATGCAGAGCTGAATGCCAGTGATGCGTTTGTCGCAACTTGGTTACCAGGCAGTGAAGGTGATGCAATCAGCGATGTTATCTTTAAAAAGCAAGATGGCTCTATCAATCATGACTTTAAAGGTAAGTTATCGTTCTCATGGCCAAATAACCCGGTAGGTAACGAAAACCGTGGTGATAAAGATTACGCGCCACTACTACCTTATGGCTTTGGTTTAACGTATCAAGATAAAAACACGTTAGCGGATGACCTTAGCGAAAAATCACACGTCGCGGCTAAATTAGAAGACTTAGTATTATTTGAACGTGCCGTAAAAGCACCGTGGTCACTGCAACTACAAAGTGGTTCTGCGTTACAAGCCATGACCAGTAGCCGTGCAGCACTTAATGCGGTTAGCGTAAAAACCTTTGATAAAGACGTACAAGAAGATGCGCGCGCAATCAGCTTTAATGGTAAAGAAGCGGCTGCAGTTCGTTTAATGGCGGCGTTCCCATCGGATTTACGTTCATACGTTGAAAAAGCGGGTCAACTGCAAATGCAAATTAAGATAGACCAAGCTGCTGATGCGCCGCTGATGCTGGGAATGCAATGTGGTGAAAACTGTGACGGCCAATTTGATATTAGCAAACACTTTAAAGCAGCAAATGATTGGCAAACGCTAACCGTAGATTTGAGCTGCTTTGCAGAGCAAGGTGTGCAGCTTGGGCAAGTATTCTCGCCTTGGCAATTAGCCACTGAAGGTGCATGGCACGTATCGATTGCTAAACTATCAGTAACGAGTGCGCACATCGAGGATGCAACGCTCTCATGTCAGTAAAATCGTATGCTGTTATTTTGCTAACAGGTGCGCTTGGTGCCTGTCAGCAAACCCCAGCGCCTGTCAAAGCCAGCCTAGGAGAAGGCTGGCAGTTAGTTTGGCAAGACGAATTTTCGCAAAATGATCTCGACCTAACTAAGTGGCAACACGAAGTAAATTGTCGAGGTGGCGGTAATGATGAGCAGCAATGCTATACCGCGCGTAGCGAAAACAGTTTTGTTAAAGATGGCATATTGCATATTGTTGCTCGCCAAGAGCAATACACTGGGCCATTGCATAATAGCGATGAAGTGAGCAGCGATGCTGAGCGAGAAAAACAAGCGACTCAGCCGTTCACTTCAGCACGTTTACGCACTAAAAACTTAGCTGATTGGCGATACGGACGTTTTGAAATTCGCGCTAAATTGCCAGCAGGGCAAGGCGCGTGGCCAGCAATTTGGATGTTACCGACTGATTGGCGTTATGGTCGCTGGGCATCATCAGGCGAAATAGACATCATGGAAGCAGTTAATTTAAAGACTCTCACTGATGACAAAACAACGCCAGCAGGCAGCCTTGAAACGCGCGTACACGGCACCTTGCATTATGGTGGTCCTGCACCTAAAAATGTTTACAGCGGTACGCCGTACCGTTTCAGCGAAGCTAATAACCCAGCTGATAACTTTCATGTGTATGCCCTAGAATGGCAGCAAGATGAAATTCGTTGGTATGTTGATGATGTTCACTATGCGACATTTCGCCACGACCAGTGGTATCCAACATCACAACAACAAGACGGCTCGTTTATAGAAAATACTGGCTTTGCTCCATTTGATCAGCGTTTTCATTTACTTCTTAACTTTGCAGTAGGCGGAAACTGGCCAGCAAATGTGAATGACAAAGGTGTTGATTTTACGGGGTACCCTAAGCAAATGCTGGTGGATTACGTGCGTGTTTTTCAATGTAGTAAAAATAGTGAAACAGGCATTGGCTGCGCAACAACACAACCATCAGCAGTACAAATTAAGGGTAAATAAATTATGAACCAAGAGCCTGCAGATGCTTCGCCGAACTCGTTGCATCCGCTGGCTTTTGGTTCATTCTATCGGTTGAGCTTTTGTAGTAATAGCTGTCTTATTCTTCTGGCCGTTAGTTCGTCGATATCCGCTAATATCCCTTGCGCAGGCTCAGCAACATGGCTTGCTAAATCCACATCATCAGCAAACACATAATGATTAAAGAGTTGCTGCCATTTCTGTTTTTGCTCGTTTGGTAAGTCTTTAATTGCCAGCATACTATGTAGCATGGCATCAAATGGGTTTGCTAAATACTCTGGGGCTTGTCGCCACCAATAGTTCACCAACACATTAAACGGACTGGTTGCGCTAACCTGATGCCACCAAAGCGCTGGAATATAAATAGCATCGCCAGGGCCAAGAGTTGCCGATTGCGCTTTTGCTACAGCCTCATTAAAGCGTGGAAAGCGGCTGAAATCGGGGTTATTAAAATCAACCAAGCTAATTGCTTGCCCAGCGGGTGTAAATTCGAGTGGACCAACGTAAAGATTATTGACCTGATCAGTTGGCAATAGAGTAAACGTACGCTCACCTGCAGCAACACAAGCTAGGTTATCGGCGTTGTCATAGTGAGCCGCAATCTGACTATGATTTCCCACCCAGAGACTGGTTAAGCAGTTATAATCGGTCACTGTTAATGGGTTTTTAAGGCTAAAGCTAGGAGCGCAATACTCCACAGCTGTAGAGCCCATATACAATGAATCACTGTCGGTTTGTGTGAGTGATATTGCTAATTTTTGTAGTACAGAAAGTAGGTTATCGGCGTGCTGTGAAAAATTAAGTCCCGTGAAATCAGCGTTATAAAAATAGCGACCTTGATGAATTGCGTCGCTACTAAAGCTGCGTACTGGGGCGTTATTGGCAAGGCCTAAAAGATAGTCTAGGGCGCTTTTAGAGCTTTGCTTAGCTGCAATGACTTGTGGCCAATCAGCGCAGAGATCTCTTATTACCAGTGGCTCAGTTAGCTCAGCTAAAAACGCTTTTAGATCAGCAATGCTTGCAGCTTGGCATTCTTTTATTGGCGCAGCCGCAAACATTACTGCCTAGCCCATTTTTTATTAAGCAAATGAGGAATTTGCTCCATTGATGCCAGCACCATATAAATAGCCTGCAAGTCTCCTTGCTGTTGTAACTGCTTGAGTTGTTCAGCAGTTAAGTTATTTAGTGCCTGCTGGTTAATGGTATAGAAGCCAGTTACAGTGACTTTTTCACCATTTTTTTGAGCATATTCAATGCTAAACGTTTCGAGTAATTCAACGCTTAGCAAACGTTCAAAAAAGTGATTAATTGTTTGGTGTTCTTGATGTAACGCGTTAAGTACTTGAGCAATATGATTTAAGTAATCGCTATTCCCACCATGTTCAAGGAAAATGGCTTCACCATCGCGTGTGCTTATACGTGGGCTGTCTAAATCAATATGTACCACCAGAGATTGCTCAGGAATACCATTGTTATACTGGGTTTGTTGGCCAATTAAAAATGGCTGGCGCTGCATACTTAGCGGTAAGTAACTCAGTTGCAATTCGCCTTGCTCGTTAAGCAGCAAGTTCTCGCCATTTTCAAAACCAAATAAAGCGAGGGCTTCGAATTGACCTGTTTGCGGGTGCTTACGAAATACGATAGGTTGATTTGCTTGAACTTTAGCAAACTCACTTGGAAATACGGTAGCGCAGCTAATATTGTCGCCCCAGTTAGCACCGCGTGTGGTGATCACTTTTAGGTCTTTATGGCTGATGTTATCAAGTAAGACATGATTGGCCATTGGGCCTCCTAATGCTGAGATTAAATAGGTTGTATACCAAATTGCTGAATATGATTTAACAGCTCGCGGTTAGTGGGTAGTTGTTGTAATCCGCGTTTGGCTTGTTGTTGGTTAGCACTAAAATGCTCAATAATAGCCGTTGGCATTGCAAGTACAGGAAATTGTGGCAATTGCTTCATTCCATAAAGTACATACTGGTAACTGGCTGCAGAGAAGACCTCTTGAGCACGGTCAAAGTCGTTTAACCACGGACTTTGATATTGCCAAAGTGCTAAGTTTTCTTGAAGTTGCAGAGGGATTGAGTTTGCCTCTTTATGGGCTTGCCAATAGGGACTAGTGCGCTTTGACAACACATAATGCAGCTTTAAAAATTCAATGATACGTTGCCAGCGATAATGGCACTGCTCATCAAACCGCTTTGCCAGTGTCGGCATTGCAGCACGATGTGTTGGGAAATTAGCAAGTAAGTTATTCAGGCCAAGCTCCACCATGACTAACGCTGAGGCTTCAAGTGGTTCAATAAAGCCTGCAGACATACCAATAGCTAAACAGTTTTTATACCAAAAACGGCGTCTATAGCCGGGCGTAAAACTAATTTCACGAAATGTCAGTTCATTTTGCACGGTACCAGGCTGGGTTTTTGCAATGTACTGGCTAAGCGCCTGTTTCGCATCTTCGCTGCTGGCAAAACGACTTGAGTACACCATACCTAGACCACGGCGGCTTTGTAAGCCGATATCCCAAATCCAACCGGCATCTTGCGCAGTGGCTTTGGTATAAGAAAGGATCTCTTGCTGCGGGTTTAAATAGGGCACCTGTACGGCAACGGCTCGATCGTTAAATAACACATCGTGTTGCTCAATTAGCTCTATCCCGTAATGTTGATGTAACAGCTTTGCGTGGGTGCCAGAGCAATCAATAAATAAATCACCCGCAATAGTGCCATGATCGCGGGTTTGCAATGAACTAATATAGCCATCTTCATCACTATTGATACATTCAACATGACTGACGATATGCTCAACGTTTAGTTTTGTGGTGCAGTGCTGTTGTAGCAGCATAGCAAACTTACCTGCATCTAAATGATAGCCATAGTTTGCTTCACCTTGATAGGCGCTATGCAAGTGGTTTTTTGGTGCTTTATGGTGATCGCATAAGTAGGTTTGGCTTGCCACCGCGTGGCTGAAACTCACGGCATCTTTGTTGGCAAACCAGTAAGGTGCAATATTTAATTGCTGATATGCCACCGGTAAGCTGAACGGGTGGTAATAATGTGCGTCGCCTTCATCGTCGCACCAGCCATCAAAGCGTGAGCCTTGTTTAAAAGACGCATCACAGCGTTGAATAAATTCACTTTCGCTAATGCCGATGGTTTTTAAGGTTTGTCGCATGGTTGGCCAAGTACCTTCACCGACACCAATGGTGGCAATATCGGGCGACTCAATCAGGGTGATCTGTGCGTTGTGAGTTAAATGGGGCTGGGCAGCAATTAAACCTGCAGACAACCAACCTGCAGTACCACCACCTAAAATGACGACTTTTTTTACTTCTTTGTGTTGCATGTTCAAGGCTACCTCAAATGCTATATAGACAAACTAGCATAATTGTGAAAAAAAAAGCCGCTGTTGAGCGGCTTTTTTGACAACAAAATGCTAAAACGAGTAGCGGAAGCCGATGTTGTAGCGCGCACCGTATTGGTTTGCACGTAACAGCTGCTCAGAGTAACGAACGTAGGTACGCTGCGTTTCATCTGTTAGGTTTAGACCTTCAACAAACACCGTTAGGTTCTCGTTTACTGCATAGTTCACGTTGATATCCCACTGACCATAAGACTCAGTGAAGATTGGTGAAGCATGTTGGTCAAAGCCGGTTAAGAACTCATCACGCCAGTTATAAGAAATACGAGCCGATAAACCGTCTAAATCATAAATAGCAGAGAAGTTAGCTGAATCACTTAAGCCAGGCAGAGCAAATTGATAGCCAATAGCATCTCGGTCTGCTTCAACATCACCAAATACGAAAGTCGCGTTAGCGGCAATACCAAAGCCAGAATCACCAAACATATGTTGCGCTGCTAGTTCCCAGCCCCATAGGTTACCTGTTTCCACATTGGTGTCGCGAGAAACATCAAAGATTGTGAGTGGATCAGTGCCAATGCCTGTAATACCTGTCCCTTGCTCAGTTCCTTGATTTTCATTGATTTTATCGTGAATAGCTTGGTCAGAAGGTGTTACTCCTTCTGCTGCTAAGTCTTCACGGGCTTGATCAGCACGCTCGCCAAGGAATGGGTCACGAATATCTCCCATGGTCTCTTGGGTTGTAATGTTAACAATGAAATTCTCAACTTGTTTACGATAGTAACCTGCAGATAGGTAGCTGCCTTCGCCATAATAATATTCAAGTGATAAATCTATGTTGTCAGCTACGAATGGTTTCAAGTCAGGGTTACCCACAGCCACTTTACGTTGACCTACTTTTGGGTTACCTAAAAATGAGGTTGTTGAACGCAGTGAATCAACCGGAGGGCGAGCGAGTGTTCGGCTATACGAAAAGCGAGCCATTACATCTTCTGTCACTTCAACATTAATATCTAAGTTTGGTAAAAATTCACTGGTGCTGCCTTCACCACTTGCGAAAGCCTGCTCACCAAAGTTATATGACCACTCATTACCATTAACCCAGGTAATACCTGTTGCAGGTTTTTCTAGGCTTTGCGAGCTAACATCTGTTTTTTCATAGCGTAAACCGACCGCCATGGTGACATACATATTGTTAAATTCAGTTTCAAAGTTTGCTTGAGTGTAGAATGATAAGGTTTTTTCGCTTACTCGATGATCATTATCAATCGGCCCTGCTTGTACCATTCCATTTAATTCAGCAGGCCAGCTACATGCGCCAATGCCTCCATCTGGATGGTCACAGTCAATGCTTTGGGCGATGGCAACGATTTCATCAAAATCAGCATCGTAGTAGTAGTTTAATAGCTTATCGTTACCGCCGCCTGAGAAGCCGTCTAATAAACCTGAACTATCAACACGAGTAAACATGTCATCATTGTACCAATCAGCTGAGTTTAACCACCAACCAGCAGCAAGTTGCTCTGAATAAGCTTGTGTGGTTCTAAAGTCAATTTTGGTATGTGAAACACCAAAATTGATACTTGTAAGGGCGCTATTATTTTCGTTTAACCAAGTCCCTTTTAACTGGTACTGATCAAGATCATTTGTGTTCGTATCTTTATTAACCCCAGCAAATAGCGTTCCCATATCACTAGGTAGAAGCTCTGCTTGGCCATTGGTTAATGTCATATCAATTAGTGGAATTTCGCCTTGGCTAAAATCAGCCATTTTTTCATCGATATTAACAGTTGGGTTTTCACACCACGAGCATGAGGTATTACCAATGATCATAAAGGCATCATGACCTAAACCAACCCCCGCTGTTTCTGCCGATGAGTTATGGGCATCAAACTCAATATTTAAAGTGTCGGTTACTTGCCAATCAATATTTAAACCAAGAGATTTATTTTCGTTGGTTGTTGCACCACGGTTTAGGTTTGTTGAGTAATCTCCGCCAAACTCGCTAACCTTAGTATATGTCCCATTTTCGTTAATCGTTGCAGAACTAACATTACCACCGTTGTTAAACCATACACCAAAACTACGGCCGTCTTTTTCAAACTCTAGTTTTGAATAAGTGTAATCAAGGGTTGTCGTTACGCGATCACTCGGCGCGTATTGCAGTACAAGTTGGCCATTGGTACGTTTACGCGAGTTATCAGAGAAAGCGTAACCCGCATTTTGTGGGTACCAAGTTGTACCGTCTGCACGTTGATTGTTGTCTGTTACATTTAAGTTTGGCGAGGTAGAGAGATCGACATTTGGGATCCAGTTATCAACCGCCATTGATTGCTCGCGGTTATCGCGTTCTTGCACTGAACCTGAGATTAAAATACCGAATTTGTCATCATTAAACGTATTACTGTAGATGCCTGATAATTCTGGTGTTACATCATCACCAGTTTCATTCGATGTATCGTGAACGGCTTTTGCACCGATAGAAGCATGTAAACCAGGATTTGAAAGTGGCTTTGCAGTCGTGATATTAACTGTTGCGCCAATGCCGCCACTAGGGATGTCGGCACGCGCCGTTTTATATACTTCAACACCGCTTACACTTTCTGTTGCGATGTCACCAAAATCGAATGAACGTCCGCCCGTTGTTGGCATTTGACGATTGTTTAGGGTCACTAGGTTAAATTCAGGACCAAAACCACGCACGGTAATTTTGCTTCCTTCACCGTTACTTCGGTCGATAGAGACACCGGTGATACGTTGCAGTGACTCGGCTAGGTTCGTGTCGGGGAACTTACCAATGTCTTCTGAAGTGATTGCATCAACAACACCTGCAGATTGACGTTTAATGTCCATTGATTTTACAAGGCTACCGCGGATCCCCGATACTTGTATAACTTCAATATCACTTGCTTTGTCGGATTGTTCTTCGGCGACAGCTGAGTGAGGAACTAGCGCGCTTAAACCCATTGCCACAGACAGGCTAATGGCAAGCTGCTTTCTCTTGAATTGTGTGTGGTTCATGCAAATCTCCAGATTTGGTTTTATTTTTGTGTTTGTTGTCTAATGTAAGCGCTTACATTTTGTTGCAAAAAAAATCGCCGAACCCGATTTTTATAAATGTAACCGCTTACAATAAGTTATTAGAAAGTAAAACAATCGTCAATAAAAATAACTTTTATGAACGCAATTAATATGTATGTTCATGTTATTATAGATATTATTTTAGCTATAATTTTATTGTTGTAGTATGAAATGTATCTATTTTTAGCAATAATTGAAAAGGTTGCTCACCGAAAAGCACAATCTAGGAGACCATTATGCGAGCAGTTAAATTTGTAAATGAGTTAGTCACACCAAGTAAAGTGGTTTGTGTTGGTCGAAATTATGCAGCTCATATCGCAGAACTTAATAATGAAACGCCAACCAGTATGGTGTTATTTATAAAACCCAATAGTGCTTTGTCAGATACGCTTTGTGCTACTCACGGTGCTGAACAGTTACACTACGAGACCGAGTTGTGCTTTTTAGTTAAAGGTAAACAGCTTGCGGGTGTAGGGCTTGGGCTTGACCTAACAAAGCGCCGTTTACAATCAAATTTAAAAGAAAAGGGGTTACCTTGGGAGCGCGCTAAGGCATTTAATGGTGCCGCTCTTTTTAGTGACTTCGTACCATGTAATGATACCAAGCATTATCAGTTTAGTTTACTGATAGATGGTAAGCCTGCTCAGTATGGTGACACACAATTAATGCTTCATAATGCCGAGAAAATCTTATCTGAAATCAGTGAATTTATGGATCTCGAAGACGGCGATATCATTATGACTGGTACACCTGAAGGAGTAGGGGAGGTCGAATCAGGTTCAACTTTCCAAGTGCTGCTTATGGATGAACAGACTGAGGTGTTGTCTCACCAGTGGCAGGCTGTTTGATTGGGTTTAGTATCAAGCGCTCATACTGTGACGAAAAATCTGCAAAGTTTTGCTCTAACCATACTCGTTGACTCTGTTGGTAGCGCTCACTGGGTAATACTTTTGTTTTTAATGCGTGATTGATTTCAGCGAGTACTTTTTCGGCGTAATTATTTGGAGCACTTGTTGAACAGCCAATCGCGCCAAGCATCATACTTTGCTTTGGGTTACCAATGCTTAGCTTTTCTATGTGTTGCTGATTTTTTTGATTGTAATAATCAGCAACAAACGGGTAATCAATTGTGTAATCAATATAACCATGCTGAAGTTGCGTAAGAATCGCGTAATTAGGATGACTACCAGTGCTACTAAGCGCTGCGCTTTCGTATAACTTGGTATTTTTAGCTATTTTTTCAAATTTGCTCCCGAATTTACGCGCGTCGTTTTGACCAAATATAAACCCAGAGTCAGTCAGTAATGAGATCAAAGAAACAGGGTTACCATGAGCTTGGGTTATTTTTTTGGCTTGCTCATGGGTACTAAGTATTGTGAAAGGAGGGTAAACCGTGGTTGGGATTGAATAAGTCGCACGCTTAGTTTTTTGTTCCCGATGAATCATGCAGGAGTAACACGCCATATGACCTTCATCGAGGTACTTTCCTGCTCTTTTTTGTGGTAGTAATACTTTACTGTGATTAATGTTAGGCAGCGCTTCAATAAGCATATCTGTAATTTCATTACATAAACCACCCTGTTGGTTTTTTTCGCTTTTTTCTAGATAAAACGGCTTGCTGTCATTTTCGAGCCAAGTAATTGATAACGTTTCTGAGGCATGAGCTAACGGAGCTAAAAACAAGCTTAAAACAGTATAAAATTTTAACTTCATATGCTTACTCATCGAGAACCCACTCATAATTACTTATGTTAACTATACACTAAAGTATTGAAAATATAATGGGTTGTTAAATAAATTACTGAATAAGTATTGCTTTTTGGGTGTTAATACTTATTCAGTCAGAAGTTTTATAGATCAGAAAGGTTGCGGGTATTGTTTGAATACATTGTTGATATCAGTAAGAGCTTGTTCTGATAGCTCAATTGAAAAAGCTGCTATGTTGTCTTGCAATTGGGCCATAGAAGTTGCCCCAATAATGGTCGAACTAACACCATCAACTTGGTTACACCACGCAAGAGCAAGTTGTGCTGGCGTTATATTGTAAGTTTTTGCAATATCGACATAATTTGCAATCGCTTGCTGTGATTGCGCTGTGTCTCTAAATAGTCCATTACGCTGTACCAAAGTCCAGCGACTCCCTTCTGGGCGATTACCATTTAAATATTTACCGCTCAGCATGCCGCCACCAAGAGCTGACCAAGGCAGATAAGCGACACCTTCGTGAATACATTGCTCTATTAAATAAGGCCAATCTTTGGCATGCAGTAGACTAAACTCATTTTGAATAGAAACCATACGCGGAAGGTTATGCTGCTCACTTAAACGCAGGTATTGGCTAATGCCCCAAGGCGTATCGTCTGATAAACCACAGTGTTTAATTTTACCAGCCTTTACACAGTCATTCAGACCTTCAAGAATATCGAGCATACCTGCTATATTTTGCTCGGTGTCGGCATCTGAAAAGCGGACTATACCAGGCCACTGCTTGCCAAAATGTGGCGAAGTACGATTTGGCCAGTGAAGTTGGTATAAATCGATAACATCAGTTTGTAAGCGTTTCAGTGACGCATCAACAGCGTCAATCACAGCTTGACGACTAATGTCGCCGCCATCACGTAC
Source organism: Pseudoalteromonas sp. N1230-9 (assembly GCF_032716425.1). NCBI lineage: Bacteria > Pseudomonadati > Pseudomonadota > Gammaproteobacteria > Alteromonadales > Pseudoalteromonadaceae > Pseudoalteromonas > Pseudoalteromonas sp. N1230-9. Next base: position 806,675 of record NZ_CP090419.1, read on the forward strand.
CCAAGATAACCCATTGCCTGCAATTTTCGTTGCGATGACAAGGTTATCGCGCTTGCTTTTGTTACGAGCTAACCAATTTCCAATAATTTCTTCTGTTTTTCCGTATGTGTCAGGTGAAGGGGGAACGGCATACATTTCGGCAGTATCGATAAAGTTAACGCCTTTATCTAATGCGTAAGCAATTTGTTCATCGGCATCAGCTTGGTTATTTTGCATGCCCCATGTCATGCTACCTAGGCAGACACGAGAAACATCAATACCACTTCGGCCAAGTGGACTATAAAGCATATTAGTTCCTTGTTAATCGTGAGAATGGGCTTTGAGTGCAGTTAATAGCTCATCGCTTAACTGGGCTTTTTTACCCGTTTTAAAATTAAACATAACGACTTGTGATGAGCCAATGGTGGTGACAGCGTCTTGGCTTTCACTAAATACAGTGTAATGCATCATAAAACGATCTTGTTCAATGTCACTAATCTTTACGCCAACATGAACTGTATCAGGGAATGTCACAGGGCGTTTATAGCGGGCATTGTTTTCGCTGATCACAGGGCCTACACCTGTTACTTGTAAATCTTTAAGAAAACCTAGTTGGGTAAAAAAGTCGATTCGAGCTGTTTCGAAATAACGAAAATAGACCACATTATTGACATGTTGCAGGGCATCCATTTCACCCCAAGCGACATTAATTTTTGTTCTGATAGGATGTTGTTCTATAAACGATTGCATAGTAAATCTTCATTAATTGTGAGAAAACTTAGGTTAGCAATATGCTGCTTTTAGCTCAAGGAAATTAGAAATTCCGGCAAATTGTGCTAACTTTAATGGTTCACGCTTACGTAAAGTGTGGCTCATATAGAATACACAATAAAGGATTTTATTATGCAGCAAATAACAGTGAGGATAATAAAGTGGATAGGCTTGTTCATCGTACTAGCACTTGCTTTACTCTGCTATAGTATGGGCACAATGTCAGGTTTTATCGCTTTAATTGTGATTGGTTTTTTACTTGAAGGCGCATTTTGGTTATTTGGCTATCGATTATTTAACCGTAAAAAACCGTCTGAGCACTCAAGTCAAACCTCATAGCTTGCACAATTAGGCAGATTAAATAATAATAACTGTATAAATAAACAGTTGTTATGTGCCTAATGAAAAAATTCATTCACATTGATATGGATTGCTTTTATGCCGCCGTTGAGATGCGTGATAACCCTGCATTGGCAAGTGTGCCGTTAGCAATTGGCGGTAATAGTCGTCGTGGGGTGCTTTCTACAGCTAACTATATTGCCCGCCAATACGGTGTGCGTTCGGCAATGTCTAACTACCACGCCAAACAATTGTGTCCTGATCTGGTCATTGTGCCTGGGCGAATGCAGGTCTACAAAGACATCTCCACGCAAATACGCGCTATTTTCGCTAAATATACCGACCTAATTGAGCCCTTATCACTTGATGAGGCTTACCTTGATGTAACTAACAGCACCGCCTGTAAAGGCAGTGCTACGCTTATGGCTCAGCAAATCCGTCAAGAAATCTATGATACGACTGGCCTGACTGCATCTGCTGGTGTTGCGCCCGTTAAGTTTATTGCCAAAATTGCCAGCGATGAAAACAAACCTAATGGGCAGTTTGTCGTGTTACCTGAGCAAGTCGATGACTTTTTAGCAAAATTGCCGCTGGGTAAAATCCCTGGTGTAGGTAAGGTGACATTGGAAAAGCTGCAACTTAAAGGGCTCTATACAGGAGCTGATGTTCGCGCAAAAGGGGTTAATTGGATGCAGCAGCATGTTGGAAATTTTGGCGTTTCTTTATATCAAAAGTGTGCGGGTGAATACATTGGTAAGGTATCCACAGAGCGGGTACGTAAATCACTGAGTGTTGAGCATACCTATGAATACAACAAAAATAATTTAGATGAATGTTTAAGCCAGTTACCTTCTTTAATGGATGAATTAACACGCCGCCTTGATAAACAGCAATTACATAACCGAATAAATAAACTATCGGTAAAAGTGAAGTTTGCGAACTTTGTAGTAACCAGTGCCGATCAAAGTCATCATCAATTAGATGAAAGTATATTTTCAGAGTTATTAAGTAAAGCGTATGAACGTGGCAAAGACCAACCAGTGCGTTTATTGGGAATAGGTGTTGGAATAAAGAGTCAAGCTCATGAGCATTTTCAGCTCAGTATATTAGACTAAAGGTTAACACCTTGGTGGTTGAAAGTTTGATAGTGTCTAATGGGGTGCTAAATCTTTCTATACACCTCCTTAAGACAACATTATAACTAAATAAGAGAGATGACTATGCAATCGGTCGTGATCGTGCTGCTCGGAATAATCGGTATGTTGTTCGGATGGTTTTTCTATTCGAAATTCATCGCCGAGAAGATTTTCAAAATGGATGATAATTTTGTCACACCCGCTCATGAACTTGAAGATGGTGTTGACTATGTGCCTACAAACAAGGTTGTGTTGTGGGGCCATCATTTTACTTCAGTGGCAGGTGCTGCGCCGATAGTCGGCCCAGCGATTGCTGTATACTGGGGCTGGGTACCTGCTGTACTTTGGGTTGTATTTGGTACTATTTTCTTCGCTGGTGTGCATGACATGGGCGCTTTGTGGGCCAGTGCCCGCAATAAAGGCAAGTCAATGGGGGCACTGTCTGAGACGGTGATAGGTAAACGCACCCGTGCGTTATTTATGATTGTGGTATTTTTAGTACTGCTAATGGTCAACGCTGTATTTGGCGTTGTTATTGCCAAGTCATTTGTGTCACAACCAAATGCTGTTTTTCCTGCTTGGGCTGCCATTGTTGTTGCTTTAGTTATTGGTCAGTTATTAAGACGTAAAGTGTCTTTAATCCCACTTTGCTTTGTTGGTGTGGGGATACTTTATTACACCATTTATCTAGGAAGCGGAATGCCAATTGCTTTACCTGACGAAATGTTTGGTTTAAGCGCAAATGCGAACTGGATTATTATTTTATTCATTTATGCTGCTATCGCTTCACTTCTACCTGTATGGATGCTGCTGCAACCACGCGACTTTATTAATGGTATGCAACTACTGGTTGGTTTAGTCCTGCTATATGGTGCGGTATTTATTTCTATGCCAGATATCACAGCGCCTGCATTTAATACCCAAACTGCGGTGGATACGCCAAGTATTATTCCGCTGCTATTTGTTACTATTGCCTGTGGTGCGGTGTCTGGTTTCCACGGTATCGTGTCATCAGGCACGAGCTCTAAACAGCTAAATAAAGAAACCGATGGCCGTTTCGTTGGTTATTTAGGTGCCGTGGGCGAAGGCATGCTAGCGTTGATTACCTTAGTTGCGGTAAGTGGTGTTGCGCTTGCTGTTTCGCCTGAAGAGTGGCATGAAATTTACAGTCATTTAGGGGCTGGTAGTGTCAGTGCATTTATTAATGGCGGTGCTAACTTAATTGAAAGTGGCTGGGGCTTATCAAACGAGATAGCTTCAACATTACTTGCCGTGATGGTTGTGTTATTCGCTGGTACAACGATGGATTCGGGTGTGCGTCTACAGCGTTATATTATCCAAGAATGGGGTGATATTTATAACATCAGTATTATTCGCAATGGTGTGATTGCAACCTTAATTGCCGTACTGTGTTGCTTACTACTCGCTTTTGGTGCTGGTGGCGCTGATGGCAGTGGCGGTATGATTATTTGGCCTTTATTTGGTTCTACTAACCAGATCCTTGCAAGCTTAACGTTACTGGTTATTTCTGTGATGTTAATTAAAGCTAATCGCCCTGCAAAATATACACTGATCCCGATGAGCTTTGTGCTAGTGATGGCGTTTTTTGCTGGCGTAATAAAACTGGGTGAATACTATCAGCAAGGTAACTGGCTGTTAGTTACCCTTGATGTTTTAGTGCTTGTAATTAGCGTTCTGGTGATGTTAGAAGCGTGGTCTGTGATCGTTAAGCATCGTAACGATAATAAGCAAGTTACAGAGCAGTAAACTTAGCTTGCCAGCCATAAAGCAGCTTAATTTGCTTGGCTGGCAATAGCTGACCAAATCAATGATAATACGGTCCTATGTTTCTAACAGCAGGACCTTTTTTATGGCATACCCTCATGCAATGTCAGCACCTCAGATTGCTGATGCAGATCACGATGCATTAATTATTATCAGTGATGACTTTTCTTCTTTAGCTAATCAAAACTTAAGCCAAGCAATTACTACACATCAAGCTGTTGATGCGCGTATTGGTAAGCAAGTTACACTACTTGTGATTGATTCTAAACGTGTAATTTTAGCACCAACAGGTCCACTTAATCGCGACTATGACGATGTACGTCGTTATTTTGATGCTGCAAAGCAAGGTATATTAGAAGCCAAAGCATCAGGTAGCACTAAACCAGCTTTGTATTTACCACAAGCAAGCCAAGATGGGCGTTATCAACATGCACTTGAGGTGGCTTTTTTAGGTGCATGTCAGGCATTGTGGCAACCGCTTGAAGCGCGAGAATTTCATGGGCAATCCATTGAGCCTATTAGTCAAATTAGCCTTATTGGCGCAAATGAGCAAACAACGAAAGCTGTGAATGCGATTGCAGCGGGTCAATATGCTGCGCGTGATTTATGTGGTACTGAGCCTGAGCGCATGGCACCACCACGTTTTGCAGATTACTGCGTTGAGTTATTTGCAGGCAGCAAGGTGTCTGTTGAGGTGATTTCAGATATCAACACTATCGACAAAGATTACCCAATGATGAGCACGGTAGCACGTGCTTCTTACGCTGTTGAGCGCCATCACCCACGCGTTGTGAAACTAGAATATGTACCTGAAGGCGACGTTGAGCGTACCTTGATGTTTGTTGGTAAGGGTTTAGTTTACGATACCGGTGGTGCAGACCTTAAAGTGGGTGGCTTTATGGCAGGTATGAGCCGCGATAAGGGCGGTGCAGCTTCGGTTGCTGGCTTTATGAAATCAGTTGCTGATTTTGCTCCAAAAGGCGTAAAAGTGATTGCTTATTTAGCTGTGGTTCGTAATTCGATTGGTTCTGATTGTTTTGTTCCAGATGAAATTATTACGAGTCGTGAAGGTGTTCGTGTTCGAATCGGTAACACAGATGCTGAAGGTCGTTTAGCTATGGGTGACTTACTAAGCGAAATGAAAGACCGTGCGTTAAACGAAGTAAATCCAGAGTTATTCACCGTGGCGACTTTAACAGGCCATGCAGCACGAGCAATGGGGCCTTATAGTGCTTATGTTGAAAATGGCCCTGCACGCCAAGCTAATATTTCACGTAAGCTTGCTGATTTAGGTGACTTATGGGCCGATGGTGCAGAAGTATCTCGCAGCCGCCGTGAAGATTATGACTTCATTCGCCCTCGCACGTTAGCTGACGATGTACTTTCAAGTAATAACGCTGCGTCAGCTGTAACTGCTCGTGGTCATCAGTTCCCAATGGCATTCTTAGCGATTGTTGGTGGCTTAGATAAACATGGCACTGAATCAGCGCAACCATTACCTTATGTTCATATGGATATCGCAGGTAGCGGCGTAGAAGGTGGCGATTGGCAGCATGGCAAGCCAACCGCTGCAACAGTTAGTAGCTTATTTGCACGTTATTGTTTGTAAGTTATTAGATTAAGAAAAAACCCGCGTCATGCGGGTTTTTTGTCGTTAGTCGAGCTTGAAGCGGTTTACAACATCGCTTAATGCTTGGGAGCTTTGCTTTAAGTTTTCACTGTCATTTGATAACCCTTGAGTATTTGATAGGGATTGCTCTGTTGACTGTGAAAGTTCATTTATTCGTAAATTTACCTCATCTGCTGCGCTTGTTTGTTGCTCTGTGGCGCGTGCTATTTGGCTGTTCATGTCTTTAATTACACTCACTAAACGCTCAATTTCTGTTAGCGATGTGTTCGCTTCACCAGCTTGTAGCACGGTATCGCTCGAAAGCTGCTGACTTGCTGAAACTGCATCAACAGCGGCTTGGGCACCGGTTTGTAATTTACTGATCATGGCTTGAATTTCATCAGTGCTCTTGCCTGTGCGGCTGGCAAGGGTACGCACTTCATCAGCGACAACAGCAAAGCCGCGGCCTTGTTCACCAGCACGAGCTGCTTCTATAGCTGCGTTCAGCGCCAGTAGGTTGGTTTGCTCGGCGATACTGCGAATCACATCAAGTACAGAGCCTATATTGTTACTTTCGGCAGCAAGGTCTGCGGTCGCTTGACTGACTTGCTCAATATTATGTGACAATGTCTCTATCGCTGTGATGGTTTTATTCAGTACTTGCTTGCCATTTTCAGCGTTGTGGGATGCTTCATTGGCTGCATGCTCGGCTTGTTCGGCATTTTGACTAACATCGTGGATTTGATGCGTCATTTGCTCCATTGCTGTAGCCACTTGAGTTGAACTGTCATTTTGAAGCTCTATAAATGACAGGTTGGTCTTACTGGCATCATCGACATTGTGAGCGTATTGGTTCACTTGCTGGGCATTATGTGCAACATGCTTGAGCGATTCACGCATTTTAGCTGTGTAAAGATTAAAGTAGCGCGATAACCGTGATACTTCATCATTACCATTTTCATCAAGTTGCTGAGTTAAGTCACCTTCTCCTTGAGAAATGTCTTTCATCATGTCTGCAGCAAGCTGCGTTGGCCGTAAAATGCTATTTGCAATGAGGTAACTGAGCGCCGTTAACAAGGCGATAATGATCACGGCAGTGATAATGACGTGGTTTCGTAGTGAAGCGAATGCTTCTTCTATGGTATCGATATAGACACCTGAGCCAACAATCCATTGCCACTTAGCAAACCCTTTAACATAGGCAATTTTATCGACGGGTTGATCTTTCCCAGGCTTTGGCCACTTGTAAGGGATAAATCCTTCACCTTGCTTTTTGACAATATTGACCATATCGACAAATAACAGTACGCCATCAGGATCTTTACTGCCCGCAAGCGATTTACCATTTAGTTCTGGTTTAAATGGATGCATCACCATAACTGGTTGGTAGTCATTAATCCAAAAATAATTGTTGTTGTCGTAACGTAGTGCAGAAATAGTTTGTAAGGCAGCTTGTTTTGCTTGTTCTTCGCTGAGTTTGCCTTCTGTAAAAAGTGCATAGTTATGTTCAATAATACTATGAGCTGATTCAACTAGGTTTTGGGTTTTGATGTATTGTTCTTGTTCTAAAGATTCATATTGTTGCGTTAAGCTTGATATGCTTAAAAAGATAAGACCAATCACTACTACGCTCACCAACATGGCAAGACGTTGTAAAATAGTAAAGCGGCGTAAATAATTCATGTATGTTCCTTCGTCATGCTCATAGGAGCAATGTATTAAGCGTAGCTAAAATAGGTCGAAAATCTAGTTAACTAGTAGAATATATTGAGACAAAAAAAAGGCTGATTTTACAATCAGCCTTTAGTCTAAGTTATCGAAATTAAATCAAATTACTCAACGTTAAAGTGTCGGTTGAAGAAACTTGTGATGGTTTGGTGTAAGTGCGTTTGCACGCTCTTGCCACGTAAACTGTGTTTTGAGCCAGGGTAAGTCATCATTTCGAATTGCTTTTCTTGATCTTGCAGTTGTTTGAACAACTTAGTGGCGTGAGTGAATAACACGTTATCATCCGCCATACCGTGATAAATCATCAACGGGCCTTTTAAGCCTTCAGCATAGGGGAATACGGCACTTGCTTCGTAACCTTTCGCGTTAGTTGCAGGGTGACCGACATAACGTTCAGTGTAGTGCGTATCGTACAGTGCCCAATCAGTTACTGGCGCACCAGAAACACCGGCTTTAAAGTAGTCGCCCGCTTTAAACATGGTCATAAGCGCCATGTAACCACCGTAGCTGTGGCCATAAATACCAATACGCTCAGGGTCAACGTAATCAAGAGTGCGTAAGAACTCGACACCTTTGATTTGGTCAGCAACTTCAGCAACACCTAAGTGCTTATAAATCACATCTTCAAACTTTTTACCACGGTTGTATGAGCCACGGTTATCAAGTTGGAAAATAACATAGCCTTGTTGCGCCATGTACTGGAAGTACAAGTTTTTGCTGCGCCAGCTGTTCGTTACGCGCTGAGCGTGAGGGCCGCCATACACGTTAACTATAACTGGGTGCTTTTTACCGTCTTGGTAGTTAGTAGGCTTGAATAAACGGTAATGCATGATTTGCCCGTCTTCAGCCGTTAACGTGCCGTATTCTGGGGTGATCAAATCAGCTAGGTAAGGCGTTAATGGATGCGACTTATCTAACTTGTTTTCTTCAAGCCAAGTGATGAAATCACCATTGATTTTACGTAACGCAGCAGAGCCTGGCTTATTCACTGATGAGCTGTTATCGATAAAGGTTTTATTATCTTTAGCAATTACCACATTGTGGTAAGCACCTAGCTCAGTTACGCGCTTGATTTCGCCTTTTTTGAATAGCGGTACGCTGTAAAGGTGGCTCTCAAGTGCTGTGTCTTTACGACCTGCAAAATAAACGATGCCTTTTTTCTCATCAATCCCTTTTAAGCTGTCAACAACCCAATCACCTTGCGTGATTTGGCGGATCATTTCACCGTTTGTGCGGTATAAATATAGGTGTTTAAAACCATCGCGTTCAGATGCCCAAACAAAATGCTTTTTATCATTTAAGAACTCAAGATCAAAGTGTAGGTTTATCCACGTTTTGCTGGTTTCTGTTAATGCGACTTTTTGTTTTTTACTATCGCTATTATAAAAACGCAGCTCTAAATTGTGTTGTGAACGGTTTTGCCACTGATATGACAAGGTTTTGTTATCTTTTAACCACTTAGCTCGAGCGATGTAGATGTCTTTATCTTCACCTAAGTCAATCCAATCAGTTTTTTGATTGTTGATATTTACTACGCCAAGTTTTATTTCAACATTATCAGTGCCAGTGAACGGATAGCGTTGATTAAAAAGCTTTACTTCATCTGCGTAAATTTCGTTACGAATGGCTTCTTTTACAGGGCTTTCATCAACACGGGTATAGGCAATTTTTGCTTCATCACCTGACCACCAGTAGCCCGTCATACGGCCCATTTCTTCTTGCGCAACAAATTCAGCCATGCCGTTTTTAATTACGCCACCGCCATCGTTACTTAATTGGATTTCTTTACCCGTTTTTAAATTAAGTGCGTAAAGATTTTGCTCACGGATAAAGGATACATAATGGCCTTTTGGTGAGAAACGTGCATCGGTTTCAAATGCGTCAGTGTCCGTTAACTTGCGGCTTTTAGCTGAGGCAAGTTCGTAGTAGTAAAGATCACCATTAAGTGGAAAAAGGAGTGCCTTTCCATCTTTTGACCATTTGTATTCTAAAATGCCTTTACCAAAAATACGCTGACGTTCACGACGTGCTTTTTCTTCATCAGATAAATTTTCTGGGCCTGAAAATAATGCTGCGGAGTCAACCAGTAGACGATTTTTGTTATCTTTTAGATTGTATTCCCATAAATCGTAGCGGTTATAGTCATCTGTTTTACCTTGTAGGTAAGTAACTCGACTTCCATCAGGTGAAAACTTTAATTGTACAGGCGCTTTACCAGCTAGGCTTGGATCATCAAAAATACGTTCTAGGGTGAGTTGTTCTGCGTTTACACTGAATACCGTTGCAACCATTGGCAGGGCAAGTGAGAGATATTTAATTTTTTTTAGCACAAGGGTACCTTTGCTCGAATAAAAACTGCCACGATGTTAATGGTAAGCTTAGGCAACTGCAACTAAATGCTATAAAGTAGCAGGGGTACAACTTAGATTTAAGGATTTTTTGATGGAAAATACCCACACGCCGTTTTCTCTGGCCAAAGAATTACAGCGCGACTGTATCGAACTTGCTGATTGGCCACTGTGTAAAGTATTGCTGATGAATGACAGCCAATATCCGTGGTTTATTTTAGTGCCAAGAGAGGCGGGTGTTAAAGAGATCATCGACCTGTCTGAACAGCAACAAATTATGTTACTTCAAGAATCTGCTAAGTTAAGTAAGCTGCTTCAACAGGTATTTAGTCCTGATAAGCTGAATGTTGCTGCACTGGGTAACATGGTACCGCAATTACATATTCATCATATTGCGCGTTTTAAAAGCGATGCCGCATGGCCCGCACCTGTATGGGGAAAGTTACCTGCTATACCTTATAGCGATCAGCAAATTTCAGCACTTAAAGCGCATTTTTAATATTCGTGCTAGAGTAAAATTTATTTTTCAGAATGCCAAAAGGAGGGAGTAAGAAGTGAAGAGATTAATGCTTTCAGTACTTTTTATTTTTAGCTCCTTTTCGTGTTTTGCTAAAAGTTATTACTTTGTAGGGAGCCATTTTCCCGCAATTTTGGAGCCCAATCCCCAAGGAGATGCTACCGGACTGGGTGCTGATATTGTTCATGAAATATGTCGGCGTTTAGGGCATACCGTAATTATCGATGTGATGCCATTGAAGCGAGCGTTGAAAATGGTTGAGCAAGGGAAGGCTGATGCGATTATTGGACCTTACAAGTCGCTGCTTCGCGAGCAATATATTCTGTACAGTGAACTGCCTTTCTATGAGGATCCTATTGTATTTTATACTAAACCGAGTAACTCAGTTACTTGGCTTGGCAACTTCGCCAGTTTAAAAAAAGACGTAATAGGTGTAATTCGAGGTTGGGATTACGGTCAAGAGTTTAAGCGTTATGAATCGAGTTTGTCACTCTCTGAGGTGGCGAGTGTGCAAGCAAGCTTTTTACAGTTAATGTACGATAGAGTTGATTTGCTTCTGGCTCATCCACGTGCGGCAAAGCCTGTAATAGAAAGATTAGGGATTGCTGAAGACGTTATTATGCTTTCGCCCTTGCTAACTGTTAATCAAGGCTATTTTGGTTTTTCTAAACAACGAGAGTTAGGTCGTTTTATTGATGAGTTTAACCGAGAGTTTCATAACATGTTGATAAGTGGCGATATCGTAAAGTTAAACAACAAGTATGGACTCAGTTTTGTTGCTCATTAATAAGCTTTAAATAATAAAAAACGCTGCCACTGGCAGCGTTTTTTATTTCAAAATAACTGGTTTAGTCTAAACCTAATACGTCTTTACCTTGCTTGAAGGTTACATCAACAGGGATATTTGCTTGGCTTAGCTTTTCTAAATCTTTAGCAAGCTCAGCTTTAATCTCACCATGAGTTGCGATTAACTGATCAACTTTTTGGTAATCACCGTCACCTTGAATCGTTAAGATTAAGCGCGAAAGTTTTTCCATTGCTTGACTCATTTTCTCCATGTTAACGCTGTATAAGCCGTCCGCATTTTTAGAAAACGCACCTTCTTCAGCAAAGAAGTTAAAGCGGATCATATTTGCTTTACCGTGGGCACTTGATGCACCAAAACGCACTGAGCGGAAGATACCAGCCATGAAGGTGATGTAATAATCTTCTAATGTTCCGTCAGTGATTTCGCCTTTTTTAAGTAGCTGTTCAACCATGTAAAGCCCTAGGATATCTGCTTTACCTTCTTCAAGGGCACTGGCATGCTCTTGTAGTGATTGGCGAACTGTCCCTTTACCTGTAAGGGTGTTTTTAATGCCTAAACCATGGGCTACTTCGTGGAACATGGTGTTAGCAAAAAATGCATCAAAGGTGATGTGCTTACGTTGCTCTGGAACGATTAATTGCTCTGAAATTGGCACTAAGATTTTATCGAACTTAGCGCGCATTGCATTTTTCAGCTGTAAGCGACGTGTGCCTTTTTCTAATTGAACTTGCTCGTCATTTGGCAGGTTGATAGCAATTGTTTTACTACCCGCATTTGAGTGGCCAGCATAGTACACAACATCATAAGCATTTAGGTCTGCATCTGAGCCGGGTACTTCTTGTTTGTACTTGTCTGCAACAGGTAAGCCTTTTTGTAACTCAGGTAGAAAAGCAGCAAACTTAGCTAAGCGCTCGCTCCAAGCAAGGTCTTTAATAAGTACATAAGATTCATAGGCGGCGCGATAACCAAATAGCTGATCTTCGTAAGTTTCGATAGGACCTATAACAACATCAATTGGGTTATTTTTCATATCCATCCACGCAAAGTCAGATGGTTGGAAATCATCACTTACTAGGGCATCGGCACGCATGCTTAAGTAGTTTGCAAATTCTTTGTCGTCAGCAAGTTTACTTGCTTCACGTAGTAAGTTCGCAGCTTTTTCAAGCTCTTGTGCATATTCTACAGAGTATGCAACGCTATAAAGTTTGCCATTTTCATCACGCTTAATTACAGAATAAAGGCCTGTTTTGTCTTCAACATTTGCGCTATTTAATTCTTCTTTAGTGATATCGCTTGGGTAAAAACCTGCGCCTAGTGGCTTTTCTTCGTAGCCAGATAAAAATACTTTATCGCCATTTAAACGATCCCAAGGGCCGTAGTTGATATCTGCAAATTTCTGAACTTTTTCATCATTAATTTTTGCTAAAAATGCGTCTTTGTTCTCACCAAATGCTTGATGCCAAAATAGTTGATCCATGATTTTTGATGCATCAATTAGCTTACCAACCATTTGTTTTTGATTGTCACTTAAGTGGCTTAAGTCTGATGTAAGTGTAAAGTCTGTATAAATATCTAAACGACTCTTGTCAGCATTGATAAGTTGAGGATTATTTTCTTCAGTAATTTGCTTTGTTTGTTGTGCTGTAGGCTTAGTTTGAGAAGTGGTTGCTTGCTCATTAGAGCATGCGCCAAGAAAAACAGCACCTGATAAGATAAGTGCTTGGCTAATTTTATTTAATGTCATTTTTTTGCCCGTTAGAAAGAGAGAATCATTACGTTTAAAACAGAATGTCTTCGCATTAAAGCAAATCTGACATATATATGGCAAGTTTACTGCGCTAGAAGCAATATTTATTTATCAGGTAGTGACTTAAAAATAAAAAAATATAATTTCTGTGTTTTTCTTAACTTTAGCGCTAACTTAGATAATACTAAAACTATAATTAATCTAAGAATGTCAGTCATTAGTTTACGTTATTTGCAAGTGACTAATTCAAGAGGATGGCACGTATATGTCAACAGAGAATGCTTTACTGACCATTTTGGTCGACAGAATAAATAATGACACGTTAGTGTTACCTACCTTACCGGAAGTTGCTGTCAAAGTTAGACAAGCGGCGGATGATCCGAATGTAAATTTAATGCAGATGGCGGATGTCATTGCACATGATCCTGCTTTATCGGCAAGAATGATTAAAGTGGCCAACAGTGCATTTATGGGACGCTCAGTGAAGGTCACAAATTTACATCAAGCGGTAACACGTATTGGTTTAAGGCAAATTAAGAATATTGCTACGGCAATGGCCATGGAACAGCTTTTTGTTTCACATAATGAGTTAATTAAAGGTTATATGGATAAAGCATGGCAAAAGACGCTTAAAGTTGCCTGCCATTCAATTACCTTAATGGACTTCTTTTTACATATGAATAAGCACACGTCATTGAATCGAGATACCATTACACTCGCTTCGTTGGTTTATAACATTGGCGTGCTACCCATTCTTACTGAAGCTGAAAAACACCCCGAAGTATTTGCCAATCCTAGTTTTCTTGCCCACGCCATTCAAAAGCTAGGGGGGAAGGTCGGCGGTGCTATCATGCGAGCATGGGGCTTCACTGATGAGTTTGTTGAAGTTGCTGAAAGCTGGGCAAATCCTAATTACCGCCCTGAGCATATTTGTTACGTGGATTTTATCCGTATTGGTGCGATTCTGGAGGGAATTTTACAAGTTTCAGATAAATCGGCTGCGTTGCAAATGTATGTTGATAAAGGGGTCATTGAGTCTCTGGATATGTTCAATACTGATGAGTACCACAATATGCTCAATGAGGTTAAGGCTGTTTTTACCGACTAAAGCCACATAGGGTATAATTTTTATTTACTCAGTATGAAGTAATTGAAAAGTGCGATATTTATCGCACTTTTTTGTGTCACGCTCGGTTATAAATCGTCAGCGTCACCAAGCCCTTGTGTTAGCTCTTCTAACATTTGCTTGATCTCTTCTGATGCGAGGATAAAGTCTGCATCGAGCTTGACTGCCATATCTTCTTTAGGAATGTCAGCGTTTTCTTCTTTTAATGTTTCTGAGTAGTTCATGCGTTTGATAGAACCATCATTTTGCAGCATAAACTTAACGCGCTCTTGCCAATCTAGCGCCAGCTTAGTTACACGCTTACCATTTTCTAGATGCGACTTAACTTCATCACATGAAAGGTCATGACCTTTAAGTTTTACCTGAGCACCGCTGTCATCAGCTTCTTCAAGCTCGGCATCATTGCCGATAGCAAACCCGTCAGGTGCACTAAACTTAGTTAGCCAATCTGTTAAAAATACATCAAGGTCGTAATTTGCAAATGCAGGAACAACAGGCAGTGTGCCAAGTGATTTACGAAGTAGGGCTAGTAGCTCTTCTGCTTTGTTAAAGCTTGCGCTGTTTACGATTACCCAGCCATTTTTTTGATCGATAAAGGCAAACTGTAGGCTCGATTTTTTAAATGCTTGAGGAAGCAGCGTATGTAGGATATTTTCTTTTAATTCGTCTTTTTCTTTTTTCTTAACAGGACGATTTTCTTCGGCTTCAATTTGTTCTACTTTTTCAATTACAAGTTCGTTGATTACGGCCGCCGGTAGTACTTTTTCTTCACGCTTAGCGCACACTAAAATACTGTCTTGAGAGAAGTGAGAAAGTGTTTGGCCATGTTTGCCAAATGCTTTTGTCCAACCAAACGTTGATAGCTCTTGGCCTGTACATGAACGAAATAGGTCTTGCTCTAGGGCTTTGTCGAAATCTTCTTGGTTATATGAGACGTCTTGTTTAAAGCGGTAACAGATAAGGTTACTAAACCACATAATTAGGCTAATCCTTTCAATAAATTTGCCCAATCATAACAATAAAAAAGTGATGCCGAAATGAATGATTTCGGCATCACGGCGTTTTGCTTACGAGTTGAACATTGAAAGCGGTTTCGGCATGTTTTTTGGAAAGCTTATGTGATAGTGCAAGCCTTTACCAGGTTCACTATTGACTTCAATATCACCACTAAGCGTTTGTTTCACTAGGTTAAAGGTGATATGTGTCCCTAGGCCACTGCCGCCTTGGTCGCGTTTGGTGGTAAAGAATGGGTCAAAAAGTTTTTCTAACTGCTCTTTGGTAACGCCATTACCGTTATCTTTAAAGTCGATAATCACTTCATCTTCTTCGTCTTTGATAATGATATCAATAAGGCCATTTTCGATGCCCTCGAAGCCGTGGATCAGCGAGTTCATAATAAGGTTGGTGAAAATTTGACTAATAGCGCCAGCCGGTAAGTTAAGGGTTAAATCTTCAGGACAATCAAGATTAATATGATGCGATGTTTTCTTTAATTTAGGATGTAGTGAGCGAATAACTTCCCCTAAATATTCTTTAAAGTTAATGGTTCGCACCGCTTCGCTAGCTTGGTCTACTGCAATTTGTTTAAAACTTGCAACCAACTCTGAAGCGCGGTCAAGGTTACTGGTGAGTAAGCTTGTGCTTTGTTTGGCATCATTAATAAATTCTTCAAGCGCTTTTGGCGACAAGGTTTTGTCTTTGTAAGCGGCTTCTATTTGATCCAACCGCTCTTGTAAAAATGAGGTTGCAGTTACACCAATACCAATCGGTGTGTTTACATCGTGCGTAATACCCGCGACTAAGCCACCTAATGCGGCCATTTTCTCTGAGCCGACAAGGCGCTCTTGTGCCATGTTTAGCTCATCAAGGTAACGTTGTAATTCTGTTTGCTTGGTAATTAATTCTTGTTCGGTTTGTTTACGTAAATCGATTTCTTCTGTGAGGGTTAGTTTTTGTTTTTCTAACTCATATTTTTGCTGTTGCAAGTCCATCATAGCTTGGCTTAGGTTGGATGTTTTGCGTGCAACTTCTTGCTCTAATTGCAGGTTTTGTTGGTCAAGTTTTTCGTTGCTGATGAGCAGTTCTTTTTGTGTATGTTCGAGCTCTTCTCTGTACAACACCACTTTATCTATTAAGCGGTTGAATGACTCTTCCATCACTTTTAGTTCGTTATGCTCACTAGTTTCGATTTCGATGTGACGACCTTCTAAGTCATTGAGCTCTAGGTCTTCAATTTGTTCGGTGAGTTGTGCAAGTGGCTCGGTAAGTTGTTTTCTAAAGGCGATTAAAAATAAAATGATCAAAAACGTGGTTTTGATCATCGCATTACCAATCAAGAAATAAATTGAAATCATAATACGGCTAAAGACAACTTCGCGGCTTGAAAATAAGGTGACATCACCGACTTGGGTTGCTCTGCCTGAAAACTCAAAAATAAGTGGGAAAGTATAACCAAATAAGCCCGAAGGGGTGTCCTCGATAATGGCTTCTTCTTGCACTAGTTGTTGACTGTATAATTCGTGTATATCTAGAGAGCGCCCAAGTTGGGATAAAATTTCACCGCTATCATCACGAACAATAATACCTTCAATCATTGGAATGGCGAGTAATCCCTCGGCCGTGGTAATTGTTTGTTTGGTGTTTAACTCCCAAATGGCGCGGGTTAAGCTTCGACTAAATGTTTTTTGCAAGGTGGTTAATTCGTCACGGATATAGTCTTTAGTATTAACGTATTCAGCAATGACCTGCCCACACGTAACTACAAACGTTAATAAAAAGTAGACCGAGAGTACGCTGGTTAATAATTTTTTTGACAGGCTTTTTTGTAGCATGGAATATCCATAGCTCCTTGGTGACAATTGTAATACATTCAGCTAGTTCTAAAGTTAGCTAATAAATGATTAAAAATAAATAAATATATCCTTTTTTGAAGAAACATTTATAAATTGTTACTAAATATTGAAAAAACTTAGCCTTACTGCACTTTAAAAAGTGTGTTATAAATTTACTTCATCTTTAACTTTAGCCTTTTTTAATGTTGTATTTGCTACAGCAAAGATTTTTATCTCATGAATAGTTCTAATTTCACAGTACTTGTCTGCGATGACTCAAATGTTGCTAGGAAACAAGTTGTTAGGTGCCTAGGTGATTGCATCAGTGCTGATATCCATCAAGCCAAGAATGGTAAAGAAGCACTCACTTTTTTACGAGAGCAGAGCTTTGATTTGCTGTGCTTGGATTTAACTATGCCAGAAGTCGATGGCGTAACTGTACTCGAAACCATTAAAGCTGAAAAAATAGAGTGTTTTGTCTTAGTTATTTCGGCTGATATTCAAGTTGAAATGAAACAACGAGTTGCAAAACTAGGTGCTATCGACTTTATCGACAAGCCGATAGATATTGCCCGCTTAAAAGCGACCTTGCATAAATTTGGTATTCATTAGTGTTTCTTATAATCTAAATGCATAATTTATCTTCAAGTAAAGGGTTGACAGCCTAGCTAGTAATAGGGCAGTCTAAAGGCTATGAAAACATTTAATCAAGCAACGACCATTATTATTACAACCATCATCCTTACGGGATAGTGGCATAGGTCGGTGCAACAAATATAAAGGCCTGTGTTCACTAGAACACAGGCCTTTTTTTCGTTTATGGGATGAGGAAACATAAATAATGCGAGTATTAAAATTTGGCGGGTCGTCCTTGGCTGACTACGCGTGTTTACAACAGGTAGCTCAGTTAGTCAAAGAAGAATTACGTGATGAAATGTTGTTAGTGCTATCAGCACCAGGTGGTATGACAGATTCTCTGGTAGCGTTAGCAAGTGCAGCAGAGCATGGGCAAGATTTTAGTGAGTTATGGCAAGCACTGGTTGTGCGTTGTGAACAATTAAAAGCAGCTGTCGAAGCTGATTTTGGTCAGGTAGCAAATTGGCCAGACTTGAATGAGCTTAAGAATAAGCTAGATGGTGTTGCACTTTTAAAATGCTGCCCAGACCAAGTACGTGCTTATGTAATCAGTTTTGGTGAGCGCGTTAGTGTTGCCTTGATGGAATGTATGCTTAAAGAAAGTAATGCTCGCTACCTCGAAGCGACGGCGTGTATAGCTTCTGTAGGTGGTTACATTGATGCTGAAGCTGACTTAGCAGCAAGTAAAGTACGTTTTCAAGAAGCATTGAAAGCGGCGCCAAGTACTATTTATATCATGCCAGGTTTCACAGCATCTAATGAGCTAGGGGAGCTTACAACACTTGGTCGTAATGGTTCCGATTACTCAGCTGCGATTGCAGCAGCGTGTTTAGAAGCTGATGTATGCCAGATTTGGACTGATGTAGACGGTGTGTACAATGCTGACCCGCGCTATATCAAAAAAGCCTCTAAGGTTGATTCGCTTTCATATAAAGAAGCAATGGAGCTTTCTTATTTTGGTGCGAAAGTGTTGCACCCAAAAACGATTTTACCTTGTGCTAAAGCAGGTGTGCCGTGCGAGATAAAAAATACTCATAACCCACGTGCAGAAGGTTCAGTGATCAGTAACGACAGCGTGTCGAGCGATCCAGTTAAAGCGTTATCAAGTTTACAAAACCTCGCTATGTTAACGGTGTCAGGCCCAGGTATGAAAGGTAAAGTGGGCATGGCGTCAAAAGTATTTAATGCATTGGCACATGACAATGTTTCAATTGTTTTAATCACTCAATCTTCATGTGAATTTAGCATCAGTTTCTGTGTGCATGAGAGTGACCTATCACTTGCTCTTGAAGCATTACAAACAGCCTTCGAATTAGAATCACAAGCTGGTTTAATTGAGCCAGTACAAGTACAGCGTAATCTCGCTATTGTCACTTTAGTGGGTGACAACATGCGTGCTCATAAAGGTTTAGCTGCTAAGTTCTTTGCTTCACTAGCTCAAGCACAAGTTAACATTGTTGCTATTGCACAAGACTCAACTGAAAGCGCCATTTCAGCGGTTATCGATGGTGAGCTGTGCAACGATGCTGTAAAAGTGTGCCATGAAAACTTCTTTACGCATATTCCTTCAATCGATGTGTTTTTACTAGGCTGTGGCTTAGTTGGTCAAGAGCTTATTCAGCAGTTAGAGCGCCAACAAGCATGGCTTGAAAAACGTAATATTAAGCTGAACCTATACGGTGTTGCTAACTCAAAACAGCTTTACCTAGATAGCGAAGGCATTACTTTTGATGGCTGGCAACACAAGCTAGCCAGCTCAGAGCAAGCATTTGATTTAAACCTAGTAGAGCAATTTGTTAAACAAAATCACTTAATCAACCCTGTGATCGTAGATTGTAGCTCTGCCGATAAACTTGCTGCGCAATATGTTGATTTCTTAAATGCAGGCTTCCATGTCGTTGCGGCGAATAAAAAAGCCAATACTAGCTCGTATGCTTACTACCAAGATTTAGTTGCTGCGACACAAAAGAATAATCGTAAATTTTTATACGAAACAAACGTAGGTGCAGGCTTACCGGTTCTTGATAACCTGAAATCGCTATTTGGTGCGGGTGATGAACTTATTAAATTCAGCGGTATCTTATCGGGTTCATTATCGTATATGTTTGGTGCGCTACAAGATGGTTTATCACTAAGCGAAGCAACATTAAAAGCGAAAGAAAGTGGATTTACAGAGCCAGATCCGCGTGATGATTTATCGGGTACCGATGTTGCCCGAAAACTACTGATCATTGCCCGTGAATCAGGTCTTGAGTTAGAACTAAGCGATATTGAAGTAGAATCTGTTTTACCAAAAGGGTTTGCAGAAGATGATTCTGTAGCGGACTTTATGGCAAAACTACCATCACTTGATGCGCAGTTTAACGACCGCATTCAAAGTGCAGCAAGTGAAGGTAAAGTACTTCGTTATGTGGGCACTATTGAAAACGGTCAATGTAAAGTCGGCATTGAAGCCGTAGATAGTAGCCATGCTTTATACGATATCCGTGACGGTGAAAATGCACTGGCAATCTTAAGTCAATATTATCAACCACGCCCGTTTGTGATTCGTGGTTATGGCGCAGGTGCTGAAGTAACGGCCGCAGGCGTATTTGCTGATATCTTAAAAACGTTAACGCGCTAGGAGCAGGTCATGATCCGTGTATATGCACCCGCTTCAATCGGGAATTTTGCTGTCGGCTTTGATGCGCTAGGTGCTGCGCTGGCACCTATCGATGGCACCTTATTAGGTGATGTTGTCGAGGTGAGTGCCGCTGAGCAAGATACCTTTGTATGTTCAGGCGACTATGCTCATAAACTGCCTGCTAATGCTGAAGAAAACTTGGCTTATCAATGTTTAATTCATTTTAAAGAACACGTTGCGCCGACTATGCCAGCGGTAAAACTTGAGCTTAAAAAGAACTTACCAATTGGTTCTGGTTTAGGTTCAAGTGCGTGTTCTGTGGTGGCTGCGTTTGCAGCCCTTGATAAATTTGCTGAAACAAATTTATCTCAAGAGCAACTTATCGAGTTGATGGCTGATTTTGAAGCCAGTGTTAGTGGCGGCCGTCATTACGATAACATCACGCCATGTTATTTAGGTGGTTTGCAATTAACTGGTGAACTTATTCCGAACAAGTCAATTTCGTTACCTGTTGATAATCAATGGTATTACGTAGCGGCTTTTCCAGGTTTTTCACTGAATACCGCAAAAGCGCGATCAGTACTGCCAAAGCAATTATCAATGCACGATAGTGTTGAGTTTGCACAGCGACTTTCTGCGTTTAGTAGCTTATTGCTAACTGGTCGCTTTGATGCAGCGCTATCCATAATGAGTGATGAAATAGCCGAGCCACATCGTGCTCCACTCATACAAGGCTTTGCAGAAGCTAAAAGTGCCTTACCAGAGCTTGGCGCAGAGATTGTCAGTATTTCGGGGGCGGGTCCAACATTATTTACCGTGTGTAAGAGCCTTGCAGCTGCTAAGCAGTGTGCAGCGTGGCTGAATGATAATTACATCAATGAGCAGGGCTTTTGCCACATCTGTCAACTAGATCAGCTTGGCACACGACAGCTTTAGAGAATTTAAGGAATAAACATGCAATTACATAATTTAAAAGATGAAACACAACAGGTGTCGTTTGTTGAAGCGGTAAAAACGGGTTTAGGGCGTAACCAAGGAGTGTTCTTCCCAGAAAGCCTTACGCCAATTCAAAACATTGATGCGTTACTAGATTTGGACTTTGTTAGCCGTAGCAGCAAGATTTTATCGCACCTAATTGGTGATGAGCTGCCAGCAGATACCGTTGCTCAGATGGTGCAAAATGCCTTTAACTTTGATGTGAAATTAGTTGAAGTAGAAAAAGACATTTATTGCTTAGAGCTATTTCATGGTCCAACGCTTGCGTTTAAAGACTTTGGTGGCCGTTTTATGGCTGAATGTCTTGCGCAATTTAACCAAGGCGAAAAAGTCACGATTTTAACGGCTACATCAGGCGATACAGGAGCTGCGGTTGCCCATGCCTTTTACAACAAGCCAAATATTGATGTCGTGATCTTATACCCGAAAGGGAAAATATCACTGGCGCAGCAAAAGCTATTCACAACGTTAGGTAATAACATTCACTGCTATGCTGTTGATGGTAGCTTTGATGATTGCCAAAGCATGGTAAAGCAAGCGTTTTTAGACGATGAAGTTAAACAAAAGCTTGGTCTAAACTCTGCTAACTCAATCAACATCAGTCGTTTAGTTGCACAGGTTTGCTATTACTTTGAAGCCATTGCTCAATTACCTAAAGAGCAACGTAGTAAAGCGCATATCTCAGTACCAAGTGGTAACTTTGGTAATGTGTGCGCTGCAATGATTGGTGCTGTGCTTGGTATGCCAGTAGCGAAATTAAGCGCTACAACTAACCAAAACGACACTGTGCCACGTTTTTTACAAAACAAAGAGTGGTCGCCTAATGACACGCTTGAGTCGTTATCGAACGCAATGGATGTGAGTAAACCGAATAACTGGCCACGTGTTCAGTTTATGTTGGATAACAAATGGTTTAGCTATGATGATTTTTACTCAAGCTGTGTGGGTGAAGAAGAAACAAAAGAGGTGATGAAAAAAATTCATCAAACGGGTTACATTGCAGAGCCTCATACTGCAATTGCTTATCAAGGCTTGAAAGAAAATCTAGCAGACGGCAGCGCAGGTATCTTTTTAGCGACAGCACACCCAGCTAAATTTAAAGAAAGTGTTGAAGAAATTTTAGACATCGAACTGTCTATGCCGAAACCACTTGCTGATGCATTAGCAAAGCAATGTTTAGCTGAAGATATCAAGTTTGATTATCAATTGCTTCGCACTGAGCTACTCAGTAAACTCGCGTAATATCTATAAAAAAGAGCGGCTAAGCCGCTCTTTTTTATATTGCTTATTTTAATGAAGTAGTGAATGGCTATGACGGTTTAAAACTCGCATAATGAGAATTACCAAAGAGGCGATACACAGTAACACACTGATAATTGAGATTATTTCGTTTTGTGTCCACTGAATTAAAGTGAACGCTGAAATGAATAAAATAAATGGTTTAAATTCATAGTAATAGTGAGATTTCGTTTGTTTTATTCTTTGGCTTGAGTGATCAGTTCTTCTGGCCTCAGAGCGCATACGCCACACATTTGCGCCCATTAAAAACAGTATTATACCGATTAAAGTTGGCACACTATCTTTGGCTAACGTAATACAACTCACCCCGAGAAAGAAGTACACATAAGGGACAACTTCATAAATTGGTTTGGCTAACATGTCTCGCTATCATCCTTGATACTAACTAATACTATAAGATTAGTTGGTGTAAGCGGAAATACAAGTGTCAGCGGCCGCTTTTTTAATTTAGTGACATTTTAAAAATATATGTAATATTTTAAATTTATAAATTTTTGTTATGTATCAATAAAAAAATATCATTATTAAAACACTGTGAAATAAATTCAATCCCTGTTTAAATATGTTCATCTTTACACGATAGGCAAAAGTGCGTTTTAAGCGTACAATATAGCCTTCAAAAAAACACCATACACGTTGCCTTAGGAGACCCCATGTTAGAACGTAGCATGAATATTTCGGATTTCGATCCAGAGTTATTTGCAGCCATCAATAAAGAGACGGCTCGTCAAGAAGAGCACATCGAACTGATCGCGTCTGAAAACTACTGTAGCCCACGCGTGCTTGAAGCACAGGGCTCTCAGCTAACGAACAAATATGCTGAAGGCTACCCAGGCAAACGTTACTATGGCGGTTGTGAGCACGTTGACGTTGTTGAGCAACTCGCTATTGACCGTGCAAACGAATTATTCGGCACTGACTACGCTAACGTTCAACCTCACGCAGGTTCACAAGCAAACGCAGCTGTTTTCCAAGCGCTTCTTCAGCCGCACGATACAGTACTAGGTATGAGCTTAGCTCATGGTGGCCACTTAACTCACGGCTCACACGTTAACTTTTCTGGTAAAACGTACAATGCAATTCAATACGGCCTAAATGAAGAGACAGGCGAAATTGATTATGCTCAAGTTGAAGCACTTGCATTAGAGCACAAGCCAAAAATGATCATCGCTGGTTTCTCTGCATACTCTGGCGTTGTTGATTGGGCTAAGTTCCGTGAAATCGCTGACAAAGTAGGTGCATACTTATTCGTAGATATGGCTCACGTTGCTGGTCTTATCGCAGCGGGTGTATACCCAAGCCCAATCCCTCACGCACACGTTGTTACTACAACAACTCACAAAACATTAGCGGGTCCTCGTGGCGGTCTAATCGTTTCTGCATGTGGTGATGAAGAGATTTACAAAAAGCTAAACAGCGCTGTATTCCCTGGTGGTCAAGGTGGTCCTTTATGTCACATCATCGCTGCTAAAGCGGTTGCTTTCAAAGAAGCATTACAACCAGAGTTTAAAACGTACCAAGCACAAGTTGTTAAGAACGCTCAAGCTATGGTTGAAGTTCTTCAAGAGCGTGGCTACAAAGTTGTTTCTGGTAAAACAGACAACCACTTATTCCTTCTTGACCTAATCGATAAAGATATCACAGGTAAAGATGCTGACGCTGCACTAGGTAATGCAAACATCACAGTTAACAAAAACTCAGTACCAAACGACCCACGTTCACCGTTTGTAACGTCTGGTCTTCGTATTGGTTCTCCGGCGATTACTCGCCGTGGTTTCAAAGAAGCTGAGTCAAAAGAGCTTGCGGGCTGGATCTGTGACGTACTAGACAACATCAACGATGAGTCTGTACAAGCAGAAGTAAAAGAGAAAGTGAAAGCTATCTGTAAAAAATTACCAGTTTACGCTTAATTACTGGTTAAACCGTAATTAAGATAACAATAGCGTTGTTTTTTGCTATTATAAAGGCCGCTTACTAAGCGGCCTTTTTTTGTTTTTTATAAACGGAAGTTGAACCCTATGCATTGCCCTTTTTGCACCGCAAAAGATACCAAAGTAATTGATTCTCGACTTGTTGGCGGTGGTCACCAAGTGAGACGTCGACGTGAATGTAACGAATGCCATGAGCGCTTTACCACCTTTGAAGGCGCTGAACTTGTGATGCCAAGAGTCATCAAGCAAGATGGTAGCCGCGAACCATTCAATGAAGACAAGTTACTGAATGGCTTGCATCGCGCTTTAGAGAAACGCCCTGTTAGCACTGAGCAGGTCGACGAAGTCGTTAATATCATTAAATCTCAACTTCGTGCCACCGGTGAACGTGAGATCTCTAGCCATTTAATTGGCGAGTGCATCATGGAATCACTAAAGAAACTCGACAAAGTAGCTTATGTGCGCTTTGCATCGGTTTATCGTTCATTTGAAGATATTCGCGAGTTTGGTGAAGAAATCGCTCGTTTAGGTGATTAATCATGTCGTTTACGGAGCTTGATACTGCTTACATGACGCGTGCCATTGAGCTTGCTAAGCAAGGTCGTTTTACTACGACGCCAAACCCGAATGTTGGCTGTGTTTTGGTTAAAGATGGCGAAATAGTCGGTGAAGGGTTTCATCAACTCGCAGGGCAGGGCCATGCTGAAGTGAATGCCTTGGCTGTAGCTGGCGACAACGCGAAAGGCGCCACTGCCTATGTGACTTTAGAGCCTTGTAGTCATTATGGACGCACTCCACCTTGTGCCGAAGGTTTAAAAGCAGCGGGTGTTAGCAAGGTGATTGCCGCTATGGTCGACCCAAACCCTGCGGTGAGTGGTCGCGGCCTACAAATTTTAGCCGACGCCGGTATTACCGTGGCATCTGGTTTACTTGAACAACAAGCGCGCGATTTAAATAAAGGTTTTTTAAAGCGTATGGAATCAGGGTTGCCATATGTGACTTGTAAAATGGCATGTAGTTTAGATGGTAAAACTGCGCTAAATAACGGCCAAAGTAAATGGATAACAGGCTCTAAAGCACGCCAAGACGTGCAAGCGTTTCGTGCCCAAAGTTGCGCGATACTCACTGGCGCAGATACGGTTATGACCGATAATGCAAAACTGAATGTTCGCATTGAAGAGCTTCCATTTACCATGCCAACCTCGCTGCCTTTGCGCCAGCCGACCCGAGTCATTATTGACTCACAAAATAGGTTAACCTCAGAACTCGCTTTATTTAGCATTGAAAGTCCGGTGATTATTTTTACCACGTCGCTTGATAATCAGCATAAATGGCCTCACTTTGTTAAACACGAAGTAGTGCCAGCAGTTAATAATAAAGTTGATTTATCGGCGGTTTTAAAGCGTCTTACTGAACTACAATTTAATCATATTTGGCTCGAAGCGGGTGCAACCCTTGCTGGGGTGTTCGCAGAGCAAGATTTAATTGACGAATACATTGTTTATATTGCCCCTAAGTTAATAGGTGATATGGGCAAAAGCTTACTAAACTTTGCAGAAGTCACTTTGATGAGTGATATCACTGAGCTGACCTTTACTGATACAGTGATGATTGGTGACGACATCCGTATAACCGCGAAAAAAGCAAAGCAAGCCACATATATTGAAAATAAAGAGTAACACTATGTTTACTGGAATAATTGAAGCAACAGGTAAAATTGTTGAACTAACACAAAAGCAAGGTGATCTAGCTATTCGTATCCAAAGCACTAATTTGGATATGAAAGACGTCAAGCTCGGTGACAGTATTGCCACCAACGGTGTGTGTTTAACGGTTGTCGCTAAATATAGCGATGGTTTTAGTGCTGACTTATCAAACGAAACAATCAGCTTAACTGGATTTGCACATTACAAAAAAGGCCAAACAGTTAATCTCGAAAAAGCCATGCAACCACTTTCTCGCTTAGGTGGGCACTTGGTATCAGGCCATGTTGATGGTATTGCGACGGTAGAAAGTATTAGTCCTAACGCTCGTGCAACAGAGTATTGGCTAAGTACCAACAGCGATTTAATGAAATACATTCCGTACAAAGGTTCGGTATGTATTGATGGTATTAGCTTAACGGTTAACGAAGTCGAGCAAAATCGCTTTAAGTTGACGATTGTTCCACACACCGCTGAGCAAACAACGATTGCAGAATTTCAGGTGGGTACTCAGGTGAACTTAGAAGTTGACCAGATTGCTCGCTACTTAGAGCGCCTAATAAAAGGGGCTGAACAACCTTCCCGTTCAGACATATCAATGAGCTTGCTAGCACAAGCTGGCTTTATTAAATAAGCACGGATAGGTCTAATTAATCATACTCTCATGGGCACATTATGAATTTACACAGCGCGCAAGAAATTATCGATGACATTAAAGCCGGTAAAATGGTTATTTTAATGGACGATGAAGACAGAGAAAATGAAGGCGATTTAATCATCGCAGCAGAACATATTAGTGCTGATGCCATCAACTTTATGGCAACACACGGCCGTGGTTTAATTTGTTTAACCATGACACAAGAGCGTTGTCAGCAGTTAGAATTACCACTTATGGTCAAAAATAACGGTGCTGCCTTTTCAACTAATTTCACTATGTCAATTGAAGCGGCAAAAGGTGTAACAACCGGCATTTCGGCGGCCGACCGTGCACGCACAGTGCAAGCGGCTATTGCTAAAGGAGCCGTGCCTAGCGATATCGTTCAACCAGGGCATATTTTTCCGATTATGGCGCAGCCAGGTGGCGTGTTAACACGTGCAGGTCATACTGAAGCAGGTTGTGATTTAGCGCGTTTAGCGGGTCTTGAGCCTTCATCAGTGATTGTTGAAATTTTAAATGCAGATGGCACCATGGCACGTCGCCCTGATCTTGAAGTATTTGCGAAAGAGCATGACTTAAAGATTGGCACCATTGCGGATTTAATCGAGTACAGAAACCTAAACGAAACCACCATTGAGCGCGTTGCTAAATGTAAACTGCCAACCGATCACGGTGAGTTTGATTTAGTGACCTACAAAGACACTATTGATGGTCAACTTCATTATGTTTTACAAAAAGGTGACGTATCTAAAGATGAGCCAACGTTAGTACGTGTTCACTTACAAAGTACGTTTAATGATATTTTGCTCTCAGATCGCAATGCTGACCGTAGTTGGGGTTTATCTGATGCAATGGCTTATATTGCTAAACATGATGGTGTATTAGTGATTTTAGGTAAACAAGAGTCAACCGAAGAGCTTGAAGCAACAGTAAAAGCATTTGCCGCTGAAGATGTGGGTGAAAATGTCAGTCATCGTAAATTCCAAGGTACATCGCGTACGGTGGGGGTCGGCTCTCAGATCCTAGCTGATTTAGGTATTGAAAAGATGCGTTTAATGAGCCGTCCGAAAAAGTACCATGCGTTATCTGGTTTCCACTTAGAGGTGGTTGACTACGTTGAGCCGCAGTCTTAATTAACTAGGCTACTTTTATATTTTTGTGGTATTATGCGCCGTAATTTTTGCGCAATCGCAACCGCTTAAACTTATTTTTTAGGGTTATTAAATGAAAATTATTGAAGGTAACAAATACGCACCAGGCAAAAAATTTGCCATTGTCATTTCTCGTTTTAATGACTTTATTGGTAGTAGCCTATTAGCAGGTGCTGTTGATGAGCTTAAACGCACAGGTGGCGTATCTGACGACGACATTACTGTTGTTTACGTACCAGGTGCCGTTGAATTACCTTTAGCAGCAAAACGCGTTGCAGCAAAGAAAGAACACGATGCAATCATCGCTCTAGGCGTAGTGATCAGAGGTGGTACACCACACTTTGATTTAGTCGCTGGCGAATCAAACAAAGGTCTTGCGCAAGTATCTCTTGAGTACGATATCCCGGTTGCATTTGGCGTATTAACCACTGAAAGCATTGAGCAAGCAATTGAGCGCGCAGGTACCAAAATGGGTAATAAAGGCGGCGAAGCTGCTTTAGGTGCGCTTGAAATGGTTAATGTGTTAGACAAAATTTAAGTTTAAGGAATCTCTGTGAAACCAGCAGCAAGACGTAAAGCACGTATCTTAGCACTTCAAGCCGTATACTCTTGGCAGTTAAGCGGTAACCCAATTGCTGATATTGAACAGCAAATGTTAATTGAAAATGATGTGACTAAAATCGACGTCGAATATTTCAAAGACCTAGCACGCGGTGTTGTTGTTAACTGTAAGCAATTAGATGAAATCGTTGCACCACATTTAGCACGCCCAGCTGATGAGTTAGACATGGTCGAAAAAGCAATTTTACGTCTGTCTGGCTACGAGCTGAAATTCCGTGAAGACGTACCTTACAAAGTAGCAATCAATGAAGGCATTGAGCTTGCGAAGATGTTTGGTGCTGAAGACAGCCATAAATTTGTTAACGGTGTACTTGATAAAGCAGTGAAAGAGCTGCGCAAGTAATCAACCCCGTAAAGGAGAGCCGGCTTGGGCCGGCTTTTTTGTGTATGAAGGAATTTGAATTAATCAATCGTTACTTTAAAGGTCGCGGCATTATTCGTCGTGATGTAAACCTTGGAATTGGTGACGATTGTGCGTTAGTGACCGTGCCTGAAAACTGCCAACTGGCAGTAACAACAGATACCTTAGTTGCGGGTGTACACTTTTTTGATGATATATCACCGCGTGCTCTTGGGCACCGTGCTTTAGCCGTTAATTTAAGTGATTTGGCTGCTATGGGCGCTGAACCTACGTGGGTTTCGGTTGGTTTAACATTGCCAGAAGCTAATATAGAGTGGCTTGAACAGTTCACCGAAGGCATGCATGAGATTGCAGAGTACTTCAATGTGCAGATCATTGGCGGTGACACTACACAAGGCCCTTTAACGATTACCATTTGTGCTAAAGGCATTGTACCTGAAGGCAAAGCGTTGCGTCGTAGTGGCGCTAAAGTGGGTGATTGGATTTATGTAACTGGTCCACTAGGGGATGCTGGCGTAGCCATTGAAGCCCGTAAGCAAGGCCTTGATATTGCCCCTGAACATTTAAGCTATTTGAATAATCGCCTCGATTACCCGACCCCCCGTGTGGCTGCAGGTCAAGTTCTACGCGGTGCAGCCTCATCGGCCATTGATATTTCTGATGGCTTACTGGCAGATTTAGGCCATATTTTAGCGCTATCGCAAGTTAGTGCTGTGATTAATGTTGATAAAGTGCCTGTGTCAGATGCATTAAATTCGTCGATCCCACGTAGAGAGCAATTTGATTACATTCTAAATTACGGTGACGACTACGAGTTGTTGTTTACTGTGCCTGAAAGTAATAAAAGCATGGTAGATATGAAACTACGCCAGTACGGCGTTGAAGCGAGTTGTGTTGGGCAAATTAAAAGTGGCGAGGGCGAGATTGAGCTATTACTTGATGGTGAAAAATTTAACTATCAAGGTAAGGGCTTTCAGCACTTTACGAAGGAGCCGGTTTGAGCAATAACCGTTTATTCAACTTAAAACGCCCACACCAGTTTTTTGGTTTGGGTTTTGGTTTAGGTCTTGCACCTAAAGCACCAGGCACCTTTGGTACCTTTGCTGCCTTGCCATTTATTTTCACCACTATGTATTTTCCGCTGTGGTTACAGATTGTGTTTGCAATTGTGATCAGCGTGTTTGGTATTTGGGCCTGTGGTAAAACAGCCGATGACTTAGGGGTGCATGATCATCCAGCCATTGTTTGGGATGAAGTTGCTGGTTATTATATCACCATGATGGGTGCCGCATTAAGTTGGCAGTCACTATTGGTTGGTTTTTTATTGTTCCGCTTTTTTGATATTGCTAAACCAGGTCCTATCCGAATTTTAGATAGACGTTTACACGGTGGCTTGGGCATCATGGCTGATGATATTTTAGCAGGTATATTTTCATTAATTTGTGTTCAAGCCTTGTTTAAAGCAGGCTATTTACCTTTTTAAACGATGAGTTAGGTGTTACTTGGTGGCAAGTATATGATGCGATTTATAATTCTCTGTTTGTTGATGCTTTGCAGCACGTCTGCATTTGCGTCTATTACCGACTACGTCGTTAAACAGTGGAATATCCAAAATGGCTTGCCCTCACAATCTTTAAAAAGTATTGCTCAAGATGAGCAAGGCTATATGTGGCTAGGCACACAGTTTGGCCTAAGCCGCTTTGATGGAAACACCTTTACTAACTTCAATACACAAAATAGCGATTTTCTACCTAGTAATGGTATTAATAAGCTATTGGTAGATAGCACTGGGTTACTTTGGGTTGGTACCAAAAATGGTTTGGTAACACTTGACCCTAAAACTATGATGTCGCAAACCTTTAACGTAAAAGGGCCTGTTCGCGATATTCTTGAAGACTCAAAAGGCAGTATTTGGATTGCAGCCAATGGCCTTTATTTCGTAGCACGTAATCAGGTTACATTAAATCAAAATTCAGCCTTGGTCGTGCCTGTATCTAATGCCACACCAATTACGCAAATTGTCGGTTCAGTCAGTCAAATGGCGCTATCACCAGAAGGTATATGGTTGGTTAATGAGCGTCACTTATTACGTTTAACCAATACTTCATCTGACTTTGCAAAACTACGTTTAGAACTTACCGCAAAAGTGTCATTACCCGAGCGCCTAGCGCAGACCATTATCCATGATATGGCTTGGCTTGAGGGGAACTTATATTTGGCATCGGAGCTGGGTGCATACTTTCTTGATTTAGATGATGAGCTGCGTCCATTCCCACTCCCTAACGCGAGCAACTCAGCTGTTTATAAGTTTATGAGCGATTCAGATGGTGCGCTGTGGATTTCCACCTATGGTCGTTTATTATTTAGAGATAACTCAGGTGACTGGCAGTGGGTTGAGCCTAGTCAGTTAGATCAGAGCATTTGGTTTGCTGACATATTTCGTGATAATCAAAATAATATTTGGCTGGCAAGCTTTAGTGAAGGTTTATGGCTTGCTCACGAAGGGCGAATAGAGCGCCATTCTGCTATTTCAAATATGACCGAAGCGGTGATGGCGATCAGCCAAGCGCCTGACGGTAAGTTATGGGTTGCTAACCGTAGTGGTGTTGGTTACTTCGATTACAATAAAAATTTTGTAAATCAAATACCCAGCAATCAATTTGGTCGGGCTGCGGTGCATGACTTACAATTTGATGGCGACCGCCTCTATATTGCCACTGGTCGAGGCGTTTTTTATTATGAAAACCAGCGTCTATATACGGTACCTGGTCGAGCTCTTCGTGATAACCCCGTATTTGCAATTAGCCGTTCAAACAAAGGTGGTTTTTGGCTTGGCACGGGTCGAGGCATGTATCGCTTAAGTTATGGGGGGTTAACGCCATTTGCTTACAACGCTTTTTTAAGCAGTAAATTTATAACCTACGTATTGGATGAGCAAAACTTTGGCTTAATTGGCACCAGTAAAGGTGCTTACTACTTTACCGACCGCGGTATTGAGAAAATTGGCGATCAGACCAGTTTAGAGAGTGCGTATGTGACCAGTATTTTAAATATCGACGGTGTGGGTATTTTAATTGGCTCTTTGAATGATGGTTTATTTTATCGCAGTACACAAGGGCAGTGGCGTCAGCTAGATGCTACTGACGGTTTACCCTATGGCTCTATTTTCAGTCTTGTCTACGACAAACAACTAAAGCGTATCTGGGTCAGTACCATGAAAGGCGTATACCGTATGCCTGTTGAGCAGTTTAGTACTGACATTGAGAGCTTGAAAGTTGAGCAGGTTATTTCGTCATTTGACCGCCAGCTTGATGGTAAAGCTAGCCAATGTTGTGCAGGTCTTGGTCATGATGCGGTGGCGGACACTGGTAATTCGATTTGGTATCCAAGTCTACAAGGGGTCGTTGAAATACCTAAAAGTGTTGAACTATTTGGTGTTAAAGCGCTTAAGCCACGTATTGAAAACATTACCACACCTCTTCGTCAAATGAGTACGGCCTCGCTCGGTGCTAAACCTGAATTACAAATTGATGAGCGAGATGTCACCATTAAGTACACCGCTATCGATTATTATGCTCCTTCAAGTATTGAGTTCCGTTACCGATTAAGTGGGTTAGATAGTCACTGGCGCTATGCAAATACACGTCGCGAAGCAATCTACACTAACTTACCACCGGGCTCTTTTTTATTTCATCTAGAAGCTAAACGCCGCGGTGAAGATTGGCAGAAAGCGCGCAGAACAGAATATGCGTTTGTTGTGCCGCAACGATTTGATGAAACTATTTATTTTAGATTGCTCATCACAAGCAGCTTTATTTTATTATTTTATCTTGTCTTTTGGGTGTTTAGAGCGCAAGAAAAACGCAAGCAGTTAGCCCTTGAAAGCTTAGTAACAGAACGCACCGTAGAGCTTCGTGAAGCGAACGATAAGCTTAATCAAGTGAACTCACAGCTTAAATTAGTGAGTCACTCAGATGAGCTTACCGGGCTTCGTAGTCGTCGCTTCTTATTTGATCAACTTCCTAAGGATATTGAGCACTTTCAGCGTAACTCGCAATCACTGCAAGCGCAGGGTAAATCCTTAGTATTGATGATTATTAACTTTGATAATTTTAGCCGTATCAATGACGCCTATGGACCGCTGGCTGGTGATAGTTGCTTACAGCAAATGGCTACACTGTTGAATAGTCGTACCCAAGGCTCCGATTATGTTGCACGTTGGAGTGGTGATGAGTTCTTACTTTTACTGCGTGATTTTAAACGTTCTGGTATAGATAGTTATGCAGCTGAACTGTGTGAGGCTATTGCGGGTAATGCATTTAGACTTCCAAATGGAGAGTCAACAACCATTACAGCTTCTCTTGGATGGTCTTTTTATCCGCTTCCTTTGCTAGGTGGGCAAGTTATTGGTTGGGAAACATCAGTGAACCTTGCAGATATCGCGCTACATCAAGTTAAAAAGCGTGGTGGCGACGGGGTGGCTAATATAACGTTTGATGAGCAGCTTGACGCATTTGAGTTTGAACAAACTCAAAATGTTGATCAGCAACTCAGCGCTCTTCAGGCTAATGGTCTAGCAGATATTAAAATCTGGATGCGCTAAATAAAAATGCCTTATCTAGGGCTAGATAAGGCATTGGAGGCCAACCAAGGCGCTTGTTACCTAAACGCCTATTGATGGTTTAGTGGTTAAGCCAAGCTGGTAAAATAGCCACCGACTCAGGCGCTGTAAATGAGTAGCTGACATCTGCAGCTATATCGCCTCCGGGGCTATTTAAAATATTGTCGAAACGCATTACTAGACCGTTTGATTTCTCAGCAACATAGAGATGGCTGCCTGTGTACATAATATCTACAGGGTTACCAAGCTGACTAGCGGGGCCTGCGATGTTAACGCTAACGTTGGTTAAACCACTTGCCATTGATGCATTATTTATCACGTAAATTTTACCGTCTGTTGCATCCGCAGCACTGCCTACATCAGAGATAATTAACGAGTCACTGGTTGGGTCGTAGTCTATGCCATGAATGTTTGTTGGCGCCGCAAATGCAGTACCACCCGATGCAGGAGTAATTAAGCGATCTTCACCGGAAATAGTTGTCATGCCCGCTAGCCATTTGCTTTTAACTTCATCGAACACTGCAACCGTCCCATTGGTCAGTGCAACAAACGCTTTATCTGTTGCAGAGTCATAGTCAACATCCCAAGGGCGCGCACTAGCACTAGGAGTCAGTGTCATGAGTGGGCTTACGTCACCTGTTGCGCAGCTTGAAAATATCAGCACCCCAGGTGTAGTTGGATTGAATTCTGCAACAAATACCATGCCAGCATCAGATGCTACATCAAGCCCCTTCGGTGAAATAATACCGGTATTTGCGCCGGTAATTAATCTGTCTTGAGCCATTGAAAAACTTTCGCCATCACGAGAAGTCGCCACTTTAGTTGAAATTGCAACGCCGCCAATTGACGTGCTTGCATTATCAAATGTGGCATAGCTGGTTCCTGATTTGTCGAATGCAACACTTTCAATGGTTTGGCTTGCATTATAAGTCGCAAGCTCGGCTGTTAAAGGAGCATTTAAACGACTAATTTGCCCTGTAGTAGGGCCTGCGGTCCCTGGGTTACTGCTGACTGCAACACCAAGTAGTGGCATATTTACCATGATACTATCTGAGCTATCTTGCATATCGTTATGCATGATGGTTTCTGTAATTGATTCTGGTTTTGTGGTCGCAGTGACTAAGTCTGGCGAAATATCACCGCTTGGGCCTGCAAATATGTTACTAAAGACCAGAACTGCGTCATTTGATTTTTCAGCGACTCTTAAGTCACTCCCTGTGAGGCTTATATCAACTGGGTTACCTAGCATAGACATAGGCCCTGCAATATGACGATCTACCGCGACCATGCCACTGGCTTGTGAAGCATCAGAAATAACAAAAATTGCACCATCTGTTGCATCTGATGCACTGCCTACATCAGAGAGTACTAAGGTGTTAGTTTGCATATCAAGCGCGATGCCATGAATGTTGACTGAAACTTTAGCACCACTGTCATCGCTAGGTGTAATTGTTAGGGCTGGTGTTGCGACAAAGCCACCACTGACGTAATTGTCATAAACTGCTACATCACCATTGGTTAGTGCAACGTATAAACGATCGTTGTCATCGTCGTAGGTTAAGTCCCATGGTTTTGCATCTGTGATTGTTGTTGCAAGTGGGGCCACATCACCTGCAGCTTCTTTACCGAATACAGTGACTTGCATCGCATTAAAATCAGCAATCAGCACCAAGCCATGCTTATGAGATACATGAATACCCTTAGGGTTGACAAGGGTTGTGTTAGTACCGCTTATCATACGATCAATACTGCTGTTGTAGCTGCCATCGCTACGACTGAGCACCTGACATACGGTGCTTAACGAGCCATTACCAGAATCCGCTGCTTGCACTAAATTACCTAGGCTATCGAATGCAACACCTTCGTTGGCGCCGCTATTAAACGTACTTAATTTAGCCGCATTTTGATCAATCAAGTTGACTGTGCCTGCGTTATCAGCGCCATTGTTAGCTAGAATAAAGGTGGCTGCCGCAAAGCCTGGCGCACCATTTTGCCCATCCATTCCATCCATTCCATCTGAACCATCTTGTCCTGCAACACCTTGTTGACCTGCTGCACCGTCTTTACCATCATCGCCACTGCAGCCTGCAATACCAATCGTAACAGCGAGTGCTAAGGCCGAAATTGTTAATTTCATAAGTTTAGATTGAGTGTCGATTTGTTCTACTGCTAGGTTGTTTTTAAACGCTTTCATTTGTTCATACCTTCTTTAATATTCCATCAAATGTGAACAGACATCGGTTTTGCTTAGCACAGCTTAAAGCATATTACTTGCTCACGGGTTAACCTCATTGAATAAACGAAGAAGGGGTATGATTGGATGCAGAAAAATTAATTATTTTTCAATTTTTTTGGATGTGATTGTTCTATAAATAAAAAAAGGAGCTCTATGCTCCTTTTTGTAAATTAATGTCAGGTTATGAATGCGTTGATACTGGTTACTATTCCTTGGGGATCTAATCCCATTTCTGCATGCATCTCTTGTTGAGTGCCATGCTTAATGAATTCATCAGGAATACCTAAGTTCAATATTTTCACATTCGCTTTAGCGGCTGCTAAATACTCATTTACTGCAGAGCCAGCACCGCCAGCAATGGCGTTGTCTTCTAATGTCACAAGTACATCGTGCTCTGCTAGTAAGTCATCAATAGCGTGTGTATCAAGCGGCTTAATAAAACGCATATCAAGTAAGCTGGCGTTGAGTCCTTTTGCCGCCAGTTCAGCGTTTTCTAGTAATGTGCCAAACGATAAAATCGCCACTTTACTGCCTTTGCGTATAGTGCGTGCACGGCCTATTTCAATTGCGCTCATTTGCGTTTCAACGTCACAATTGCCCGCACTGCCACGCGGGTAGCGAACAGCCACTGGTTGATTACATTGGTAACCAGTGTAAAGCATTTGTCGGCACTCATTGGTGTCGCTAGGTGCCATGATAATCATGTTAGGTATGCAGCGCATAAAGCTTAGGTCGTAGGCACCTTGGTGAGTTTCCCCGTCTGCGCCAACAATACCTGCACGGTCAATGGCAAATAAAACAGGAAGGTTTTGTAGTGCCACATCATGAATGAGCTGATCATATGCACGTTGTAAAAAGCTTGAGTAAATGGCAACAACTGGTTTTAAGCCTTCACATGCTAAACCTGCTGCCAGTGTTACTGCATGTTGCTCCGCAATAGCAACGTCAAAGTATTGCTCGGGGTATTCTTTCGAAAAGCGTACCATGCCTGAGCCTTCACGCATTGCTGGGGTAATCGCCATCAGCTTGTCGTCTTGTGCAGCCATATCACAAAGCCAGTCACCAAATACATTAGAGAATGTTGCGGCTCCTGGTTTTGATTTGGGTAGTTTTGATATGCTTGGATCAAATTTTGGTACACCATGGTAGCCAATAGGGTCCGCTTCAGCAGGTTTATAACCTTTCCCTTTTTGCGTTTTTATGTGCAGTAATTGTGGGCCTTTAAGATTACGCATATTGCGTAAGGTATCAACCAACATATTTACATCGTGCCCATCAATCGGGCCGATATAATTTAAACCCAGCTCTTCAAAGAAAGTGCCAGGGATGACCATACCTTTTAAGTGCTCTTCCATGCGACTTGCAAGCTCTTTTACTGGAGGCAAGCCTGATAGCAGCTTTTTGCTGCCTTCACGGATGTTGGTATAAAAACTACCTGATAAGATTCGTGCAAAATGATTGTTCAGTGCACCCACGTTTTCAGAAATCGACATTTCATTATCATTTAAGATAATTAATACGTTAGGGTTTACATCACCCATGTGGTTCATCGCTTCGAATGCCATACCTGCGGTAATCGCACCATCACCAATAACAGCTACGGTTTTTCGATCTTTACCTTCTTTTTCAGCGGCAATGGCCATTCCTAGCGCGGCTGAAATTGATGTACTTGAGTGACCCACACTAAATGTGTCGTACTGGCTTTCTTCGCGAAATGGGAAAGGGTGTAAGCCGTCTTTTTGACGAATAGTATGCATCTGGTCACGGCGACCCGTTAAAATTTTATGTGGATAGGCTTGATGGCCTACATCCCAAACGAGTCGATCAGAGGGCGTGTTATAGACATAATGCAGAGCGACAGTTAATTCAACCGTGCCTAACCCAGAGGCTAAATGACCACTACTTTGCGAGACTGAGTTAAGCAGGTACTCGCGTAACTCTTTACTAAACGCAGGTAATTTATCTTGCGCTAAATCACGCAGCTGTGCTGGCTCGTCAACCAAACTTAATAATGGATACTTGCTACTATCAAGTGTCATGATTTTATATACATCCTTCGCTAACCAGAGTGCATTATAGCTTATTGTGACTCTGATTTTTTAGTTATTTTGTCGTTGTTTTACGCATCAATATTTGCGTTCAACAATATAGTTGGCAAGCCTTGCCAGTTCACTCGTATCGAAATTAATCGCCTCTAAAGCTTGATGTGCTTGCGCGAGTAAATCTTGCGCTTTTTGCTTTGCGCCATCCAGTCCTAAAAGAGCGGGGTAGGTTGCTTTATTTGCTGCAATATCTGACCCTTGCGGTTTGCCAAGTGTTTCTGTATCTGCTTCGACATCTAGGATATCGTCTTGTACCTGAAAAGCCAGACCTATCGCTTGTCCAAACAAATTAAGCTGTTTTAATGTGTGTTCGTCACACTGATTGGCACACAATGCACCTAGGGTTATTGCACAATTAAGCAGTGCCCCTGTCTTCAGTTGGTGAATACGCTCTAATTGTTCGACACTGATTTCATTATTCGTCGCACTAATATCAAGCGCTTGACCACCTACCATACCTTCAATACCTGAGGCTTTGCTTAATGAGGCGATCATTTTTATTTGCTGCGCTGGCGGTACAGAAAAAGGATGATTGGCAATTAAGTCAAAGGCAAGTGTTTGTAGTGCATCACCTGCAAGAATAGCGTTTGCTTCACCATAAACTATATGGCAAGTAGGGCGGCCACGTCGCAGATCGTCATCATCCATTGCTGGTAAGTCATCATGAACTAGTGAATAGCTATGGATACACTCAATGGCTGCTGCAAGAATATCGAGGTCTTTTTTCTGTGCCCCCATCATCCTACCTGTTGCATAAACAAGGTAAGGACGTAATCGTTTGCCGCCATTTAACACGCCATAATGAGTGGCTTCTTTTATTGTTTGTTCGGTATCTAAAGGCTGATCAAAATAGTGATTAAGTGTTGCTTCAACATCATTGCGAGCATCTTGCAGTTGGTCTATTAATTGCACTGAAATTAGTCCAAATTTGAATCGAAATTGCTCAGTGGAGCTTGGCTATCGTTACCCATAAGTATGGCAACTTTTTGTTCTGCTTGTTGTAGTTTACCTGATGAGGCATTAGCTAATGCAATACCACGTTCAAACTGCTTAAGAGATTGCTCTAATGACAAGTCACCCTGTTCCATTTGTACAACAATATTAGATAATTCATCCAAGGCTTCTTCAAAGCTCAAGTTTTCTGGTTTCTTCGCTGCCATAGTGGCCTCACTAGCTGATAGAAAGTGAGGCCAATTTTAGGGGGAATGCTAAACTAGGTCAAAGAATGATGTGTTTTTTTACGCATAAAGCAACGCCAATATGCTATTTTTACGCTTTTAGACACAAGATAAACTTGTAGCTTGAGAAACTTACATTAAAATAAAATTAATTCATTTAATGATTTAAGTATTTCAATTGCTTGCCGATAAGCAGTTAATAATAAAAATTTGATGCCTTAGGGTATCGTGCAATTGTTCCTCTGGAGGGGTATGTGGATTTAGCAACCATAATAGGTATTCTTGGTGCCATAGGCTTAATTGCTATGTCGATGGTGTTAAGTAGTGATGGCCAAGTTGCAATGTTTTATAACACCCCTTCGGTGGTCATTGTATTTGGCGGCTCTATTTTCATTGTGTTGTCAAACTTTACTATGGGTCAGTTTTTGGGCATAGGTAAAGTTGCCGCGAAAGCTTTCATGTTCAAGATAGAATCTCCAGAAGAGCTAATAGAGAAAGCTGTAGAGTTAGCTGATTCAGCACGTAAAGGTGG
This sequence comes from Pseudoalteromonas sp. N1230-9, assembly GCF_032716425.1. Lineage (NCBI taxonomy): Bacteria > Pseudomonadati > Pseudomonadota > Gammaproteobacteria > Alteromonadales > Pseudoalteromonadaceae > Pseudoalteromonas > Pseudoalteromonas sp. N1230-9. Next base: position 846,047 of record NZ_CP090419.1, read on the forward strand.
TTTTTTAGCACTTGAAGAAGCTGAAATTCCTAATGGCTTTATGCGCAAGGGCGTTGATATGCTCGTCGATGGTCATGACGCCGATGTGGTTCGTGCTACCTTGCAAAAAGATATCGCACTTACTGCCACTCGTCATGAACATGGCGCAGGATTATTTAAATCGTTAGCCGACATAGCTCCTGCAATGGGTATGATAGGCACGCTAATTGGCCTTGTTGCCATGTTATCAAATATGGATGATCCTAAAGCTATCGGTCCTGCGATGGCTGTTGCATTATTAACGACATTATATGGTGCTTTCTTAGCGAACGTGGTTGCTATTCCAATTCAGGTCAAACTAGAGCTACGTAAAGACGAAGAGGCTCTTAATCAACGCTTAATTCTCGACGCAGTACTCGGTATTCAAGACGGTCAAAACCCGAAAGTAATAGAAGGTATCTTGAAAAACTACTTAGCAGAGTCTAAACGAAAAGTGGATACTGAGGAGTAAGCATGTCTGATCAAGAGTGCAAATGTCCACCTCCGGGTTTACCAGCTTGGATGGGAACCTTCGCAGATTTAATGTCACTGTTAATGTGCTTCTTTGTACTCTTGCTTGCCTTTTCTGAAATGGATGTTCTTAAGTTTAAGCAAATTGCTGGCTCAATGAAGTTTGCTTTTGGTGTGCAAAACAAAATTGAAGTAAAAGACATCCCAAAAGGAACTTCAGTAATAGCCATGGAGTTTACGCCAGGTAAACCCGAGCCTACGCCTATCGAAACAATTCAACAACAAACGGTTGAAATGACCCAGCAGATGTTGGAATTCCAAGCCGGTGATGAAAGCTCAGCAGGTGGACGTCAAGAGCAGCGTGGTAATAAGCGTGGCGGTGAGTCTCAAAGTACAGCGCAAGAACAAGCGATGGATCAATCTATTTCCGCTGCGAATCAAGAACAAACCAACGAGCTTGTGAAGAAAATTGCGCAACAACTTGAACAACAGATTATTGATGGTGCGATTGAACTAGAGTCTTTAGGCCAGCAAATTATTATTCGTATTCGGGAAAATGGCTCATTTCCTTCAGGGAGTGCGTTTTTACAACCTAAATTCAAACCAATTATTCGAGATATTGCAACCTTGCTAAAAGACGTGCCTGGCGAAATAACGGTATCTGGTCACACTGATGATTTTCAGGTTTCCAATGAGCTATATACCAATAATTGGGATTTATCTTCGAAGCGTGCAGTTGCAGTTGCAAGTGAAATGGAAAAAGCGCCAGGTTTCGATAAATCGAGAATGGTCGTAGTGGGCCATGCTGAAACGAGGCCACTTGTTCCCAATGTTACCGATGAAGATAGAAAGCGTAACCGTCGCGTCGAAATCTCAATTATGCAAGGCAAGGCGCAAGAGTCGGATCCTATTGATGTAAGACCCTAAATCAGTTACAGTTACAATTAGTTAAAGAATGTAATGGGTATAAGAATGAAAAAGCTCGATAAGTATTGCTACCTGCCAGGTAACGGTGATGGTAACGATGGTAAAACAGAAAACTAATTAAGGTCGCTACTTGTGCCGGATTGGTTTAACTCTTTTATTGTTATATTGGGTAATAGCTGGGTGTTCATTCTGAGCCCAGCTATTTTTGTTTTTTATATCAGAAATGATTGGCTCGCCTTTAGGTTTTCTGTAATAACCGCTAGTTTTTTTCTATATGGCACTCTTATCCATTCAAGCCTTAGCGAGTTTGATGACATCTTTGTTTGGCGTTACGTTGTATGGGCATTTAATGACATAGCATGGATGGCCATCATTGCTTATCTTGGTATAAAAGATAAGGTTTATCTTTGGCAGAGCGTACTAGGGCAGTTAGTCGTTGTAATGGCACCCATATTACAACTATTTCGCGTAATTGATATTCACTTATGGGATTTATCGTATAGCACATATATGTATAAAACCTTACTCCCTCTTATTAATATAGGCACCGTAGTTGTATGTTATTTGCCTATGATTTACTTATTCACCCGTCGCAATAGGCTCGCTGAGACCATTCCTAAGTAAAAAATGCTGTGTTAGACTACTGTTTATAAAAACAGTATTTAGTGTTGCATTATGAAACTTTACATTGCCGAAAAGCCGTCCCTAGCAAGAGCCATTGCTGATGCATTGCCAAAACCACAAAAAAAGCAAGATGGCTATATTGAGCTTGCTAATGGTGATTGTGTTTCTTGGTGTATTGGCCATTTGCTTGAGCAAGCTGAGCCTGACGATTACGACGCAAGTTTTAAAAAGTGGCGATTTGAGCACTTACCTATCGTGCCCGAACAATGGCAGTTAAAACCTAAAGCAAAAACACGCAAACAACTCACCGTATTAAAAAAGCTGATTAAGCAAGCGAGTATAATCGTCCATGCCGGTGATCCTGACCGTGAAGGACAGTTATTGGTAGATGAAGTAATTGAACAGGTAAAACTAAGCCAAGCTAAAAAACAGCAAATCCAGCGACTCTTAATAAGCGACTTAAACTTAAGTGCAGTTAAAAAAGCGCTGAATAATTTAAAGTCGAATCGCGATTTTATTCCCTTGAGCGTATCAGCCTTAGCTCGCTCACGTGCTGATTGGTTATTTGGCATGAATTTAACGCGAGCTTATACGCTTGCTGGACAAAAAGCAGGGTTTGGTAATGTGTTGTCTGTAGGTCGTGTTCAAACACCTATTTTAGGGCTAGTTGTAAATCGCGATAATGAAATAGCTAACTTTGTGGCAAAACCTTTCTACGAAGTTTTGGCTCATCTCGAAACAGAGCAGCAGCAAACATTTTCTGCTAAGTGGCAACCAAGTAAAGCATGCGAGCCCTATCAAGATGAAGAAGGTAGAGTATTACATAGAGGACTTGCTGAAAATGTTGTGTCACGAATAACTAATCAACCAGCTAAGGTGGTTGAGCTTGAGCAAAAACAAAAAAAACAACAAGCCCCATTGCCTTATAACTTATCTGCTTTACAAATCGATGCAGCAAAAGCGTTTTCAATGCCAGCACAAAAGGTGCTCGATACCTGTCAAAGTTTGTACGAACGCCATAAGTTAATTACGTATCCTCGTTCAGATAATCGCTATTTACCAAAAGAACACCATAAAGATGCAACGAGTATTATTGCTGCAATTGCTAATAATGAAGGGCAAAGTAGTGAAGCTTGTAAGCAAGCTGATATGAGCAAGCAGAGTAAATGTTTTAATGACAACAAGGTTGCAGCTCACCACGCGATTGTTCCTACCGAAAAGCAGCTACGCTCAGCATCATTAAATAGTGACGAACAAAAAATCTATCGATTGATCTGTCGTCATTATTTAATTCAGTTTTATCCAGACTATGTGTTTAACGAAACCAAAATAACGGTTGAAATTGCGGGTGGTCTTTTTAAAGCTGCTGCTAAGCAAGATATTAGCTTAGGGTTTAAAACATTAATGGGCAAAACAGAGTTAAAAGATGAGCAAACCTTACCTGCACTTGAAAAAGGTCAGCCGCTGCATTGTAATCAAGGTGAAGTGATAGACAAAATGACCACACCGCCAGCGCACTTTACTGATGCGACCTTACTAAGTGCTATGACAGGCATCAGCCGATATGTAAAAGACTCTGAAATTAAAAAGATCCTCAAAGAAACGGATGGTCTAGGGACTGAGGCTACACGGGCAGGCATTCTTGAGCTTTTATTCAAGCGCCGCTTTTTAGAGCGTCAAGGTAAAAACATTTTAGCTACAGCAACAGGTAAAGCACTTATTAGCACTTTACCAGAGCAGCTTGCTAGCCCTGACTTAACAGCTAAGTGGGAAGCATCATTAGGGAACATAGCTGAACAGCATATGAGTTATCAGCAGTTTTTAACGCCATTACTGACTGAGTTACATGCTTTAGTCGATCAAGCCAAACAGTGCGATAGTCAAGTCTTTGCTCAATTACCAAAAACGCCGCAAAAGCGACGTTTTAAAAGAAAAGCTAAGCCCAGAGCTAAATCAACCTAAACTACTGTTTGTTGAATAGGGCAACCGCGGCATTACTCATAGCTGTAATACCCGTAGGAAGTGCTTTTTTGTAATCAGGTGCAAACTTACTTGAGTGTAAAGAAGGTAATGTTGCACCAGATTGCATCGCCGCATCATACTGACTAGGCTCAACACCACCTAACCAAAATAAAGTAATTGGAATATTCTTATCTGTACGTCCGTATAAACCAAAGTCTTCGCCGGCCATCACAGCGTCAGTTTCCAGTACATTGCTCTTGCCTATTGCGTTAGAAATAGCATTACGGACTAGATTGGTTTGCTCAGGATTATTATAAGTAGATGGAATAGACTCATCTTCATGCACATACACTTCGGGCGCTAAGCTTTCATCAAGTCCTGCACTTAATGCAATCCCTTTAGAGATACGTTTAATTGCTGCGATTTGTTGTAATCGCACTTCAGGGTTATAACTACGAAGCGTTAATTGCAGTTTAACTTCATCTGAAATGACATTGTGTTTAGAGCCACCGTGAATTGAGCCAACGGTGATCACTGATGGCTCTAATGGTGACAATTCTCTGCTAGTGATCGTTTGTAGTGCTAATACAATACGCGAAGCAATCACAACAGGGTCAATGGTTGTGTGTGGGTAAGCACCGTGACCGCCTTTACCCTTTACAGTAATATCAACTGAGTCAACACTTGCCATTGTGTACTCATTTTTCATGCTGATTTTACCAGCTGGAACACTGGCACTGACATGTAAAGCAATAACGTGGTTAGGCGTAGGGTACTTGGTAAAAAGTCCTTCTTTAAGCATTGCTTTTGCACCACCGCCTACTTCTTCAGCGGGTTGTGCGACCATCATTAATGTACCTTGCCACTGATCTTTGTGTGTCATTAACTGTTGGGCTGTGCCAATAAACGAACTCATGTGAATATCATGACCACAGCCATGCATTACACCTACAGTTGAGCCTTCGTCGTTTGTAACCGTTACTTTTGAAGCGTACGGTTTACCAGTTTGTTCAACAATGGGTAAGCCATCTGTATCGGTACGGATCATCACAGTTGGTCCAGTACCATTTTTATAAATACCAACTACGCCATAGCCACCTACATTATCAGTAACCTCAAAGCCAAGTTTAGTAAGTCGCTTTGCTAATTTTTTACTTGTTTGTTTTTCATGATAAGAAAGTTCTGGAGATTGATGTAAATCTAGGTAAAGCTTTTCAATCTCTGGCATGGTTTTCTGAAGATTTAAATCTAAGGTTGTTGCTTGTGTTATGGGAGTGAGAAGTAATAACGCAGCAGATATAACTGATAATTTCATAATGACCTCGACTGAATGGGCTTGTAATTGTTATGTTTGTCACCATATAAAAACCTAAATACTTATATAGTGCAATTGATCAAATGAATAATATGGTAAATGTTACTCCACAGAATTTACAGCAAGTACTGGGTGAGACCTCAGCCGAAAAATTAGTTTTACTAACTTTCTACTCTGCGCAAAACCCAGAGTGTCATCAGCAAGCTGTCATTTTAGAAAAAATCGCACATGAATACGGTGAGCATTTATTAGTAGCAACCTTAGACTGTGATGTTGAGCAGGCTCTTGCAGCGCAACTTGCACAGCAAATTGGTTTGCAAGCATTACCAACGCTTGTGATGTTAAAAGATTCAGCGCCTGTGGATATGTTACCGGGTGCTCAAACAGAGCAGCAAATTCGTGACGCGCTAGCCAAACATTTACCTGCCCAGCACGAGTTATTACTGGAGCAAGCTAAGCAAGCGTTAATTAATCAAGATTTAAATAATGCGTTTAATTATGCAAAGCAGGCTTATGAGCTTGATCCGAGCCATACGCGTGTAAAATTAGTATTAGCTGATATTTGTATTCAAATTCATAAATTAGAAGATGCACAAGCATTACTAGATTCAGTGGCAGAGAATGAACGTGATGCGTATTTCACAAATATTCAAGCAAAGTGTGAACAAGCATTAGCTGCAACAGACTCTCCAGAAATAAAAGCACTGCAAGCTAAAGTTGAAAAATACCCAAATGATTTAGAGATAAAAGTAGAGCTAAGCAATGCGCTCAATAACGCGGGTCGTAAAGAAGAAGCTTTAGAGGTGTTATTTAATGTGCTTAAAAAAGATCTTAACTACGCGGATGCAAAACCAAGCTATCTAGAAATCATTGCCTCTTTACCTGATGGCGATGCATTGGCGTCTAAGTATCGTCGTAAACTATATAGTATCTTGTACTAATCCATTATTGATTGATAAAAGCGCCATTAAAAATAGTGGCGCTTTTTTTATTTAAAAACTTGCGTATTACCTAATTTCGATAATACTTAAGATCCTCTCGAGAAAAGTTGACTGTATTTTGTACAGTAAACTGTATTTTTTACTGCCTTTAGCTTGTTTTTTGCGCGAAAGGTAAGTTTTTAGTAGTTTTCTACAA
>NZ_CP090419.1:3645000-3727959 GCF_032716425.1 Pseudoalteromonas sp. N1230-9
GGACTAATGCTTGGCGAGTATTACCTTGCATTTCATAGCCATATGACAAAGCTGACAAGGCGTACGCTGATTTAGGATAGTTTTTGATATTGTACTTAAACACCTCAATCGCGCGCTCAAATTGCTGGTTATCCGTTAAGCTGTAACCAAGTAACCTAACGGCACGGTCTGGTGGCGCTATTTGCTCACCCCATTGCTGGGATAAACGTTGATAATAGGCATCAATCGATGAAACATCATCGCCCAGTGCACTCAAAGGCATATGTTTAGATAAAAATAAACCATGGTAAGCATTAAATGCCCCTGCAGCTGAGGTTAGGTTATGCGAAACACCTGCAAAGGCATCACTCTTAAAGCGCAGATTTTGCACCTTACTATTTTGCATCGTTTGCTGCATATCATCGTATCTTTCGCGCATAATGCCGGCTTCTTCGCCGATATTCATATATACATAGCTGTTGATACTGTTGGCTTTAGTAATAAAGGTTTTTAAGCTATTAACTGGGGCACCATAGTTCCACCATACCGCAGGGCTATAAGCAATATGTGCTTGAAATAGCTCGGGGTTAGCCTGCATTGCGTAAAGAGCAAATACACCAGCCGCGGAAGCTCCTGCAATAACTCTATAATCATGAGTGCGATACTGCTTATTAACCAAAGGCATCAGTTCTTGTTCTACGAAAGCTAAAAACTTTGCTGCACCACCGCCTTCGCCAACGGGCCCTTGTGGTTCTTTGTTCACTGTGGGGTAAAAATCTCTAAGTCGATTGGTGCTTTCAATCGCAACAATAATTGCCTCTGGCGCTTGATCATTTTGCTGTAAGCGCTCAAGCACAGCATTTATTAATGGCACATTATCAGCCCCATCTAAACGATAGATAACAGGGTATTTCTTATTTGGATGAGCCAGATAGCTTTTTGGTAATTGCACAACGACAGTGCGTTGCTCATTTAAAATGGTCGATTTAAAACTGTGGGTTTGCTGGGTATAATTAGGGGTTTGCTTTTTAATTTCAGACTGCGCCAACGTATTTTGGGTACACAAAAGAAAAAAGCTACTTAAAAAAGTAATTGATAAAAAGCGCATGGCTAGTCCCTTAGAGAAAAAGTACCCTAAAGCTAACAAACTTTTAGAGATAAAAGAAGACACATATAGCAAAGTCTAATTAAATATTAACTAATTGATTTTTCGACCGGACAGCCCACTTTTCTACAAATATCTTCATTGCATAAACGGCACACTCTTTGTGCCTTTATTTTTTGGTTAGTAAAGTTACCTAAACACACTTCAAGTAAGGTTATCAGCTGCTGACGGCTTTCATCATCATAATGACTCAAAAGATCAGCGGTCACTTTTTCGCGGGCCGCTAACACTCTACTCACTCGAGAAGCTCCTTGTTCCGTAATCGTAAGTACAACCGAGCGAGCATCTAACTTACTTTTCACACGTTTAACCAGCTTTTCAACTTCAAGCGTGTTAATCAAACGCACAGCACCTGAATGAGTCAGCCCTAGCACTTTACTCAAGACATCAATCGTTTCTTCAGGGTGATTATAAATAGCCACCAAAGCTGCTTCATGATTTAGGCTTCGACCACCCAAATTTAAAATTTCATTCTCTATTCGACTCGAGACCTCTGTAGCAAAGGCGCCAAGTAGGTTTGCGATGTATTTATTTTCGTTCATAACTCAAATTATATGTGATTCGATCATAAAAAAATATAGACATGATAAAATTCCACATTATTATATGACTCAGTCATATAATAATGTTAGAGGAATACAATATGAAATCAGAGACACTCCAATATGCGAAAAAATATTGCAATGTATTAGGCAAACGTATGGCCTATATAGACGAAGGAAGTGGCGATCCGATCGTATTCCTTCATGGCAATCCAACTTCCAGCTATCTTTGGCGAAATGTAATGCCTTATTTATCATCAAAAGGACGTTTAATTGCAATCGACATGATCGGCATGGGAGACTCAGACAAGCTCAGCCAAACAGATGACAGTAGCTACTCTTTATTTGAAAACAGTAAATATACTTTCGCTCTTTTAGAGAAACTTGAGATTAAAAACAATGTAACACTAGTACTACATGACTGGGGGTCAGGAGTTGGCTTTCATTGGGCTAAGCAAAATCCGCATGCCATAAAAGCTATCGCATTCATGGAAGCCATAGTAACGCCATTTCCGTCATGGGAAGATTTTCCTGCTGATTTACATGGCCCTATTGGAGCACTACGTTCTGATGAAGGACTAAAGATGGCATTAGAAGACAACTTTTTTATCGAAACATTGCTTCCAGCTGCGATCTTACGTCCTTTAAGCGATAAAGAGCATGCAGAGTATCGTCGTCCATTTTTAGAAAGTGGGGAGAATCGAAGAGCAACACTTGCAGGGCCTCGCCAGTTACCTATTGCTGGTGAACCGGCGCAAACCGTAGAAATAGTACAAAGTTATGCAAACTTCCTCGCTAGCTCAGAGGATATTCCAAAACTATTTATTAATGCTGAACCTGGCGCTTTTCTCGTTGGCTTTGCAAGAGATTTTGTAAGGACCTGGCCAAATCTAAAAGAAGTCACTGTTAAAGGAAGCCACTTCATTCAAGAAGATTCCCCGCATGAAATAGGCAAAGCGATTGCTGAATGGTTACCTAACTAGATTAAAGTGAAATACGGTCTAATAAAGTAACGGTAGTTTATTGGAAAGCTAATTGGCTCATCTTTTAAAAAAAATCAAGTAACCTCTTAAAATAATTACGATTTTGAGATGATTTCTAGCGGTGTGAGTTTTTACTTTCGCTATAAGCGAATCAAGTTACCATTAAGCAATCGAGTAGAACAGCGGCTTATTTTCATTGCCAGCATGTAATTAACTGTTAACTCTATTGCTGAAATAGAACGTTCATACTTAAATACTAAGTATGAACGTTTATTATTGCTTTTAACATGTGTCGCCCAGCAATATAGTTTCATACTGAATGGGGCTGTAGGGCCCGTGTTTTGGCTTTGAAATTTTAGGCTGTAAAAATAGAGTTTCATACTGGACTTAGGTAACAGCTTATATTCTTGCTCGATTCAAATAATAAAGTTTCATACTAAGCCTGAAATATTTACCACCTTAACGAAACAAAACAGTGAAAAACTAAAACAAATTACTTGTTTCGTAGAACAAACAGCAAGAACTGGTAAAGTTTTACTGCTACAAGTCGCCACCTAGCAGTATGAAACTTTATTGTTCATCCACAACAGTTGATTTTTAACAAAACAATAAGCAAGGCACGCCTTGCTTTTTCCTTACAAATGTCACTGCCGCCTCCTGTATCTAGGCAGTTCTAAGCAACCAAAGTACTAACTAACAACAGACAGATAATAGCTGTCTGTTGTTATCTTATTCGAATTTTCTTTTTTTTCTATGCGTGTAACCGGTTGAAGTGTACACACCTACCTTTGCGGTGCTTAAGGACTTCTCAATCGACTCCCTTAATCCATCCATTAATCTTACTTCCTCACTAATCTTCAAATAATCAGCAATCGTATCGGCAAATTCTTCTATTATTTGCGCTGGTTTGGCAATACCAAATTTATCACCAAAATCAACGAGCTCGGCGTGAGATGGCCACACTCGATTACCATTAATTTTTAATGCAGATTCATCTGCGATATCTGGATAAATTGGAGTGTGTGTGATGTCATATGGGGGGGCAACAGTTACATCGGCCATCATGCCATCGTAAGTTAGCGCGAAGTTTTTTAAGTGAGCGTCGCCATTGCCAATCAACATGCAAAACACAATATATGAGTACATCGTTCTTAGTTCACGCGGGTTACCCCCTGTGTATTTTGCTGTAAAATTCATTACATTTTCATAGCTTGACTGATATTTAGCTTCCTGAGTATTTGCAGAACCCATTAGCACAGTGAAGTCTTCAACCCCAATTTTTCGCTTTAGCTTTATATCAAACCGCTTTACAGCGTAGGTTCTCAAATCCTGACTCAAGTAACAGGCTGGTGGGTTTAGGCCGCACGCCTTTGCTGCTTGCATACACACAAACTCATTCACCGTGAGTAGCGGAAAATCATCGTCGAATGTTTTCACAATGTATTCATCTGTTTGAACTGTAGCTCTTTCCCCTGTGTCATTTGTCGCAGTTGCAGGAATGAGCACCTTGGGCTGCATTCCAGAAGCTACACCATGTAAATAATAACGATCTAGGAGGCTCGCAAAAATACCATCTTTACCTTTATAAGTAAGTACGTCCTCAAGGCCAATCGGCTCCGCTTTAGCTTGGGTAATATTGCTACCGTAGGCCAAGTGTCCTATTGCGTTACTAAATTGAAGCGCCAACATATACATATCATCAAACCTAATATCCTTATTTGCTTTGATAAGCCGTTCGCATAGGTAGGCACGAATTGCACCTTCCGGCAAATTTTGAGTAAAAATTGGGTGCAATGAACCATGATTAAAAACCTTTTTTTCAACAGGCATTGTTAAGCTAATTCTATTAGCTGATGAGTATGTAAATCGATGCTCTGCGGGTTTTTGTAAAACCCCTGCATTTTCACCAAATGACTTAACACCAATTGTCTTAATTTGATTAGGGTAGTGTGCGTTTTTATTTGTCATTACTATCACCCGAATTTTTAAATAACAAATCAACAAGTGAATCTAATTCATCCATACCTGGTAATACTGCTGGTTTTTTCTTTGCTATTGCAGCGCTCGAAGACTGATATGTTGCCCTTTCCTCATTCTCTGGGTAATTCTTATCATCGGGTATATAACTATATTCATCATCGTTTACCCAGCCGCTCGTTCCTTTGATTATGTCAATCTTTAAGTTCAATAATGATAAGTACTTAAGGAAGTACTTTAGACCCCCATCAAAAACACCGTTTTCCATTTGTGAGATTTGTCTACGGCCTATGCCGAGTATTTTACAAACGTCTGCCTGAGTCAGCTCTTGCGCTTTACGCGCCTTTTTTAAGATTTCACCATCATATAGCTTCATACGTTCACCTAACTCACCTGTAATGTTACTACATTATAACAAACCGACCAAGAGTTACTATATAGTAACCTTAAACCCCCAACGATACTATATAGTAACATTAGTGTATTTTGCTCTAATATAATAACAAAATACTTGAGCGTTATTATATAGTAGCAGTGAGGGCAAGGCTAAACGCTGGGGTCTTTTTTAGCGGTATGTCACTAACTTGCTAATGTGGTTAATGCAAAGTGGTTAATCTATGAGGTTGTTTCAACAAGAAAGTCACTTGGTAAGTATTGGTCAATACCTCGAACATTTGGATATTTGATGCCAGTAGATTCAGCAAGCTCTATTGTTATATTGCGTTCAAGCGGAAACTGCTCCTTGACTTGCAGCACATCTTGCCGCCACTCAAGCAAGTAGAACATGGATAGGTCAAGATCGGATAATAAGTGGTGTGTTCGTTTGGATTTATAACCAAAGGCTCTATGTACACGACCATCGGATGGCGCATCATAAACCGTTAACCACAGCTTGTGATCCTGATACTAGCCAGTACCACGCCCCTCTTTAATCCACTTACGATATTGCGCCTCAGTATGGCCAATCTTCCTAGACATAATATACCGCTATAACTGATTGAAATTTCAGCATAGCGTAAATACACAGAAAGCTTCAACTTAAGAGTGGGAAAGCGTCTAGTTATCAGGTTTTTCGTAAATATATAGATACTCTAAATTAAGGTTGATGATCTGGTTATATTTCAAAATTAACCTTTCACCCTTTATTTGGTAGTAGCGTTCACAACCAGAGCCATCATCGTCATCTTTAATATTTCTTCGATATACATCAAACAACACGATTCTATCTAGCTGCCCATCACTATCCAGATAAAAATCATCTAGATATCCATAATACAGATAGGAACTCTCTTTTGTGTCTAATAAACATGATACTTTAATTATTTGAGCTGAAGACTCTGATGACAACTTACCTTTTAATTCGTAGTACCAAGGAGTATCAAATGAAAGTAATGATGATTTATACGGGTTGAATTTAAAGACTATTGCCTGCGCCAACTTACCGCAGAGCCATGATGAAAAATACAAAACTAAGAAATACATCCCAATATGGCCAACATCAGGTTGTAAAGAATCAATATCATTTTGAGCAAGCTTTACACCTATCAGTAGTTTAATACAGATATCGAAATCAATGCTTTTATAAAAAGTATGAATAGAGAATGCAAAAGGAACCTGTATACACAAAGCCCAAAACAAGCTGCTTGCGGAAGACGCTTCAAATGGTTTCTTGTCTAGGGACGTGTTTTCCTTGCGCTCGTAAGCGCTAGTAAAAATGAAACCTGGGAGAATAAGTGCAAGCAAAAAGAAAGCAGGAAAAGCAATGTTCATGCTGTGGTTTCTGACTCTTTCTCATCCTCAGTGGTTCTTTTTTCACTCGTTATTACATAAGATTTGCCATTAGACAGTTTGATGACCCTAGAATCCTCTCCACTTCCAACAAACTTCTGAAGCTCAATTCGGCCTTTAATATCCTTGCGAATCTGTTTCGCTATATTGCCCATAAGTGCTTTCATTTTATACCCTCCAGATAGTAAACGAAGTCTAATGTCTAATAATTGTTCAGTCAATATATTGTACCTAATGGACACAACTCCAACATATAAAAAAACATTAAATCAATGTTTAGTATGAAACCACAGTTAACTAAACTGAGATTTACTTATACTCAGACGCCGAGCCATTAATATCTCACGTATTTCCCTCAGAGAAGCTACATCACCTCGGCTCATTCCAAGGTGATTGATCAATAAAACCTCGTCATTATCGGCCAAAACATCTTGGATTGATTTCTTCTTGTGAAATGACTCAACAAACTCATTAAACATTTCTTCATTAATTGACATATAAGGAATTGGCAAGGATTTAAACTCTAAAGGTGTAAGCTCCAATACCCCCCCTCCATAATATCGCCCTTGGACCTCGGATAGAGCCAGTGTAAGAGAATTATAGAAAGAAAAGATAAGTGAGCGAATATCGTATTCACCCTTCATTTTTATCCTGTAAGACGCATCCGTTACTAAAGCATCTGCATCATTGAAAATTAACTTTGGATAATCATGACATCTTTTAAAGAAAAACCCTTCTGGTACCCAAGCACCAGGAACCTCATACCACTTATCTCGTAATGTGCACTTATAGCGCTGATCAATTTTTCGTTGAGTGCCAATATTGATGTAATTTTGGTGTTTCTTATTGGCTAAATCTGCTTTTGATAAATCTAAAAAGAAAGCAGGCTTCCCGCCCTCAACTAAACTGTTAAATTTTTCCTTTGACAATTTAACGCAACCGTTAACAAAAACGCCTTTTTGGACAATTGGAGTAGAAATCCCTCCCAACTCAAATTCATCAACAACAGATTTAGAAGCAATAAAATAGTCATTAGCCGCAGTTACTATACCGGGAATGGTTTCACAATAAGATAGAATGGGAGGTAGGCACTTCTTAATGTGAGTTATCTTATTGATATGCTTCTCAAGTAATGGATATGCACTCCATTTCAATTTCATAGCTTCAAGAGAACGCTTTCTTTTTAGCCTAAATTTTCTCTTAATCAAACAACTAGAGCTATCTATAGTTGTAAAGTACAAACCTTGTTCTTTGCTGTTTTTGAATAAAAACAAAATAATAGTATCTTGCTCTATATTAGGAAAAACGTTCTTTGAGAAGGTAAAAACCTCAACCCTTTGAAATTCTTTGAGTAGTGCTCGCTGAATCTTTTCACCAAATTTAACTTTCAGCAGTTCAGCGGGAAGGACAAAAGCCATTGCACCATTTTCTTTTAGTCGGCTGATACCATCACACAAAAAAGCGGTCCAAATATTGTGAATTTCACGACCAAACTCTGTATTTTGTGAGTGAATTTTCCTGCAATTTTCTCTTTGCTCTTCCGTTAAGAGTTTTTTCGATATATACGGAGGATTACCGATAATAAAATCGTATCTAACATCATGTTTGAAGCACCATTCAAGGTAATCCGCATTGGTAACCTTATATACACCATGAAATGTATCCAGCAGCGGAGTTACTTTTTCAATAGCACTCTTATCTAAATCGACAGCTTCTACGATTAGCTTTGTATCTACAAAGTTATTACTTAGAGCCTTAAGAAATACACCATCACCACAACTAGGCTCTAAAACTTTCAAGCCTTGGTTCGTACTGTAATATTTGTCTCGCATATACGAAACCATGAAGTTTGCCACACTTTCAGGCGTATAATACGAACCGCTTTTTTTACTCATTTTAGTAAGTTCATTCCACTAGTCATTAAAGCTGCTGCAAAAAGTAAATGCTTAAGCATCAACATTTCATCCTAGTGGTGAAGGTTAATGTATTTTGTAGCTTTTGTCTGCAGCTACATTAAAATTTCTGATTATATACCTCTTATCTGCATGCCCATGCAAAGTATTTCTCATATTCGACCATAAGCTTAACAATAGCTTCAAGTAACTCCTCTCGGCTATTTGAGCCTTTGGGTACCTTATCCAATAATTCCATTAATTTTAGGCGTTGCGTCCTTAATTTTCTTGCCTTCCATAAATATTCATGCCTCATCAAACCTAAATTTAACTCTTTGATGATATATGAACCTAATGTCGTTTTGGACAAAATCATACCTTTAATGTCACGGTAGATATGCTCATCATAATCTTCCTTGCATGGGTCTATGAAACCTCTTTCACCATCATGGGAAGTAAGGTGGTCTCCCATCACCCACTTGTTAGACTTAGCAACATTACAAAACCTGCAGCTATATACTAGGTTTTCATAATCTAACTCTAATGCTGGAAACTTAGATTTGGGAGCAAAGTGATCAATATGGAATGTAGATTTGTCCTGAAATTCATCTGCATCATCACAATATCCACAAGAGAAATTAAAGTCCTTTCTTAATTCATTACGATATTCTTGATACCTACTTTTTGTGCTGACTTTACTTCTTTTTGGTGCTATTTCTCTCACTCTAAACATCAAGTGTATTCCCATCGAGTTTAGATTCAATTTCACTAATTAAGTTGTCAGTAGATTCCATTAATTTATCAAATTTATCAAGCGCAATTCGTTTAACTTCGCTAGGAGTTTTCTGCTCTGCTGACAGATATGACTCTAATATGTCATCAAGTTCAATTAATCGCTCCGTTTCAATACTACTAAGCCCTTGCTTAGACAGTTTATCCCTTAAAGAAAAATGCTCTTGCTGCATCTTATGATACATCCGATTGTATGATTTTACTTGTGCTGCAACCCTCTGGAATAAGTTGGCCTGAGAATGAAGATTCAAACTATCTGCTTTTACATACACTCGGTTGACATCAGATGAATGTGAAACGGCATCATCTTCAAATGAGGTACGCAAAAAACAAGGAAAATTGTGCCTTACAGACTGTATAGCATTCAGCAGTTGATCTCCATTGTAATCAACTATTGCAGCTTCATTTAAAGCAAAATCAGAAATCACGGCATCGACTTTTAGAGTCAATATTTCATCAACCATTTCGGCCAAATTTTGGCGTGGCTCTATGGTAAGCACTTGATCAAATAAATCAGAAAGCTCAGCATCAGCTTGAAAATCAGCAAGCTGATCGGTTTCTTCATCCACATATAAAATACATATTTTATTACTGTCCATAGAACTACTCCGCTATAGGGAAATCAATTCTTAAATGAAACCCCTTTGTATCCGAATTTTTTATAATTACCTTACCTTTGTAATCATCTACGATGGTTTTCATTATCCACATCCCAATCCCAGTCCCGCCATCGTCATCACCTGTGTTCTTAGTGGACTCACCATAAATAAAGATGTCTTCCGGTTTTCTAAATGATTTTGAGATTCCAGGTCCCGAATCATGATATTCGAGAGTTATATAACCTTGCGAAACTCCTTTCACTTCAATTGTAATGTTTCGAGGTCCAATCCAAGGAGCTTTTGGATTGGTAAATATTTCAACAGAGTTAATAATCAGGTTAAAAAACACACTATCCAAGTCTATTTCATGAGCCATAACAGAGAGTTCATCTTTTACTGACTTATTTACTGTTAACTCTGTCTTTTTATCTTTTAAATAATTTTGCCAATGTCCTGCTAAATTATCGAAATAATCATTAAGTTCAATTAGACGACGACGCCTTTTTTTTGCTTTTACTGACGACAGAGCAAAGTCAACCCAGTGAGAAACTTTTGAGTCCTCACGTTGCCATCTTTCAAGCATGTTATACGGATTTAAACTCTGAGACACTTGCCCAAGCTTTTCCTCATCTACGACTTTATTTAATGCCCCAGCCATTCGTAGCGTTCTATTATTCATTCCAGCTTGTATTTGCTTAAGCTCATGTGAGAAAGAAACTAGTACAGTACCTAAAGTTGCCAACCCTCTCAGCAATTGATTGTCATCTCTTAGCTCTTTTTTCTCTGCTTCGTTAATTTCAATAGTCTGAGCCATATCTAATACTTGCTCAGGTGACATACCTTGCCCTCCACTGAATCTAGCCTTAGTCGCGGCAGATTTTCCCTTTTTCTTTTTTTCTTCTTCTGGGTTATCAATTTTATAAGCCTGATCCAAATGATGAAAAATAATACTCCGGTCTCTTTCAAACTCATTAATCAGCGCTTTAAGAATCCCAGTGAACAATGAGAATGCCCCTGGGTTTGCAATGCCTTCTCGGTTCGATTGATCACCTAAAAGAGGGTTTGTATCTTTTGAAATATTAATGGTTCCAGCTATATTTTGAGGAGCTACTTTCCATCCACCGATTCTTGTTACTGCTGCGGGGTTTGACGCAACGCGCTGACCAAGTAACAACCAGTCATAAGCATGAGTTTCAGGTTCCCCATAAGGCCTAACTCTGAAGTTATCTCGGTAAAGCCTTATTCCACCCGAATTACTTAACCACTCAGCTCTACCTTTAGTATCATAGTTTTTGTATGGGAATCGCTTTAGATTTTCTTTTGTGGGCATTTTAAGTTTGAAAAAGTACAAGTTTAACGAAAACGGACCAATCGACATATAGTCAGCTAACACTTCATCATTATCGATCTTTAAAAGCTCACTTAACGCCTTATTATAACTAAAATAACCTTTTTCCAAATCTTCCTTGGAAAACCCATCTTCTTTCATTTGGTCAAGAGTGAATAAAGTTGGTGTTATTTGCGATACATCAAACTCGTGTCTTCCGATCTTAATTAACACATCTCCAGTATGATCAACGGAAGCACTAATAGAGTAATCACATTCATCCGGAATATCTCTTTCAATCCAACAATCAGAGCTATCATCTGTACGTGCATCATACAAATATATGTTAAAGTCTTTTTGTTCCTTTGGTGGAATGAGTGATGACAGCGTTCTCCGCAATATTTTGAAACTCTTATCAGTCCATCTATCACGCATAAAACTAATATTAATTGCCGTCCCTGTTGAAAAGTTGATTGGGGTACTTTCAGCTTTATCACTAGGCTCGTATAGCGGTATTAGTTCTTCTAATTGGTATTTCATAAAAAGCGCTTGAAGATCACAGTCCTTTATTGAATCTAAATCAGCTTCAACGTCTCCTAAAACTTTTCCCCTACCTTCAAAGTCTGACCATTTAGCTTGCCAATGAATAAGCCCCTTCTCTGAATGTGAAAATAAATCACACTTGTTTCCTAGCCGATCTAAAGCAAACCTACCAATTCCCTTTGCACCATTGACAACTCTTCTTTTTGGAGATTTTGAACTAGTTTCTTTATTATCTGTTCCAATCACCATCCAGTTTTTTTTAATGGTGTCACTACACATTCCGTGCCCATTATCTATAATCCACATTTCGACAATTTCTTTCAGGATCTCAACAAGCTTGTATCTTTGTTCCTCATCTAATGCCACTAGAACATAGCTTTCACCACGTTTACTATAATATTTCTTTAAAGCTTCTTGTGTATATTCATTCAGTTGAACAAAATCTTCTTCTTTAATTAGCTCTGGAATATTTTTGTAAACAGGAAGCAGAAGCAAGATGCAACTTGTTGCATCTGCATCATAAGTATTTTTCACTAGTTCAGTGATAGCCCCTTCGACAGAAGACACATTTTCACGCCCTATCAGGCGAGCAGCTCTTGCTGATACTTCAAATGGAATTTTTGCCATAAATATCCTTGATTTGATAATTCCCTAAACTAACAGCCAATAAAATAACTAATTGGTCAAAAAGTACCTTTATTTTCATCAGATTAGACACATTAAGTAACTGAGACTGACACAAAGAATAACCTATAGGGATGCTTTAATGTCCCTCTCAGTATACCACTTATAGCTTATCAATTAGATTACAAATAAATCGCCTGACCCACTTATCAATATCTTCCTCACTCAACCAACCTTCGTTCTTAGACTTTTGGTGCGACACACTCTTGTGATTACCTTCCCCAACCAGCCCATCAAAGTATGTCTTTGGCCAGCTAAATTGGTTACTAAGCAAACCTTGATCTATCTCCGATATAAAGTCTCGCAATTGGCCTTTTAATGCTAATGCTCGAGCTGAAATGACTTTAGTGGCAATGGAAGCTCTGCCATCAGAGGTATCCACCTCTAAAAAGTAATAACCTTCGTTTTGATACTCTATTCTTACAATTGCCATACATCTAGGTGACCTGTCAGCCATTAAATGGCTTCTACTACGACCAACGGCTGGCAATTTGCGAATAATTGCCTTATTTTGTTTAATAGCATGCTCTTTTTCTAATATTTCTAGCATTTTGAAAAAACTATCAAATTTATTGATATATAAGTGGGCGTTGTTAGTTAAGTCACCTAAACCATCGATGGCTGCTCTAGGTGTATCACCTCGAGAGCTTGGGTCATCTGTGCTTACGTCAGGTGGCAAGGTGCTAGATTTGTCTTCGTCTTCTTTACCACCAGGGTTTTTTCTAGGTTTAGCAAAGACTTTACGGGTGCGAGGGACTCGGTTGTATATGCGCTGTGTCACATCACAGAATATCAACGCGGACTCGTTATCTTCGCTACCATCACTTTCTTCGCTTATTTCCCGCTGTGTAGGTAACTGTGGGTAGGTACCGCTTTTCCCTTTACCCGAGCCTGACTTGTTTTCAGTTGAGCTTGGGTGTGAATAGCCTATATCCGAAATATCAGGGAAGAACAAACCATCCAATAATTCTATGCGATTGATAAACCATGTGCTTTCATCGGGTGACTTCCAACCTCTTGCAGTTACTTTTACGCTCTCAAGCTGAGGGGGATCGAATCGAAAAGTCCACCGCTGTAAATTAGGTGCTGAAATTAGCTCTTGAGCAAAGTGCTGATAAATACTGTTAAACGAGTTTTTAATATCACTATTTAACAGTATCCAAGCTATTTGATGTTTGAACCCTTCATTATCAAACAATACTTTTGGACATAATGTTGTTGGTAATGCGTTGATTACTAAATCAAGAGGGAAATCTTTATCATCGTTAATGGGCTTGCTGTCAACGTAAAATTCATAGTCGAGTGCATTATTAACTAATGCAGCATTTGCAAGGTAGTTGTTCGTAAAGAATAAAGCTCTGGCCAATTCAAGCTGAGGTAGGTATATCGTTCTGCCCGCACTTTCAAATACAAAGCACTTTTGAAATTGCTCATCACTAGCTTTAAATTTAACTAAACCACAGTCTTTTATCGTAGTTGTTTGCCAAAATGCACGATCAGGTAAGCTAAATTCAATTGGAAAGCCCAGAGGTATTGCGGCAGCCGTTTGGTTTAGTACGACTTGTCGACTTAAATAGGGGAGTTGACTAAACTTAAGTGATTTGCGAGTGGAGTTTTCAATCCGAACACCTATATCCCAAGTTTTGCGGTTATTGTATTTAAAAAGATTGCCCAACGCCTGTATTCTGGCGTTGTCTGGTAGCGTTTTAAATCGATCAACTTGGTACATACTTTACTGCAAATCCTAGCAATTGCGACGCGAGTGGTCGGGTCCTTTTCTCGTTTAGCCCTGCCATGCGTTCAATTCGCCAAGTTCTGAGTATTTGATGTTTTGTAATACAACGAATACATGCCACAGCGATACGACGGCATTGGTATTCCTCTATAGTTTCACAATATTTATTAAAAAACAATTTACATAAAGGTAACTTTTCTAAGTTCTTGATCTGAGACAAAGGGATATTTGCATGAATACAAAACCACGATCTAGTATTACGTCCAACATTTAGCTGCATTTCAAGCTTATTCCTGAGAAATATTAATCGCCTAGCATATCGTTTATCCCTTATTGGCCAATCAGCTTTATTAGTTTTAATAACTGTTAGCTTTGCTGAGTTTTGGTTAAATTGCATTAGCCAAGTATTGTCGTGCCGATATAACCACGTATATAAACCCGCAAAGCCTTTGGTTCTGGCTCCTTGAACGCCAAACTTAGCCACAACACGTTGCCACTTTCTGCGACGAGTTTGGTCAACAACCACAGGCTCAGTACTTATAGGTATATCTTCGTAAGGAGTATGTGGTAATGCTGAAGCAGTACTGAGTATATTTGCTATATCCAACTTCTGCTCATAACACGCTTGCCATATCAATAGGTGCTGAAGGTAGCTAAATGATTTTCGGTGTTTTCTAAACAAACACGTTAACCAATTAGTATCTTCCTTGCTTACAGCGATCCCAAAGCTGCTTAGGGTATGACTGCCCCAATATCCTAACACCAAGTTTGCAATCAACTCATGTAATACGTGTTTACCCCGAACAAACCCTAGCTGATACGCCAAATCTTGATAAAAATAGCTCCATTGCGCTGGATGTATAAGGCGTTCAGCCAAGTTAAGTAACTGCTGAGCATACGCCGTTATCATCGAGATTTTACTGTTTGTTAAATTTGGAGTTGAATGTAAAAGTACATTTGGGCTTAGTGCAGTAAACTGATGCCTATGCGCTTCGCTGATCAAAATAGGGCTGTTTATCAACTGCGCGCCATGCTCTGCACATACTGATAAGCCAGGCAGCTGCCAGCGCCGTGTCCAAAAGGGTTCTC
Source organism: Pseudoalteromonas sp. N1230-9 (assembly GCF_032716425.1). Lineage (NCBI taxonomy): Bacteria > Pseudomonadati > Pseudomonadota > Gammaproteobacteria > Alteromonadales > Pseudoalteromonadaceae > Pseudoalteromonas > Pseudoalteromonas sp. N1230-9. Next base: position 3,660,096 of record NZ_CP090419.1, read on the forward strand.
CATATTGCTCAACTTGCGCTGTAACACAGAAAGGGCAGTAACGCAGATAGTGAGGGCTTTTAACTTTGGATGCTGCTTTACCTAGCTGTACTTCTGCCGAGTGTCTGCAATCAGTGAGTAGCTCATGTTTAGCTTGAGCTGCAATGTTGGGGTGCACAAAAGATGAGTACAACGAGAAAAGCGTATGCCCCTGTAACAGCTTGTATGGTGTTAAATCTGCATTACCTTGATAATGAGCGGAGATCTGCGATAAATGCCCTTGAAAGGCCACAGAAGCGATTATCTTACGATTTTGGAATACCTCATCAAGCAGTTGCTTAGGTGAGGTTATACCTGCATACACGCCATACCTTGCGATTACGCTATACAGCAGCTCATCTGGGTAAGGTACGGGTAAACAGGCCATGCTACACGCTTTGTTTTAGCCAAACGGTCATATCAAAAATCTTTCCTTGTTGTTTGTAGTATTGGTAAAGCTCATTCGATTGCTTTTTATGTTGAGAATAGCCAAAACGTAAATCGTCACTAGGCAATGTATGCCAGTCCTTGAGCTTGATGAGTACCGGCTTTTCTTTTGGCCCCTCCACTTCGTTTGGCATTTGCTCATACCATTCAAGAACGAGTGGAATAAGCCCTCTTACCTGTAGGTTTGGATAATCTTTAATGGCTTTTTGCACTAATGCTACCAATAACTCTGATTCACACCCCATGCCTAGCAAAAGGTTATAAAGCCTCATGGCTTCTGAGTCGCTCGCAAAAGGGAGTGTGTCTGACTTAGCAGCAGCAACTTCGGAGATCTGCTGGCTGAGCTCCAACAACCGCTTATCAATCTCTTTGTATTGTAAGTCTGAATATTTGGCGATGCTGTTAGCTTTACCCGATTTAAGAGCTTCAATCATGGGATGGATCGGCTGTAATTCAGACTCAAATACCTTTATGAATAGTTTTGAAGATAGCCGTTCAACGCCAGTAATAATGGCGCGTAGTTGTGCAAGCACAAATAGCTTAACCACAATATCTAACACACCTTGAGACAGCTCGAACCAAGTATTGCGGATCTCTTCGGTGAGTGGTTCATCGCGGTGAATAAGCCACTGGAACTGCCAAAGCTTGTCGGTCAACAATCGCCACTCTGTGGGCTTTGGCTTACCCGTTACTTTATCTATTCTATTTTTGTGTTGTAGCAGGGGCTCCCATACCATAGAGCTGATGCCTGTACTGCGCCTTGCTGATTGTAATTCAAGCTCAAATATCGGCCTTGCTTTGGGAGTACCAACTAGAATCACCGGCACACCAATAATATTCACCAAAGCCACAAAGAACTCTAGCATGCGCTCTTGCCCTTCTTTTTGTTTGCGGCCTAAACGCTGTATTTCATCAATCACTAATACACCAATGGCATATTGGTTGGCGACTTGTCCCATGAATGAAAGTAGTACCTCAGTACTATGACGTTTGCGCCCATACCTTTCAGTGAGATCGGTGTGCAGATGTTTATCAACCTCCTGAAAGAAATTTAAGCAGAGGCTTTTTAATGACCCATCCACTGGGTACTCGATACGTAAATAAGTGAGCTGGTAAGTATTATATTTTTCGTGATAAATAGCCTGTGGATAGGTGGCCAATATTCGCAGCACACTGGAGCTTTTACCGCATCCAGAGCAACCGATAAGTGATAAGCAACGTGCAGTAGAGGGCGCTTCGGCAAAGCGAAAACTACTGATGTCACCCGACATCAAGCGTTCGTAGCCGTTTTGTAAATGTTGCTGTAGCTGACCAGTTGCAATGTTTCTGGCAACATAGCCGCCGCGGATCATCAGCGCTATTTTTTCCTCAAGAGCCACATGTATCGACAAAGGTTGAAAGAAGTCATCAAGCAAACCACATAACTCATGAGCACGTTCTCTGGCGTCAAAATAACCTGCTGCGGGGTTGTATTTTACTTTGCCCTCCAGCTTAGTTTTCAGCTCTTCTACTTTACTCACCCTGGGCAGCGCTTCAATAAACGGGTTGTCTTTATAACGCTCGATCTCAGATTCCTGATACACCGCACGGAAGATGTTAGAGGGTAAGCTCATACGTCGTCATCCTCCTTAAACAATTGATCTGAAAAGTCAGGAAAGTCCAAATCGTCATCGGGCTCAGAAAGATAATGCACTTGGGCTGATTTACTGGTGTCGATCTCCACAGGTTTATAGGCGCGTTCTTTACGCTCTTTCCCTTTTTCTTTTGCTCGGTTGTCACGAATATTGCGAATACGTTCTGCATCCGGCAAACCAATGTGTTTTGGCGCGGCCTTTTCTGCTTGCTTTACCACCTCTATCACTTGTCGCTCCAAGGCTCGCTTTTGCTCATCAGCAACCAATTTTGCATCAGCATGCGTCTGTTTTAACTCTTCATTTTGCTGCCACACATCCCAAAAGCTTGCGCCTGAAAACTGTCGTGAACGTGTTGCCAACTGACACACAAAGTAGTCATTACTGTTAGGGCCATGATAAATATAGATATGATCTGCTGTTGCTAAGTCATATGCAACTTCCACACTTTTAGGGCGCTTCACTTCCTTACCTCGGTGCATCCAACCTAATTTTAAAAGCTCTGCGCTGGTGTAATACACACCAAATATACAGACCCCAGATTCAGATATAGTTGCCCGAGTTCTTGGCATCAATGCCACACGAAGATGCTCAGCTGCTGGCTTTTTCAATCGACCGGTACGATGCTGCAAGCCCCAATTCCATATTGCTAGTGGGTTATTTGGTAAATCCGTTGGCATATCAGCGGCTTTATCGTAGTCTTCAATTACGTGATATTGGTTGTGATAAAGTACTGAAGCTAAGATGATTCGAGTAAACTCTTGGATCGTAAGCTTGGCATCTAAGCGGTAATCTCTATCGCCTTGTTTTTTAATTTTGGTACCAGTGACCACACCAGCTGCAAACGGTTTGAATGCTTGTTGAAAGGTGAGAAACGCTCGTTCGACAACCCCTTTGGCCTCGCTTCTAAATGGTGGCGTATTTTCAACGCGCACACCAAAGCCCTTTTCAAGACATTCAATTTGATGGCCCATCAGCTCGCCTCTATCGGCTAACAGTGCTGAAGGCAAGCCAATACACGGCCATTGCTGTGGGGTTATATCAAAACCAAATTGTCGGCAGTAGTCTGATTTATCCGTCGTGGCCATATGTATTGCCTGAATGGCAGCAGCATATGAAGGGTTTTCAAAACCAACATAAAACCCAGCCACCATACGGCTAAATACGTCAATAACCATGTAAATCACTGGGCGACCGACGATGTTGCTTCTTTGAGAGTCAGACACTAAATAGATGTCTGCAATTGTGGCGTCAATTTCATATCTCATACCTGGGCCCAAGACATCTGCGGCGGCGGTACCAGTTAGTGGCCGAATATCTTTCTTTCGCTTTATTTCACCTGCCTGCGCTTCAATTTTGTCTACTTGGCGATATTCGCGTTTGTAGAAATGCTCCATTTGCCAATAGGTAGGTAACTCTTCTTCAGGTAGATCTGGAAAGTACTGACTATAGATATCTTTTAAACGATTATGTGCATAGCGAAAAGTTTTACCTTTGTCGGTTAATAGGTGTCTCTCAATCGCTATGCGGAAAAGCTTCTCCGCAAAATCATCAATTAAAGCGCCAGTACCTGGCATGTATTTGCGCGGCCGCCCTAACTTTGTTGTAGCTCGACGCTTTTGGCCCTTGGCACCTGAGTTTTTATAATCGGGTAATAATGCATTGGGGATCTGGCCGCGCTGCCAGTATCTACGGGCAAAACGATAAATAGACTGTTTGGTTTTACCTGTCTCAGTCATTATTTGATTAACAACTTTGCCACGCGCTTTCGGTTCATAGCAGTTATCAAGCTCTACCAATGGCTTAATTGCAGTATAGTTTTCATCACGTTTTAACTGAGCGGTAGAGCCTGTTTCTGGAATAACAGTAGCAATGTCGCTATATGGGTCGGCTGCACGTTTTAGCACTTCATCTTGAAAGCCCTGTTCTAACTCAGCTATTTCAACAAGCTCAGGAAAGGCTTTGTCATCGTGCACTTTTATCCAAAGCACGTAGTAATCAAATACCATTAAAATGCGATACAAGGTTTGTTCGTATTGCAATACTTCATTGATTTGAAACACGAAATACCTCCTGAATTTGCTCAACGTTACCTAGTTTAAGATGACCAACTTGTAGCTTTTGGACTGGCGTAAAAATATCAAAGGTAAAGTAACGGTCAGCCAGCAACGCTCTTATCTCAAACAACGACTCTCCTAAGTCTAGCCCATAGGCGGTATCTATCTCTTTGCAGGCATTTATAATGCTTTTAGCTGGGTGTTTTGTAAAGTAATCAGCATAGAATCTAGCTTGCTCAATGGCGGAGTCTGAAGCTTCTTCATGCTCACCTTGCAATGGATAAATCCATTCAATATTCGCTTTAACGACTTTTGGGATCTCTTGCTCTGTGACTATTTGCCAAGGGATCTGCTTTTCATGCCAAAAGCGTTTCTCGAGCTCAAGTATTTCTATCTTGCGCTGTTCTTCAAAAGTGCTGACATATTTGGCCTGTAGCGCAAAATAGGGGAGATCTCGAGAGGTTGTTTCAACAAGAAAGTCACTTGATAAGTATTGGTCAACACCTCGAACATTGGGGTGTTTGATACCTGCGGATTCGGCTAACTCTTGTGTTATCTCACGTTCAAGCGGAAACTGCTCTTTGACTTGCAGCACATCCTGTCGCCACTCAAGCAAGTAGAACATGGATAGTTCAAGATCGGATAATAAATGATGGGTTCGTTTGGATTTATAACCAAAGACTCGATGTACACGGCCATCAGATGGCGCATCATAAACCGTTAACCACGGCTTATAATCTTGATACTCGCCAGTACCGCGCCCTTCTTTAATCCACTTACTATATTGCGCCTCAGTATGGCCAACCTTCCTAGACATAATATACCGCTATAACTGATTGAAATTTCAGCATAGCTAGAGTGAAAGTGTGATGCAAATTTATTACTTTGTTATTTTTTGCTTGAAAATTAGCCAAGTAATCACCACAACAGACCTAAGGCGGCTCATTCGAGATGCTGCTTTATTTTTTATAGAAGGATATTTAAATGAGCATAAGTGATCATGACTATGTAAACTTTTCTGAGGATTATGAACTTAATCACCACCTCAGAAAAGTTGACAAGCGACAGACAGAATCAAACCGAGAGACCTTAAAGGTGATGGGCAAAGAACTAAAAGCAAGTACAGGAAAAGCCAGATTACAACACGGTGAATTCCACACATACGTTTCAAAACAAAAAGCTCGCCTCGAGTAATTAAGAAACCAAACAGAAAGCCGACTTGCATCGGCTTTTTTAGCTCACTCTAGTATGAAACTTTATTACTTAGGGTGATACTTTAATACTTGGGATGAAACTATATTCCTAAGTCACAACATGAACGTTAAAATCTACAGGCTTTATTCAACAGTTACACTTTTAGCTAAATTTCGAGGTTGATCAACGTCGGTGCCTTTAATAACCGCAACGTAGTATGAAAGTAGCTGTAATGGGATTGTATATACAACTGGGGCAATCACGTCATCTACATGGTTTACGTTAATTACACGCATTGTTTCATCAGATTCAAACGCTGAGTCTTTATCTGCGAATACATAAATAATACCGCCGCGGGCACGTACTTCTTCTACGTTTGATTTAAGCTTTTCTAGTAGTTCGTTGTTTGGCGCTACAACAATGATTGGCATGTCAGCATCAATCAACGCTAAAGGACCATGTTTAAGCTCACCCGCCGCGTATGCTTCAGCGTGAATGTATGAAATTTCTTTCAGCTTAAGTGCACCTTCCATCGCGATTGGGTATTGTGAGCCACGACCTAAGAAGAGTGAGTGGTGTTTATCAGCGAACTCTTCAGCTAAATCTTCAATACCTTCTGCAAGCTGTAATGCTTCTTCTAACTTGTTAGGCAGTGTTTTAATTGCATTGACAATCGCACTTTGATCTAAGCCTTTTTCTTGAGCAATAGACGCCGTTAGCATTAATAAGCCAACAAGTTGTGTGGTGAACGCTTTAGTAGATGCAACACCAATTTCAGCACCTGCTTTAGTCATAAAGGCTAAGTCAGATTCACGCACCAGTGACGAACCTGGTACGTTACAAATGGTCATTGACGCCATATAACCTTGCTGTTTTGCAAGACGAAGTGCAGCAAGTGTATCGGCTGTTTCACCAGACTGCGAAATGGTCACAAGTAAGCTGTTTTCATGTACAAATGATTCACGGTAACGAAACTCAGAGGCAATCTCTACGTTACAGCTCACGCCTGCAAACTGCTCAAGCCAGTAACGCGCAACCATACCCGAGTGATATGAAGTACCACAGGCAATAATTTGTACGTGCTTTACGTCTTTAAAGATTTGCTGAGCACTGTCACCAAAGGCATCAATTGCCACAGTATCATTGTGAAGGCGGCCATCAAGTGTGTTACGTACAGCAAGGGGCTGTTCGTAAATTTCTTTCAGCATGTAGTGACGATATTCGCCTTTACCTGATGCATCTTGCGTGATGTTTGATTCAATCACTTCGCGCTCGACTGCCTCGCCGTTTGCATCAAATATTTCCACACTGTCACGGGTAATACGAGCAACATCACCTTCTTCAAGGTAAATAAAGCTACGAGTAACAGGTAATAGAGCAAGTTGGTCAGATGCAATAAAGTTTTCGCCAAGACCTAAACCAATAACCAATGGGCTACCTGAGCGCGCTACAATGATTTCGTTGTCGTTCGCTTTATCAAAAACAACGGTACCAAATGCGCCTTCAAACTGCTTAACAGCCGCTTGTACTGCTGCCAATAAAGAAGTGTGTTGCTGACGAAGTTGGTGGATAAGGTGCACCATTACTTCAGTGTCAGTTTCTGATAAAAACTCATAACCATCACCTTTTAGCGCATCACGCAGGCTAGCATGGTTTTCGATAATACCGTTATGAACGAGTGCAATTTCGCTATTCGAAATATGCGGATGTGCATTCGCTTCAGTTACACCGCCATGTGTTGCCCATCGCGTATGTGCGATACCTGTCGTGCCTTTAACATTTGCCGCATTAAGGGCTGATTCTAAATTAGCAACTTTACCCACTGCTTTTACTGTATTTAATACATTGCCTTCAACGAGGGCTACACCTGCTGAGTCATAGCCACGGTATTCAAGACGCTTTAAGCCTTCTACAAGAATTTTATTTACTGGGCGTTCTGCAACAGCCCCTACGATTCCACACATAATCTCTCCTTTTGCACATGCCAAAGTGTTTTACTTTGGGCGGTATGTGTTGTCATAAATGATGCGTAATAAGGTGTTGTCGGTCTTATTACGGGTTATTCAATTTCTGCACAGATCAGCTGTACACCACATGCTGTTATCGCCTCACGCTTATCTACGCTTAGGTGGTTGTCTGTTATAACAGTGGTAACACGCTGCCAAGGCAGTTCTAAATTCGGTATTTTTCGGCCAATTTTTTCTGATTCAACCAGCACTACCACTTCACGGGCAGCTTCAGCCATCACTTGGCTAAGCCCTACTAATTCATTGAAGGTTGTAGTGCCTCTATCAATATCAATGCCATCGGCACCAATAAAGAGTTGGTCAAAGTCGTAAGAGCGTAGAACATTCTCTGCAACTTGGCCCTGAAACGATTCTGAATGCGGATCCCAAGTCCCACCGGTCATCAAAAGTGTTGGCTCATTTTCTAATGAAAGCAGTCGGTTAGCGACATTAATAGCATTGGTCATCACCACTAAGCCACGCTTACTGGCAAGTTCAGGGATCATCGCTGCTGTAGTGCGGCCGCTATCAATAATGATACGGTTATGGTCTTTAATAAGCTTTGCAGCCGCCTGCGCGATTGCCATTTTGCGAAGCGAGTCGCTTTTCTCGTTGCTATTTGCAACGATTTCTTGCGGCAATGCAATGGCACCACCGTAACGGCGTAGTAATAAGCCACTTTTCTCAAGTGCCGTGAGATCTTTACGAATCGTTACTTCTGAAGTTTGAAACTGCTCAGCCAGCGCCTCTACAGCGACCTCGCCGTACTCATTAACTTGGCTTAAGATAGTATGGCGACGTTGTTGAGTGTTTCGTTTTGTCATTTATATGATCACATAAGTTTCGTTTCGAAAGTTTTGAGATTTTAAACGAAACAACATAAATGGCAAGTGAATGTTTTAAATTAAAGTGAGGGAGAAAACTTATCATTCTATTAAGTTCACACTAGGTACAAATAAGCCACCATAAAAGGTGGCTCTTGCTGGTGTTAGGCAAGCAATTCTCCGTTTAAGATACACTTCACGATAGCTTGCTGTCGATTAGTACTACTCGTTTTTTTTATGCAGTTAGACAAATGAAAATCAACCGTTCTTTGACTGATATTAAGTATTTGACTAATTTCCCAGGATGTTTTGCCTATTGATGCCCATTTAATACACTCTTTTTCTCGCCGTGTAATTTTTACTGCTTCTGTACGCGTTGAACGTCGGTAGGCTTCAAACATTTCGATTAAAAAGATTCGCCAATAATCTCCTAGCATTTTTGCTTTGTGCGGTTCAGTACTTAAATTAGGCAACTCAAGTACCAAACAAGCAAATTTATTCTTATGTAAACCTGTAGGAACAATTAATACTGAATCATAATTGCCATTTATTTCACTAAGCATCAGCGCTTTTGTTTCATTAAGACAATAATGAATTAATTTTTTACAGGAATGAACCTCATCTAAAAAAGAGTGCTCAAATTCTCCAAAGTAATTAGTATCAAATCTAAATAAGTCAGAGAAATCAAAAGTAATAAATCCTACCTGCGTATAACTATAAGTATTTTTTATATCTTTAAAAAATTTATTAAAGCTATCTATTGAATTTATACACTCAATTCTAGAATGAAGTTCATTTATATTTACCATAACAAAGTCTCATTTAATAATCATCATCGCAAAAAATGGGACTGATGGTACACAAAGAATTTGGTGTATCCCCTCCGTCAGCAATAGCGCTGTTGTTATTTATGTGTAAATCACCAGAACTTGCAATGGTAAGAAAAATAAAAATAGCTGTATTGATAAATGATGTTTTAAGTAAGTTATTCATGGTCGTGTAGCCCCTAATTTTGTTGTAGTTATTTTGTTCACATTAAATTTGAGCTAAAGAGTGGATATTATCAATAATAAAAAGATAACTTTTTTATAACTTTAAAAAATAAACTTTAAGCTATTGAATACTAATGGAAACTATTTCACTATGCCTATTTCCTTTACTCTTAACTACAATCAAGCTATTAGTTTTGTCCACGTAAAACCTTGGTCTAATCACACCAAAGTCAAATGTTTTTGACTCTATACTCAAAGTATCAGCATCATATAAGTCTACTTCATTAAAGATGGTGCTTTTTAAGTTATGAGTGCTCCATACAATCTTATTATTAATGATTTCCCAGTTTGTATTTTTCTCTGTAGATATATTAACTAACATTGGAGCTACCATTTCTTTTTCCGTATCGAAGCGTGATAGCCTTCCCGTATCGTCACCTAAAACATATCCAGCATTGAATGGGCGAATAAAACGATAACCATTAAAGATAATATTTTGCTTTTTCTTTCCTATGTCATACATAAAAACTTGCCATTCGCCATTATTTTTACGTGTATATAAAACAGACTTTTCGTCTAGTGAAAAAGCAACATCGCCAATCAAATCATCAGCTTTAGTGAGATACGTCAGGCTATTATCAAATGTATTAAGAATTGTTATGCGCTCTTGGAGCTTTAGTAAAACATACTGTCCAGATGTCGAGGAGCTTATTAACTTAAGTGGCTTTTCAGTACTCATTAAAGTCACTTTTTTATCAACCTTTGCTTTTTCATAAAAAACCAAAGAGTTTACTCTACTCTCGTTTATAACCATCCAGACTTTATTGCCAATGGGGTGGTAGGCTTCAATGATGCCTTGCTTTGATTGTTTTTCTTGGATCATTTCAATATTTTTAAAGTCACTCAGAGGCAGCTTTTTCTCTATTAAAGTATTAATAGTATCGTTATCTTTAATAGCTAGTAATGTATTTATGCTGACCCTAGAGAGGGCTATCAGGCGATTTATGTTCACCGTAATTCTCTGTGAATCACCAGTTTTAATGTTAATTTTAGTTAGCTTTTGACTATCTAATAAAATGATATGCTCTTCATCAAACCATAAAACATCGTAGATAACAGAATTTTGAGTATGATTGAAAAGCATTCTACCTGATTTTAAGTCGAGCACTCGAATAGAACTACGCTTGCGATCTGAGTAGGCTCTTAGCACAGCTAACTTTCCTGAGCCAGGAGATATACTACCTTGAGTATCATACGCTCCTTTTTGAGCAACCGATGTGATCTCCTCCAAATCACCCTCAAGATTGAGCTTATAGATAAGCATTGCGCTTTGTTGGCTTTTTTGCCCAGAAAAGTAAACGACATTCTCTTCACTACTATCAGTAAATACATCTGCAATGAAATAAAAGTCAGACACTAATGTATTTGTTTTATGTGCCTCATCTTTTAAATCAACCAGCTTTAGTAGCGCAACACCATCTACGTTATCAGAAAAATACAAATGTCTATTATCGTTTGAAAAAGCTAGTCCTAAAGGCAATTTAGTATTATCTACTAAAACCTTTACAACTTCGTTTTTCTGGTTTTTCAAGTAAATATGATAATCCTTTTCATGGCTAAATTTACTTGTAAACGCGATATATTTGCCATCGTTCGAAACCGTTAATGTTTTTTTATCGGATATAACAGAATCAATCACTTTTGTAACGACATGTACTTCTTTATCAATATTTTTATATATGAAGTAGGTCAATGAAAACAAAAAGAGTGTGGCAATTACAATGAATAAAAAACGCTTATTTTTCTTTGCATCGTTATTCTTTACAGATATTGGCTTTTCAGTTTCCTCAGACGTAGATGTTTCTGCTATTTGTGATACAGGGCAAATTAATTTATAGCCACGCTTGGGAAGAGATTGAAGGTAAGTAGGCTCTTTGTGATCATCGTTCAACACAATACGTATTTTACTTATAATTCGCCTAACAGCGGCATCTGAAACACATCGACCTTGCCACAGGTTTTCATGGAGCTCTTCCATCGAAATATAACGATCATTATGCTCAATAAAATACATTAAGACAGCAAAGACTTTTGGTTCTAATAAAATTGATTGCTCATTTATACGAAGAGACATCTCTTGCGTATTTAAATAACACTCACCAATCTTAAAAAACATACCGCTTAGCCACTCACAAACTTAACACTCCCTTAACAACAACTATAGTACCGCACTGTAATTAGAATTACCACTCAATCATAACCACTTGATTTATAAGAAAGTCACAACTTAGTTACAGATATATCAGCGTTAAATCATTGCAAATCAGCAGGCTTATTTTAGGTTTATCTTCAAGTCCGAAAAACTAATAAGGCATGTTAAATGAGAAACAATATGAAATCAGAAAAACACTCGATAGCAGCTCGAAGAACAAACGATGGCTTTATTGAAATTACCAATCTCGAATTGCTTGATGCACTCGTCGGTGGTTATATCGATCCTGAAGAGGTCTATTGCAATGTAAGTGATAATCAGGAACAACGTAGCTCCTTCTCAGATTCCGAGGGCATTAGCTAATGCCAGAAAATATCTCGACAAGCTACAAACCTCATTTAAAGCGCTTCACTGAAAAGCGAGATTTGGCAGCTTTATATAATATTGAGCAGTGGTGTGAGAACATGTGCGTTGCTTTTGATAGAGATGTAGCAGGTCAAGAGATAAAGTTTAACAGAACATTGCGATGGCTAATCAATGCATACCCATTAGTTTTAGCCTACCAAGGAAAAACAAATGAAAGTGAGCTGTTTTTAAAGAAAGCAATCAACTTTTGGAGCCAGTCATATAGCAATGACAAAGATAATCAAAATCTCGTAAACCTTATAGATCCCACGATTAACTTACTTAGACTTTACAAGCTAACAAAAAGAAAAACCGAATTTAACTCATTATTAAATGGTATATCTCCTTTTTGTGGAAACTCAAACATTTTCTTAGGAGGAATAGCCGTGAAAAAAGCAGATCTGGGTGAAGGGTGGGAGATTCTATATCGTGCGACACTTGACGAATGCTTAAAAAATTACACTTCAAATTCCGATTTCGATGCAGTTATCTCACTTCAAAATAAGATACCAGAGAAATATATTAATAATGACATATACATTGAATCAAAAATAATTTCACTAATTAACTTAAAAAATTTTGATGATGCTTTAAAAGCTTGCTTTCAACAAATAAAAAAGTACACATGCATAAAAAATGGAATTTATAGCTATCGACTTTATGAATTATTCAAATGCACAGACAATGAAAGCAAGTCAAGAATAGTGATGGACCATCTTATATCTAGCTTAAAAAAGACAAAAATAGAATCACTATCTTCTTTAAACTTCGCATCACATATAATTATAGAAAGCAAAGCACCATACAATTCGTCACTTGTCATGAATACGTTAAAAAAATACAAAGAAATAGATGATGAGTTCAATTATGGGATGACAGCTCTAAACGTTTATCGAAACAGTCCATGTAGAGAAATAGAAAGTGAAATTTTAAAAATATATGAAAAAACAGACTACTTCATCTTAAAAGAAAAAATATCAAGTAATTTAAATTTATTTGAAACTAAAAACAAAAGAGATAAAAACAGTAGTGATGAAATAGACAAAAGAATAAACAACATAATAAAACCCAGTAAATTTAACAGTTAAAAAATATAAAATTACAGCCATAATCATATAACCCATAAGGGTTAATAAAATAAACTTAAGGAAATAAAATGAGCAATAAATTTGAAAATATCAAAAACGAAGAAATCAAACTTAATGAGCTAGGTGAAGTTGAGCTAAGTGAAGAGTTAGCTGGCGTTGTAGCTGGTGGTTTCTCACCGGAAGAGGAAGATGAAGAAGGCGATACAGGTTGTGGTAACACGATCAACTTTGGCTGTGGTTCTAGCCTGGAAAAGTAGTTATTACTTTAGCCCAGATTATTCTTTGAAATAATCTGGGTTTATTAATTCAATAGGGAAAAAAATGAGTACTTCAAAAAATAAAATTAAGGGCTTTTCTAAACAACAATTAGTAAATAGCCTTAGCAATGAAAAGTTTCAACTTATTATCTTTCCAACTGAGCAATGCAACTTCCGATGCGTGTACTGTTACGAGGATTTTGAAATTGGCAAAATGCCTCGCTGGTTAGTCGATGCGACTAAAGTTCTTATCAAAAACAAAATGCCTAAGCTAGAGTATTTATCTTTAAGTTGGTTTGGTGGAGAGCCTCTATTAGCAAAAGATATTCTGTTTGAAATTGCTGAATACGCGCAATCTTTAGCAAGGGAAAATAACTGTAAAGTATATGGTGATTTGACTACAAACGGCTCTCTTCTCGATATAAAAACACTCACAAAACTTGTTGAGTTAAAACAAAATAGCTTTCAAATTTCTATTGACGGTGATAAAGAGTCACACGACACAACTCGATTAACGCGTAACGGAAGAGGCAGTTTTGATAAAATATGGGGTCGCTTATTAACAGCATCTGCAACAGATCTTGATTTTCATATAACTCTCAGAATACATATTACAGACTTAAACCATGAGAGTGTTTTAGCTTTTTGTGAACGCTATGATGAAGAGCTAAAAGAAGATAATAGGTTTCGGTTATTTTTTAAAGAAATATCTAATTTAGGGGGTGATAATCAAGAAAAAATAAATAGCTTAATATCTAAAAAGTCAGCCAAGCAACTAGCTCAAGAACTGACAGAACGCTATTCAGGTAATAGTAAAAAAATAGATGAATTAGGTCATTATATTTGTTACGCAGGAAAGCCAAACTCTTTAGGAATTAGAGCAAATGGTAATATCAATAAATGTACCGTTGCTTTAGATGATGACAGAAACAATATTGGCAAGATTAACCCTGACGGCACTCTCACTTTGAATAATGAAAAGTTTAGCACCTGGATAAAAGGCTTCACGACTCTTGATAGCTGGCAAATGGGATGCCCACTTAGTTATATGAACAGCAACACTGTTGTTGGTGACATTCCGATAAAGAAAGTTAGCTAAATCATGTCTATTGTTAATATGTTTAGAAAGGAAGCTCTTAGGAACCAATATAAATCAAGTGATATTGGCAAGTCGCTTATAAAGCAACCTAAAGTGATAAATAACTCTATATTATTTCTTATCTTTATATTTATCGCTTTCTTTCTTTTAATAAAAATAATCTCGATCCCATCAAGTAAGAGTCTTGCGATTAAGATATCTGCTGAAAATTATACACCACTAATTTATAGTGAAGTTGCCATTATAAAAAGTTATCTATCAAAAAATGGTGGGCATGTAAGAAAAGATCAGGCTTTGATCTCTATCTCTAAACTAAATAATGAAAGCAATTTAGAAAGTGATGTTATCCGCTCTCCCAGTGACGGTTTTTTCTTTCACTCAAAAATTGATAAAAATATAACCCAACCATACAAGCCTCTTGGTTATCTTTTGACCCCACCAGCCGATGGTGAATTATCTTTTTGGATATCAAACACCAAGAAAATCAATTTAAATGTAAATGACAAAGCAACTCTACATATTAACGATGAAAAAATAACTGCGACAGTCACTATGGTTATTAATGGAATATCAAGTGAAAAAGAACAAAAAGTTCATTTGAAAATCAAAGAAAATGATATAAAAAAATTATCACCTAACGCTGAAATAAAAATAGTACTTAACAAGCAAGATGAAAAGATTATCAATTTAATTAAATAGTGAAAACTAAATGCGACTCACCGATTATATAGACTTCAAATCATCTAAATTGCCTACTTTTTTACAAAGTGAAGTAGCTGAATGTGGGATTACTTGCCTTGCAATGATCGCATTTTATCATGGCTACAAAGTTAATATGCTTGCCATGCGACAGCGCTATCCGGTAGGAACACAAGGCATTACCGTTAAACATATTTTAAAAATAGCTGATGATATTGGCTTGTCTGGGCGTGTACTAAAACTAGAGCTTGGACAGCTATCAAAACTAAAAGGGCCAGCAATCCTTCATTGGAACTTTAATCATTTTGTAACCTTAGCGTCGGTCAGTAGAACGGGAATCGTTATTCATGATCCTGCCAAAGGGAAAGTTAAACTTGATTGGAAACAAGTTTCTGAAGCTTTCACTGGTATTGCAATAGAGTTAACTCCTTCATCGACATTTACGGTTGCAGATGAAAGAGTAAAAATGCCACTTAGAACATTTATAGGTAATATTGATGGGTTAGGCTCATCGCTGTTTAAAATTTTCGTTATTGCATTGATATTGCAATGCTTTTTACTCATATCCCCATACTATATAAGAATCGTCATTGACCATGGTATTCCACTTTCAGATAGCGGTGTGTTGGTCTGGCTACTGGCTGCATTTTTAGCAATCACACTATTAACTACGTTTAGTAATATTATTCGCTCAGCGGCAATATTATACCTAGATAAGAACTTAGGTTTTCAGGTAAAGGCTAATATACAACGCCACTTACTACATTTACCTCTATCATTCTTTGAGTCTCGCCATGTTGGAGATATCAAATCAAGATTCGAGGCCTTTAATGAAGTTCAGCGTATGATTAGCCGAGGCTTTATTGCCGCGATTGTCGAAGGCCTTCTTGGTATTACGACTTTAATCATAATGTATACCTATTCACCTACCCTTGCCTTGATATCACTTATATTTTTATCTATCACGTTAATGGTAAGGCTTTACTTAACAAAAAAAGAAAATAAACACTTAGAACAAGTTTTAGCGAAACAAGCAAAAGAAAATAGCCACTTTCTCGAAACAATTCGAGCGATAATGCCCATAAAGTGCTACGTCAAAGAAAGTACACGATTATCATCGTGGCTTAACTTATTTGCCGATACAACCAATGAAAATATTAAGCGAGAGAAAATATCTATTTCGGCTGAAATAAGCCAAGAATTAATAAGTAAAATAGAGTATTTAACCGTTATATTTTTTGGTGCGACATTAATCATAAACAATGCATTTACGATTGGTATGTTCATTGCCTTCTTAGCCTATCGTCAACAATTTTCAAGCAGCACTCAAACCTTAGTTGACCATATATTTCGATTTAAGTTGGCATCCACTTACCTTCGAAGAATGTCAGATATCGTCATGCAAAGCCAAGAACAAGAGAGTAATTCATTGGTCGTTGCAAAAGAGCAAACTAAGGGACATATCGAAGTACGCGATTTACATTTTAGATATTCTCCTTCATCTCCTTGGTTATTTAGAGGTATCAACTTTGAAATAAATGCTGGAGAGTCTGTCGCTATTATTGGCCGCTCAGGATTAGGCAAATCAACCTTACTTAAGCTAATGACTGGCCTAATTAAAGCCGAGCAAGGTGATTATCTATTAGATGGCCACTCAATCAATATGCTAGGGATGCGAAACTTTCGATCTATGTGCGCCACGGTTATGCAAAATGATCAATTACTGAATGGCTCTTTAATTGAAAATATCTCCTTTTTTGAACCCAAGCCAGATATCAATCAAGTGATTGAAGCTGCAAAAGGCGCAGCAATTTGGCAAGAGATTCAAGCCATGCCAATGGGGCTGCATACACAGGTGGGCGACTTAGGCAGTTCATTATCTGGCGGTCAAAAGCAACGCTTACTTTTAGCCAGGGCCCTTTACAGCCAACCTATTGTTTTATTTTTAGATGAAGCAACGAGTCACTTAGATGCTGCTACAGAATTACAAGTGAATCAGCATTTAAAATCAAAAAAAATAACCAGAATTAGTGTCGCCCACAGGCAAGAAACGATAAAAGCAGCAGACAGAGTAATAGACTTAGAAAAGTTAATTAATGGTCAAGCCCTGTCAGAGGTGATCTAACTAAAGATTGCTCATAAAGCAAAGGAAAAAATAATGAAACTCACATCTAAACTTGTTTATCAGGGGTTAATTGGTTTGTCAGCCATTATGCTTTTATCTGGTTGGCGGTTAGGGTTTGCAGATAATGCAGAAGTAATCTCACTTGAGTCTGTAACGATGGCAAAAGTAGAACGAGGTGACTTTTCTATTAAGGTTGAAGGTTATGGCTCGCTACAATCAATTAATAAAAGACTACTCACAGCCACTAGCAATGCGGTTGTCGACGAAATAAAGCTAAAAGCAGGGGCTGTTGTAGAGCCTGATACAGTGATTCTGACATTAAACAACCCTGAGCTTGAGAGTAAGCTGCGCTTAGCTTTAGCGAAGCTCAAAAATGCAAAGACACAGAAACGTCAAACTTTGTTAGTGCAACAACGAGAGCTGTTAAACAATGAATCAAGTATCTCTGAGTTAAAAGCACAAGCAGAAATTGCCATGCTCCAAGTAGAAGCCGAACGCTCTTTAGCTAAATCAGGAATTGTTTCTGGGATTAGTGCTAAAAAAAACGAATTGGAAGCGAAGCAGTTACTCAAACGTATCAGCCTCGAAGAATCAAAATTAGACAAGCTCACTGAAATGCAAAAAGAAGCACTTTCGATTCAAGATGATCTTATTTCTCAAGCTGAAGATGAGTTCAACGTCGCAAAACTTATGGTCGAGCAATTATCTGTAAAAGCAGGAATGAAAGGGGTCATACAGCGTCTTCCTCTCAGTTTAGGGCAAAGTGTAACAGCAGGCTCTGAGCTTGCGCTCATTGGCAGCCTCTCGCCATTAGTTGGGGAAATAAAAGTTCCGCAAATTCAAGCGCACTTAATTCAAATGGGCATGAAAGCCGACATTACAACACTCAATGAGCAAGTGCATGGACGAGTCGTTCGTGTTGACCCTGTGATCAATGATGGTGCTGTACAGGTTGATATTGAACTTGAAGCAATTGAGCATGGCAGCATGAAACCGATGCAACAGGTTGATGCAACCATCTACGCTGACGTGCAAAAAGATATGAACTACATAAAGCAACCCAGTGATGCTAAAGAAGGTGGTTATGGTTCACTATTCAAGCTAACAAGTGATAACAAGGCTGTTAGAGTTGATGTGCAATATGGCAAAACATCAGGACAGCTAATTCAAGTGCTATCAGGCTTAGAGCCTGGCGAGCAAGTTATTATTTCCACCTTAGACATTCCTGCTGAAACAAAAGTTATAAAAATAGAGAGCTAGAAGTATGAACACTGAAATTTTAAGGGTTAATAACTTAACTAAATCCTTTACCAATGGCGATCAAGTTAGTCAAATTTTAAAAGGAATTAGCTTCACTGTTTATGATGGCGAATTTATTTCTATTTCAGGCCCATCAGGGTGCGGAAAATCAACACTGCTGAATATTATGGGATTACTCGACACCCCACAAAGTGGTGAATATTACATCGACGGCTTACTGGTTTCTGATATGGACTCAACGCAACGCTCTAAAGTTCGTGGAAATAGAATCGGCTTTGTATTTCAATCTTTTAATCTGATAGATGAAATGACCGTCTTAGAAAATGTAGCACTGCCTTTAAAATACAGAGGGGATTCGCTTTCAACGCGCCATGCACGTGCTTTAGATTGCTTAGAAAAAGTAGGCCTTGCAGATAAAGCTGATTTATACCCTAACCAAATATCAGGGGGTCAACAGCAACGCGTTTCCATTGCTCGCGCTTTAGCTGGTGATTCAGGAATTATGCTTGTCGATGAGCCAACAGGTAACTTAGATTCTAAAAACGGTGATGCCATCATGGCATTGATCAAAGACCTTAATCAGCAAGGCACAACAATCGTTTTAGTCACCCATGACCCGCGTTATGCCAACATGGCATCTCGTAATATTCAATTAAAAGATGGCTCTGTAATAGCTGAAAATGATGATATCAATACGCCAATAGAGGCAAATCGAGTTGCTCAGCCATGTTAAAAGTAGCCTACAATACCTTCAAACGTGCTAAACAGTACTATTTAACAACCGTATTTACATTAGCGCTTACTCTTTGCATGGTACTAAGTGCATTTAGCTTAGTGGATTTAGTCTTTTTCTCCCCCTTGCCTTATCAACAAAGTGATAATTTATATTTACTGGAAGGCACCGTAAACTCAAAAAGCTACTCAGGCCCTGCTAGTAATTCAAAAGTAATAAGTTATATAGAGAGTGAAAATACGCTCTTTACTGACATGGCTACCTACCATAAGTGGACCAGTTATAAATTATTAGACAGGCCAACTAGACCCGCTGTAGACGTTATTCTTGCATCTAATAACTTGTTTGACCTGCTTGGTGTAAAACCTGAACTTGGCAGATTATTTAATAAGACCGAGGCGCTCGGCAGTAAGCATATGTCTGTCGTTTTAGGCTATAGGGCATGGCAAGAACTTTTCCAGGGGCGAGGTGATATTATTGGTCAAAAAATACAGTTAAATCAACGCCGATTCACTATAGTTGGTGTAGCTCCAGATGATCTTGTTTTGCCCCACTACAAAAATATAAACGATGCAATATGGTTACCTATTGATGTCGATGAGGTATTTGATCCCAAAACAGCAAATGGATTTATGGGTGCATACAAAAGTATTGTTAGATTAAAAAATACAGTATCAGAATCTGCAATCACACAACAGTTATCAGACCTATCACTGAAAGGCGCTCAGCTCCATGCTCCTAACATTCTAAAGGACTTTACTGTTAACGCACGTATCACGACATTTAGTGACGCATTAAAAGGTGATAGCGGAAAAATAGTACTCATGTTGCTTTTAGGTGTTTGTTTGTTATTACTCATCGCACTTATCAACCTCTCTAGTATGCAACTTGCAAAAGCAATTACTCGTATAAAACCGATTGCTATAAGCTTTGCATTTGGAGCAAGTACAAAACAGCTCATTGTTGAAACACTAAAACACAACTTACTACTGATTAGCATTGCAGTCATACTGGCATTAACACTTACCCAAATAGGGTTTATCGTTATTCAAAACTTAGCCGAAAATTCTATACAACGGCTAGATACTCTTTCGTTAAGTATTAATACGCTCCTGTTTTCAGCATTTTTGATTATTACTATTGCAGCACTCTATTCATTTATAGAATTAAGTGTCGTAAAAGAAAAAAACTTAATAAGTAGCTTACAAAGTAGCGGTAAAGGCACAGGAAAACAAATGAGCGCAGCGACCAGTCATTTATTGGTTGGCTTACAGATTTTGTTCTCATTTTTAGTATTAACCGCAGCAAGTCACGTCGTGTTAGTAACACTCTCTGAAGCGCTCAGAGATAATGGTATAAACTCTCAGGGTAAATACTCACTTACAATAAATTACAGTAATATCGATAAGCCGAGTGAACGAATCAACCTTCATAAAGCCATTACGCAACAGTTATTAAACCTCGATAACGTGAGCAGTTTAGCACTATCATCAGAGCAACGCTTACCCGATACGGTTAATGTTAACCAAATATATGATGAATCTGGCCAGTATATTGCCCAAGCGCGTAATAGCTTAGTTTCCAACAATTATTTTGCAGAATTAGATCTTAAAGTAACAGGCAAGGGCTTTAGCAAAGGTGATGAAAAACTTAAAAACCCGCCCATTATTGTTAATCAACGCCTTGCGGATATGTTGGATAAAAACACACAGAATGTACTAAATAGTAAAGTCAGCTTTGACAGCAAAACGTTTTATTCTATCGTAGGCGTAGTCAGTAATACCTACGTACCAGGAAGGCCTGAAAGTGAAAACTTTGAAGTGTTCACACCCAAAGATTACCCAGGCTGGAGTCAATATACCTACCTTCTAACAATGAAAGATTCCGCATCAACATCGCAAATTCAGCAACTGATCTACGGGATTGATAAACGCCTAGATATACATACATTAGCGTCATTAACCACTCAATTTGATGACCAACGACAGCGTCATTTAAACGCTGCTTGGCTCGCTATTGTACTTGCATCAACATCATTACTCATGGTCTGCATAGGCATCAACGGCATTGTTAACTACTTAATTAAAGTACGCAGATATAGCTTGGGCGTTAAGCTCTCAATGGGCGCGGATAACTTAAGATTATTAAAAGAAAGTTTACTTGAGCTTATGCAACCCATAACGATGAGCTTGGTGCTCGCTTTTTCATTAGCATTTTTAATTATTGGTTATTGCTTTTCACTACCCAACGTCACCTTAACTATAAACTGGTGGTTAACATTATCTATCTGGCTTGGGCTGTTAGTTATGGCGCTTATCACAAGCTTTTTTCCCATCAATAAAACACTAAGACAAGATCCAATAAAGGCATTACGCAATGAATAGATTTCTTATATTTATAGTATTGCTCTTATCTTTCGCGATACACGCAAACACAGATGAGAATAAACCCCAATGGGAAAGTTATATAGATTCCACAACACAAGAGAATGTATCACTATCACCTAATGGGAAGCAGGCTCTATTTTTACATCAGATACGCTATCCATCGATTCACTATGTATCACAAGCACGCGTGCAATTAGCGGGCTTGGATTTTTATAGCAATCTATATAGCCGATTTGACACACCTTTATATAGCCATACAACACTTTTTGATATCAGCAATAGAACGAGCATAGACCTAACCCCTGATAACGGCGTCATTATCGACTATAACTGGTCTCCTGACGTTAAAAAGATTGCTTATTTAATTCAAAATGACAACACAATTAATTTATGGGTGTATGACGTTGAAGCTCAGGTTTTCAAACGCCTTTCTCAGGCCAATTTATCAGCGACATTAGGTGGCAGACACCTCAGATGGCTACCTGATAGCACAGCACTAATCGTTAAAAAAAGAAATACTAAAGTACACTCACCCATTAACGAATTAAAACAACCAAACTCTCTCTCATCTGAGCGACAAGTAGAGCAAGGGCGAACATATCAAAGCCTTCTAAAAAATAACAAACTTAAAGAGCAATTTAAAACTCTAGCACTTTCAAGCTTAGTTAAAATCGATTTAAAAGGTAATGTGACCTCTCTAACTGATAACATGCTATTTGATGATTTCTCTTTGTCTCCTGACGGAGAGTATGTGTTGTCGTCAACTCTACCCAAAGAGCTCTCCTCCTTTTTACCATACAAAAAGTGGGGCAGAGACTATCAAATTACTAACTTAAAAACCCACCACCAGCTAAATGTCTTACCCTCTTTAAATAACAAGGTTAACTTAAAGAAAGCCAAAGATAGCGTCCCTAATGGTGCAAGATTAGTTAAATGGCTTCCCTTTGAAGGCTCAACTCTCACTTGGACCGAAGCAATTGATAATGGTGATATGTCAGTAGATAAAAAATATCATGACAATACATATAAACTTGCCAGCCCGTTCAATCAAAACAAACAACTCATCCATCAGGCTAAGTGGAGAGTACATAATATTATATGGGGGAAGTCAGGTGCCGGAGTCGCTCAAGAGTGGCTTTATGCTAGCAAACAAGCAAAAGCTTCTTTAATTAGTGCAAATACCTCAGCAAGTGTCTTAATTGAACAACGAGACTATAGAGATAAATTTAATGACTTTGGCGATCCGCAAACCCTGAGACTACCTGAAGGGTATGAAGTGCTTGTTGAAGATGATTCAAATCTTTTCTTTTTATCTAATGGCCTTAGCGAAGAGGGCATCAGGCCCACTATAAAGACACTAAACAAAACCAATAACACACGAAAAGAGTACTTTATCAGCAGTGAAGAAAGCATTGAACTCCCTTTAAGAGTTGCAAATAATACGCTTATTATACAAACACAAAATGTACAAACAGCTCCTCAATATTTTGCAATTTCAAGCACTGATATGAATGAGCGAATCCCCTTATTAACGAACAAAAATAAGCAATATTTTGACAAGCCTCCTACATTTATAAATTATAAAAGAAGTGATGGGTTAAATTTAAGTGGTACGCTACATTTACCGAGTAACTACGATAAAGCACAAGGCAAAATACCTGCAGTCCTATGGATCTATCCGGATGAATTTAATAATAAAAAACTAAGCCAACAAAATACTGTAAAAACAAATATATTTAGGCAATTTGATCCATTAAGCCCTTTGGTTTTTCTTCATGACGGCATCGCAGTTTTTGAGTCACCATCCATGCCAATCACTGCATTTGACGGTCAAGAACCCAATGATGACTTTATCAATCAAATAAATCTTAATGCACAAGCAGCTATCAATGCACTCGAAGGTACAGGGTTGATTGATATCGACTCTTTAGCTGTCATGGGTCATTCATATGGCGCATTTACCGTAGCAAACTTGCTCGCACATACTGACTTTTTTAAAGCTGGTATTGCTCGAAGCGGTGCTTATAACAGAACATTAACGCCTTTTGGTTTTCAAGGTGAAAAGCGTACTCTATGGCAAGCAAAAGAGACCTATATTGACTTATCACCAATCATGTTCGCAGATAAAATTGATGCGCCATTGCTACTTATTCACGGTGAAAATGATCAAAATTCGGGGACTTACCCCCTACAATCAACAAGAATGTATCAAGCGCTAATTGCGAATAAAAAAACAACTCAGCTCATTATGCTCCCCTATGAAGGCCACTCTTATAGAGCGAAAGAAAACTTAACATATTTACTTAAAGAGCAATCAGCTTGGCTTAATAAGTGGTTAAAATCATCCCGAGCACAATTATGACGTAATACCATATGCTCTTTAGTAACCGCTATAGAGCATAAAATGCATTATTCTTATATGATCTCCTAAATTATTTACACTCAAAGTCCCTATACCATTTCACTTGTCATCATTGCGACACAAGGCTAGCCGTAACTGAGTCAACTTTGGGCTTGCATGGGTATCTGAATTACTTCACTATAAATAGCTTAAGCTATAAAAAACAATAAATTAAAGGATTAATAATGAAGTTACTTATTACACTGTGCTTAACTGTTTTAAGTTTTTGTAGCCACGCGGCGGTCACGCCTTGGCTGGATTTTCACTTAGAAAATGGTCACATCAAAGTGCCAGCAACTGTATCTGGTATACCGAGTAAAATTTTATTGGATACGGGCGCACAAGTGAATGGCATTAATCCTCACTTTATTAACAAAAATAAGCTTGATCTCGATAAAGGAGGCAAAACGCGAATTAAAGGCGTATATGGCACTGAAAATAAAACAACTTACCACAATGTGCCTATTAATTTTTTTGGTATGGACACTGAAGTTGATGATGCTGTAGAAATCAACCTTGGCTTTCATGATAACGCACTCCTATTTGGTGCCGGTTTCTTTCGCCAATTTGTTATACAACTGGATTACCCAAATCAAAAAATGCGTCTTATTACCCATGACTCAGTCAATTTAAATGACACCGAAAACATTAAAATGCTAAAACAAAGAGGCTCAGGTATGCCTATTGTAGAAGTGATGTTAAGTAATGAAAAATCAATATGGTTGGTGCTCGACACGGGTAACAATGGCGGTATGGTTGTTAAACGAAGTGTCGCTCAAAGCATGGGGTGGCTTGATGAGATAGAGCGCGAATCGGGAATAAGCACAGGCGTGAATACAAGTGGTATGACTGAAAGCTTTCGTATCCCTTGGCTAAAATTTGGTCCTTTTGAAATGGAAAATGTACTGGTGAGTATCCCCGCTAAAGGAGAATCTGCGAATCTTGAATCTCAATATAAAACAACGGGTACACATATAAGAGGAAAAAAAGTACAAGGCTTGATAGGCTACGATGTTCTCAAACATTTTTTAATCACTATTGACTATAAAAGTGGTCATGCACATATTGGGTTACCTGAATAAACGATGAGCATTTCATTTAACAGCCTAGAAAGGTCACTTATAGAACAACGAAAAAACACTCATGAAATTTGCCGTTTATTTGCCAAAAGCCCAAGTAAAGGCAATTTAAAACGACTAAAAGGCATGTTTGCTCACTGTGGCGAACAGGTTGTTATTGAAGCAGGTTTTCATTGTGATTATGGCAGTGGTATTAAAATAGGTGATCGCACCTTCATAAATATTAACTGTACTGTACTCGATGCACCGCTATCTGATGCGCAAATTACGATAGGCGATGACTGCTTAATTGGCCCTAATGTACAAATACTCGCGGTATCGCATGCAGTAAACCCAACCGAGCGTTTAGCAAAAGCTAATTTTGCAGCGCCGATTAGCATTGGTAACAATGTATGGATTGGTGCAGGCGCTATTATACTTGCAGGTATTAAAGTTGCTGATAATGCCGTGATTGGCGCAGGGGCAATAGTTACCAAAGATGTCGCGGCAAATACCCTAGTAGCAGGTAACCCCGCGGTGAAGGTTAAAGACCTTTAACTCTCATACCAACGCGCTAAAGCATGCCCTACGTAGGCGACAACCATCCTCAATAAGCATTTAAAACTAAAAAGCCCAGCTGTATTGCTGGGCTTATAGTTGAGAGTTAGTTAACTGTTATTCATATCGCAAGATAAGCGATGGTCTGGTGCTTGCGGCCTTAAAGGCTAAGCTTGCAACGGTAACCCAGGTAATCGCGGCCACCGCGACGGCGGCAACTAAATACACCCATACAGCTTGCTCAATGCGGTCATTAAAGTTCGCTAACCAATCACCTACCAACAAGTAAGTCACTGGATACGCAATAGCAATACTGAGCGCCACCAGCACTAAGAACTCTTTAGCAATGATATTGACGATACTGATGCGTGATGCACCTAGCACTTTTCGAACGGCCACTTCTTTTTGACGACGCACTGTTGCAAACGAAGCCAAACCAAAGGTACCTAAACAAGTTAAGAACACAGCAAGACCGGTAAAGATTAAAACGACATTCGAAATTCGCTCATCACCTTTTAACAGAGTTTTGTAGTTGTCTGCGAGTAAGTTAATTTTTGGCTCATAGATATTGGCTGTGCTTGCTAATACTTCAGCGATCTGAGCTTTAATATATGGTAAGTTTTGCTGATCAATCGTTAAAATTAGTTCTGATACTGGTGATAAAAAGTTAAAGCCACATAAGAACATAATATTTGAGTTGGCATCTTTAGCATTACCTACCTTTACATCCTCAACCACACCCACAACACGCATATCTACGCCGCGACCTGAGTCTTTAATTACCTTACCGATAATGTCACTCATGTTAGTGTAACCCGCTTGCCTTGCGACAGATTCAGTCACAATAGTACCCGTACTTGTTACTCCATTTGCACGGCTTGCCCAGTCACCGGCAAATTCACGACTAAAGTCACGACCAGCAACCAGTTTTAATCCTAGTGTTTTTACAACATCGTAGCTTGCGCCAACAACAGGCGTTAAGCTGCCAGACGCTTCACCATTTGGCCACGTTGGCATAAGTGTATTATTGATTGAAACGGTTAAACGGGTATCAATCACTGTTGTTTGCTGTACGCCTTGAATTGCACTAATACGGTTAACTAAGGCATTTTTTTCTTTTGTGAATACTTCGCCTACAGGTAGCTCTGAAATAACCAATCTTTGTGTTGTTTCATAGCCTAAAGGTAAGCTTTGTAAGTAAGTTAATTGCTTTAACAAGGTAATAGAGGCAATGATTAAACCTATTGCTAGTGAAGCCTGTAAGGTTAGTAAGCTCTTACGAACCCATATTGCTGTATTACCACGCTGTAAGTCTCCACTTAAAACGCGTTTTGCACTGAATGACGAAATAAAGAATGCAGGATAAAGCCCAGCTAATATGCCCACAGCAATTGCGACCACAATAATGGCAATGCCAAATTCAGAGGCATAATTCACGCCCAATTCGCGGTCTACTAGTTGATTAAAACTTGGTAAAAAAAGCTCCACTAAAGCACATGCAATCACCATTGAAAGCATTGATACCAATACAGATTCAGATAAAAACTGTGTTACTAATTGGCCTTTACTTGCGCCAAGCGCTTTACGCACACCCACTTCTTTTGCACGTTTAGTCGATTGAGCGACGGTCATATTGATAAAGTTAAAACCTGCAATAAGAATAAGTAACACACTTAAACCAACACAGATCATCACCACTTGTTTAGCACCACCCGCTTTCATCTCAAACGGTGATTTAGCCGTTAAGTGCAAATCAAGTAATGGATGCAGCTCTAATCTAACTTGCTCCAGCATCGAACCGCTAAAAAAGCGCTCTGTTAAGGTTTTAGCTAATGCATCTGTATCGGTGCCCTCTGCTAAACGCATATAAACATAACTACTGTTGATGTTTATATCGCTTGGATCATGCTTAACATAAACAAGGTTTTTAAAGGCAAAGTGAGTGTTATCTGCTAAGTCTGCAAACACAGCACGCACTGTGTACTGTCCTTGTTCATGCGTAAGTGTTTCCCCAATCACATCGGTGCGACCAAAAATGCGCAGTGCTTCTGACTCACTTAAAGCGAGGCTGTCTGGTGTACTCATTGCTGTTGTTAAGTCACCCGCAATCGTCTCCATAGCAATGAAATTTTCAATATTTGCAGTAGCACCATATAAGGCATTTAACTTATAGCCTTGATTGCGGTAACTCACATCCACCATGGCTTCACGGGTCAGCTCGACCATCGTTAATCCGAATACTTCTTCAACTTGGCTATAATCTTCGGCCTGCTTTGACTGCACATAATTAAAAATAGGCACCACAGATAAACCGAGTTTTGAGAAGTCTTGGCCAACGCGATAAACACGCTCAGCATGAGGCTGTTGGCTATCGTACGAAAGCTCATTTTTTGCAAACAAAGCAACTAGAATTGCCGCAGCTAAGCCCACACTTAAACCCAAAACATTTAAAATAAAATGCTGTTTTTGGTTTTTAAACGCACGCAGCGCGGTGATCAAATAACTTAAAATCATGTTATGCCACCTCTGCTGTTTGTTGAACACGGTTAGCTTTATCAACCATCACTTGGCCATCAAGTAAGCGCACTAAACGGTCAGCATAATTGCCTTCTTTTTCTGAGTGGGTAACCACAATTACCGTGGTACCTTCGCGATTTAGCTCACGCAGCATCGCCATGACTTCATCACCATTTTTTGAATCAAGGTTACCCGTAGGCTCATCCGCTAAAATAAGTTTTGGGTTGATCACAAGTGCTCTGGCTACTGCTACACGTTGCTGCTGACCACCCGATAGCTGCTGCGGTAAGTGATCTGCTCTATGGTCGATTGCAACACGTTTTAAGATTGCGTCTACTCGCTGCTTACGTTCACTTTTTGAGATATTTTGATACTGTAATGGCAGCTCAACGTTTTCAAATACTGTTAATTCATCAATTAAGTTAAAGCTTTGAAAAACAAAACCAATCGACGCTTTTCTAAGTGTCGCTAATTGCTTTTCACCAAACCCTGCGATGTCTTCACCTAAAAATTCAAAACTGCCTGCCGATGGCGAATCCAACATACCTAAAATAGAGAGTAATGTTGATTTACCACAGCCAGATGGCCCCATAATGGCAAGAAACTCGCCTTCGTTTACATGTAAGTTAATGTTATTAAGTGCTGTTGTTTCAACATCTTGAGTACGGAATACGCGTGATAAGTTAGTTAATTTAATCATTGTTATTATCCTTAAAATTGTAGTTGTTGTGCTTTATCAAAGTTGCTGTAGCTAGAGGTGATCACGCGATCTCCGGCGCTTAGGCCACTTAACACTTCATAATAGTTTTGATTCTTTTTGCCAAGACGAATGTCTTTTCGTACTGCACGATTGCCATCTTTTTCCATGACATAAACCCAGTTACCTCCTGAGCTGGTAAAAAATGCGCCGCGCTCAAGTAATAAAGCAGTACCTTTGCTATCACCTAGCATCAGCTGCACATCAAGACTTTGTCCGCGTTTTATGTTGCTCGTGCCGTTTGGTAAATCGACTTCAACCTGAAACTGTGATTGCTGAACACGACTATCAATTTTGCTAACTGTTGCCGCAATTTCGCCTTGCTCGTGTTCAATAAGCACTTGCATACCTGTTTGAACTTGGCTTAGGTAAAACTCATCTAGTCGCACAACTAGCTTGTATTCATTAGGAATATCAATTTGCCCTAGGCGAGCACCACGGCTTTTTGATTCACCAATTTCAACATCAAGCTCACTTAAATAGCCATCGGCAGGTGCTGTTACGAGTAGGTTTTCAAGGTTCTTACGCGCAAACTGTAGGTTTTTCTCTAGCATGTCGGCACTGTCTTTTAACTGAGCTACCTGAACTTCACGAATGCTGTTTTCTTGCTTTTGACGCTCAAGGGTTAGTTCTTTACGCGCTTTGTAATACGCTAAATCTTCTTTAATTTCAGATAATTGCTCTTGTGCTAACACACCGGTTTTCACTAGCGGCTGAGTCTGTTTTAAGCGACGCGATAAATGCGTAATTTTAAGATCGATTTCAAGTAAATCACGGCGTAAGTTTAAACGGCTGGTTTCCATATTCATTTGCGTGTTACGTAAAAAGTTCAGCTGCTCAGTCACCTGTGCTTCACGGCTCATTACATCAAGCTGCAAATTGGTATTGCTTAAACGTACAAGGGGTTGGCCTTTTTTAACAAACTCACCTTGCTCAACAAGTCGCTCTTCAACTTGGCCCCCGGCAATGGTGTCGAGGTAAATAGTAGTACGAGGCATAACCTGACCACGAAGACTTAAAGCATCAACAAATTCACCTTGTTGTACTGTGCTAATCGTTAAGCTTGTCGCGGTTACTTGCTGACTACGACCTGTTTGCTCAGTTTGTGTGAAACCATAAGCTGCTGCCGCAACAGCTAAACATGCTGCTGCAATTACTGATTTCTTAAAAAGTGCTTTGTTATTTGAGCGTGTAATTTTCTTATCCATGTTGACGCCTTTAAGTTATCTAGGTGCTAATTACCTATAGATAAAACAACTCTTGTGCCAATTTTTATTTTCATTAAATTACAATGACTTATATAAAAACCAATAAAAGTGCATATAATCAAGTGTCCGCTTATAGAACACTTCGAAAATCATATATAGTCCATAAATGGACACTGTTCCTCTTTTCAATTAGTCTTAGTGTTCTTAAAAAGGAATAATAATAAACAGCTATGAAACAAGCAGGATCAATTCTTATCGTGGATGATAACGCCGACGTACTTATCGCCGCACGACTACTTCTAAAACAACATTATCAGGTTGTAAAAACCACAGATAACCCCTTTGATATCGAAGGTATCATTAACGCACAGCATGAGGCGGATCAGGCCATAGATGTTGTGTTACTTGATATGAACTTCACGCAAGACTCAATTAGCGGCAAAGAAGGGTTCTACTGGCTAAAAAAAATAATGAGCCAAGACGCTAACATTGCGGTACTGCTTATGACGGCCTATAGCGATATTCAGCTAGCTGTAGAAGCAATTAAAGCAGGTGCCTCTGACTTTATTGCCAAGCCTTGGCAAAATGAGCAATTACTCGGTGCTGTAGCGGCGGCATTTTCACACGCTAAAGACAAGCAGCAAGTTGGTAAGCTCACAAAACAAAAGCAAGCCTTGCAGCAATCCATCGGCAATCAACCATTTGAGTTTTTAGGCCAAAGTAATGCAATGCAGCAGGTTTTTTCGGTTATCGACAAAGCAGCCAACACGGATGCCAACATATTGATTAGTGGCGAAAGTGGCACAGGTAAAGAACTCACAGCACATGCAATACATAGGGCGAGCCAGCGCCAAAACCAGCCCTTCATAAGCCTAGACATGGGCTCACTGGCCGAAAGCCTGTTTGAAAGCGAACTATTTGGCCATAAAAAAGGGGCATTTACTGGCGCGAAAGAAGATCGCATTGGCCGATTCGAACTTGCCAATGGTGGTAGTTTATTTTTAGATGAACTAGGTAACTTACCGCTTAACCAACAAGTTAAACTGCTTGCGGCACTACAAAACAGGCAAATAACACCGGTTGGTGGCTCTAAAGTCATCGATATTGATATTCGTTTGATCTGCGCAACAAATGAAAACCTCGAACAAGCAGTTACTGAAGGCAAGTTTAGGCAAGACTTACTATACCGTGTTAATACCGTAGAGATCCGTTTGCCAGCTCTGCGTGAGCGCAGTGAAGACATTCCATTACTGTGTAACTACTACTTGCAGCACTTTGCACATAAATACAAACGTGAGCTCTCGATTGCAGCATCTGATATGACACGTTTAAGTCAGTATCATTGGCCAGGCAATGTCCGTGAACTTGCCCATGCAATTGAGCGAGCAGTCATCCTCTCTGAAGGCTCAGAGCTCGATATAAGCTCAGTGATAAGCTCACCCAGTACCACTGTTAGCACAAATGAGCTCCCTACAAGCGCCACAGACTACGACACCTTTGATCTTGAAATCATCGAACAGAGAACCGTTCGTGCCGCTTTAAAGCATTTTCAAGGGAACGTGAGTCATGCAGCAAAAGCGCTCGGCCTAACACGCGGAGCCATGTATCGTCGTTTAGAAAAATACGGACTTTAATCGATGCGAAATTTCATTAGCTTAGCCAGCCTATTAGCTGCATTAATAGGTTTATCAATTACTTTGTTTTGGCAAGTAGAGCAAAGCGGGTTTTCTGCAATTTCGGTAGTTTTAGTAATTTTAAATTTGGTATGTGCCGCGCAAATTTTTAATTTATTTAAACGCCAAACAAGGCGTGCAGATATTGTTTTTCGCGCTTTAGCAAATGGAGACAGCACATTAGGCTTTGGCGACCAACACCCTATGCAGCAGCAATTTGAGCAGGTTAAACAACAAATTCAGGCTGCGCGTTTTAATGCAGAGCAACAAGCCCAGTTCTTACAAGCGCTATTAATTCATATCGATTTAGCAGTATTAGTGTGTGATGAACAAGGCAGTATTATTGAAAGCAATCCAGCGGTCAGTCGTTTACTTGGACAAGCTGTAAAGCACATCGATGATTTAGGTGTAATAGCAAACCTTGTCCAAGGCGCTAAACAAAGTAGCCGTAATACCGTGCCATGGCAAAATGGTGAGCAGCACGATACGTTATCTGTGCAGATCAGTATTGCCGAAATCCAAGGTAAAGTTCGTAAAGTGATCAGTTTGCAATCTATCCATGATCAGCTGCAATTAAAAGAGCAACAAGCTTATAAACGCCTTACCAAAGTACTAACCCATGAAATTGCTAATTCGATTACGCCACTCTCTTCACTAGCACAAACTTGTACGGCGCTGCTGCCAAATGAGCTTTGTTTTGATGATCAGGAAGATAAACAAGACCTGCAACTTGCCTTAACAACACTGGCATCGCGAACCGAACATTTAGGGGAGTTTATAGCGCAATTTAAAAAGGTTAGTAGCTTACCCACCCCACACTTACAACCACATATTCTGGCAGATCTTGCCAAGCAAGTTGTCGCTCTACACTCACAACAGGCTAAGCAACTTAATATTACTTTGAATTTATCGGTGCAAAGCCAGCAGTTAGTAATGATAGATAGAGGCCAAGTTGAACAAGTAATAATAAACCTACTTAAAAATGCCCTTGATGTACTAAAGCAGTTAAATAATCCAGAGTCAGCAAAGTGCATTGAGGTAAACATTGCGCAAAATGCTAATCAGCAACTGTATTTAGAGGTCAGCGACAATGGAACTGGCATTAGCGATCATGTGATCGAGATGATTTTTGTGCCATTTTTTACTACCAAGCAACAAGGCTCAGGAATAGGCTTAAGTTTATCGCGCCAGATCATGCTCAATCATGGTGGCGATTTGGTATATATCAAACGCCAACAAGGAGCCTGCTTTCGCTGTGTGTTCGGTTAACTTACATCGTTAGAACAATTACTTACAATTTGCTAAGGCGCTGTTTGGTATCATCTACCCATTAAAGTTTAATGGATTAACTAATATGAAACCTACCCTCTTGGCGCTCTTCGCATCACTTGCCTTTGTTCCTGCTACAAGCTTTGCTGGCATTTATGACAGCCCAGATATGAACTTGTTTGTTAAATCAGAGCATAATAGTACTGATTCAATCACCTCGGCAGGCATCGAATTTATGACTAAAGCTAACCGCAGCAATTTCGGCGCAGCATTTACAACTGCATTAGGCTCAGCTGAAGTGTTTACTAAAAAAGGTGATCGGGAAACATTTCTAACCTTAGATAGCGGCATCAAATTTGGCTATTTCAGTGACTTTTTTGCCTATGGCGAAGTGGGCATAGATTTAATAGAGCTTGCTGTTTACGACGACCGAGATGACCATGATTACAGCGACCGCTTTGATGACGACCACAATAATATTGATGGCTATGTGGGGGTTGGCTTGGGAGTGGATTCAAAGCCGTTCAGAATAGAGATCTATGCTAGAGCCCGAGAAATAGACAGCCGCTATTGGGAAGCACAAAACCATGGCTACGCTGGGTTACAAGTTAGTATTTCGTTTTAATTTCAATTGGGTGAGTAAGTTAGCGAGCTGTTAATCTAATGGTCATATTTAACTCACCTTATGTTAAGCTTAGGCGCTTTAGTTTACCCGCACCTAAGTTAATGGAGTATTTTAATACGTGTTTTTAAATCGATTTTTAGGCCTTGTTGTTGTTTCTCTCATTGTAACAGGCTGTCAGACTGCCCCTGAGTCTCTTCCCGAAAAGAAGCCTACCATCAAAGCCAATCCAGGTACTGTGGTTGCAAACACTAAAACAGCACAAGTAGACGCGGTTACACCGCTAAAACCGAGTGAACTTGATGACGTATGGCAGCGTATTCGCATTCAATTGCAGTTTAGCGATTCAAGCCACCCAGATGTGCAAAAACGCATAGCTTGGTACCTTACTCATCCAAATTACATGGAAGAAATAAGCCGCCGTGCAGCGCCGTATTTGTATCATATCGTTACAGAAGTAGAAAACCGTGACTTACCAATAGAACTCGCCCTGATGCCACTTATAGAGAGTGATTTTGATGCCAGTGCCTATTCACATAAACATGCTTCAGGTTTGTGGCAGTTAACACCCTCTCTAGCTAAATATTTCAAAGTAAAAATTACCCCTTGGTATGATGGTCGCCAAGATGTAATTGACAGCACACGTGCAGCTCTCGATTTTATGGAATACCTTTATAAACGCTTTGATGGTAATTGGTATCATGCTATTGCTGCCTACAACATTGGTGAAGGACGAGTGCTACAAGCTATTGCTCGTAATAAAAAGCAAGGTAAATCGACTGATTTCTTTAGCTTGAAACTGCCATCACAAACTAAACACTACGTGCCTAAGTTACTTGCTGCAGCACAATTATTAAAACATCAAAAAATGGTATTCCCTGCCATTAAAAATGAGCAGGCCATTGCGACCTTACCCGTGACAGGTGCTGTGATCTTGGCAGATAAAGCAAAGTGGCAAGAGCTTGAAGAGCTAAACCATGGTGTTATCCGTTACCCTGCTGTAATTGATGCGCCGCATATTGTGGTCCCGAAAGAGCAGCAAGCACATTATCAAACCCTATTAGCTAACCAAAAGAGTAATGACTTTAGCCAGTGGCAACATTACACAGTCAAACGCGGTGATAGCTTAAGTGTGATCGCAAAGAACTATAAAGTAACCGTTAGCCAACTCAAAGCTTTCAATAACTTAAAAACAAATACTATTCGTATAGGCCAAAAGCTTATATTACCGCAACTAGCTGATCAACAAATCGAATACAAAGTGAAATCTGGCGACAGCCTTTGGAAGATAGCTAAACAATACAAGGTCAGTATCACTAAGCTTAAACAATGGAATAACCTTTCAAGAGATAGCTTAAAAGTTGGTGAAAAGCTCACCGTATTTATTTCAAACAGCTAATAGCTCAAACAGGGAGAAATACTCCCTGTTTCTTTTTGTATGCAATTTAATCTGCATGTTTTATAGTCTATAAAAAACAACAAATACAAGACTATGGACAATCAAAAGCAGGATATCATTAAATCAAATAATAACTCAGATATAGTATCCACAAATTTGAGCGCACAACCAAGCAACACAAATAAGTCCGAAGTTTGGTTGACCAACGAGCGGCTAAACCTTTTTCTCGCATTGTGCGCTATTATAATTTCAGCAGCCTCCTTTTATGCCACTTACTTACAAGCCAACGCCGCAGAGCGGCAAGTAAAAGCCGCAACCTGGCCATGGCTCGAAGTGATGACGGGGAATTTCAATGAAGAAAAAAATTCTGAAGAAATTACTTTTTACATTAAAAACTCAGGATCAGGCCCAGCCATTATTAAATACGTTAAATTCTTCCACGATGAAAAGTCGTATACAGAGATATTTGAAGTAATAAAAGACTGCTGCTTTGATATTTATGCTTATGAAGCACAGTTAAATGAACTGCAAAAAGAGTCAACTGACATCAATTTCTTTGAAACTTTTGGTTGGTTGTACACCGGCGTTAGTAATAACCGATTATTAGCCTCAGGCGCTGAACTTAATCTTTTTGGTTTTAAGAGAACTGGTTTCAATGCAACTCAGTGGGACAAGGTAAATAAGCAACGCTTTAATATCAAAACTGAGATCTGCTACTGCTCGTTGTTAGAACAATGCTATCTAAGCGACGGCCGCGGCGATGTGAGAGAAATACAGCAGTGTGAGTGACAACGAGCTATCAGCTTTCAGCGCGGTGAAGGTGTTTGATGCTGTGCCTTCCTCTGCCGAAGGCTCTAGGCAAAGTGTACTTGTAGGAATGGCTTTAGCCATGAATGTGTTTGTTTAATTTATTCGGCACTGAAGTGCCTCCTACGGGGGGTTGCTGAGGGTGACTCTATTACCAAATTCCCCCGTAGTTCAACTGTTCTCTAATATCTGACGTCTGATATCTCTGTGTTTCAGCTGATGTCTGAAAGCTGTCAGCTCCAAACGCAAAAAACCCCGACTCTTTCGAATCGGGCTTTCTTTAATTAGGAGCCTGGCGATGTCCTACTTTCACATGGCAAATGCCACACTATCATCGGCGCTGTTTCGTTTCACTACTGAGTTCGGCATGGGGTCAGGTGGGTCCAAAACGCTATTGTCACCAAGCAAAATGTGTTGTAAACGCGATATAAAATCGCGACTACTAAATTCGGAATGCTGATTGTAAGTAAATTCTACTTTAGTAATTTAACTTCTGTTTTGCGTTGTTACGCTGCCACAAAACGCGTTTGGCGTTGTATGGTTAAGCCTCACGGGTAATTAGTACAGGTTAGCTTAATGGCTCACACCACTTCCACATCCTGCCTATCAACGTTGTAGTCTTCAACGGCCCTTCAGAGACTTTAAAAGTCTAGTGAGAACTCATCTCGAGGCCTGCTTCGCGCTTAGATGCTTTCAGCGCTTATCAGTTCCGAACGTAGCTACCGGGCAGTGCCATTGGCATGACAACCCGAACACCAGCGGTTCGTTCACTCCGGTCCTCTCGTACTAGGAGCAACCCCTCTCAATTCTCAAACGCCCACGGCAGATAGGGACCGAACTGTCTCACGACGTTCTAAACCCAGCTCGCGTACCACTTTAAATGGCGAACAGCCATACCCTTGGGACCGACTTCAGCCCCAGGATGTGATGAGCCGACATCGAGGTGCCAAACACCGCCGTCGATATGAACTCTTGGGCGGTATCAGCCTGTTATCCCCGGAGTACCTTTTATCCGTTGAGCGATGGCCCTTCCATTCAGAACCACCGGATCACTATGACCTACTTTCGTACCTGCTCGACGTGTCTGTCTCGCAGTTAAGCTGGCTTCTACCATTACACTAACCGTACGATGTCCGACCGTACTTAGCCAACCTTCGTGCTCCTCCGTTACTCTTTGGGAGGAGACCGCCCCAGTCAAACTACCCACCAGGCACTGTCCGTAATCCCGATCAGGGACCAACGTTAGAACATCAACACTACAAGGGTGGTATTTCAAGGACGGCTCCACAAAGACTAGCGTCTCTGCTTCAAAGCCTCCCACCTATCCTACACATGTAGGGTCAATGTTCAGTGCCAAGCTGTAGTAAAGGTTCACGGGGTCTTTCCGTCTAGCCGCGGGTACACAGCATCTTCACTGCGATTTCAATTTCACTGAGTCTCGGGTGGAGACAGCGTGGCCATGGTTACACCATTCGTGCAGGTCGGAACTTACCCGACAAGGAATTTCGCTACCTTAGGACCGTTATAGTTACGGCCGCCGTTTACCGGGGCTTCGATCAAGAGCTTCGTCCGAAAACTAACCCCATCAATTAACCTTCCGGCACCGGGCAGGTGTCACACCGTATACGTCATCTTGCGATTTTGCACAGTGCTGTGTTTTTAATAAACAGTCCCAGCCACCTGGTCACTGCGGCTCCCGTCCGCTTAGAGAGTAAATCTCATCACAGATAGGAGCGTACCTTCTCCCGAAGTTACGGTACAATTTTGCCTAGTTCCTTCACCCGAGTTCTCTCAAGCGCCTTAGTATTCTCTACCTGACCACCTGTGTCGGTTTGGGGTACGATTCGGTATAATCTGAAGCTTAGAGGCTTTTCCTGGAAGTATGGCATCAGCAACTTCACACCCTTGGGTGCTCGTCTCGTATCTCAGTCTTAAGAGTCCGGATTTTCCTAAACTCTCAACCTACTTACTTTCACATGGACAACCAACGCCATGCTTGCTTAGCCTGCTCCGTCCCCCCATCGCAATTATACCAAGTACGGGAATATTAACCCGTTTCCCATCGACTACGCCTTTCGGCCTCGCCTTAGGGGTCGACTTACCCTACCCTGATTAACATGGGATAGGAACCCTTGGTCTTCCGGCGTGCGGGTTTTTCACCCGCATTATCGTTACTCATGTCAGCATTCGCACTTCTGATACCTCCAGCAAACCTCCCGGTTCACCTTCAACGGCTTACAGAACGCTCCCCTACCACTCAAACAAAGTTTGAATCCGCAGCTTCGGTGCATAGTTTAGCCCCGTTACATCTTCCGCGCAGACCGACTCGACCAGTGAGCTATTACGCTTTCTTTAAAGGATGGCTGCTTCTAAGCCAACCTCCTGGCTGTCTGGGCCTTTCCACATCGTTTCCCACTTAACTATGACTTTGGGACCTTAGCTGGCGGTCTGGGTTGTTTCCCTCTTCACGACGGACGTTAGCACCCGCCGTGTGTCTCCCGGATAGTACTTTACGGTATTCGGAGTTTGCAAAGGGTTGGTAAGTCGGGATGACCCCCTAGCCTTAACAGTGCTCTACCCCCGTAAGTATTCGTCCGAGGCTCTACCTAAATAGATTTCGGGGAGAACCAGCTATCTCCCGGTTTGATTAGCCTTTCACTCCTAGCCACAGGTCATCCCCTAACTTTTCAACGTTAGTGGGTTCGGTCCTCCAGTTGATGTTACTCAACCTTCAACCTGCCCATGGCTAGATCACCGGGTTTCGGGTCTATACCTTGCAACTCAACGCGCAGTTAACGCTCGCTTTCACTACGGCTACCCTAATCGGTTAACCTCGCTACAAAATATAAGTCGCTGACCCATTATACAAAAGGTACGCAGTCACCCTCGAAGGGCTCCTACTGCTTGTACGTACACGGTTTCAGGTTCTATTTCACTCCCCTCACAGGGGTTCTTTTCGCCTTTCCCTCACGGTACTGGTTCACTATCGGTCAGTTGGGAGTATTTAGCCTTAGATGATGGTCCACCTATATTCAGTCAAAGTTTCACGTGCTCCGACCTACTCGATTTCACTTAGATTGCATTTTCGTGTACGGGACTATCACCCTGTATCGTCAAACTTTCCAGAATGTTTCACTAACACAAAATAAGCTTAAGGGCTGGTCCGGTTTCGCTCGCCGCTACTTCCGGAATCTCGGTTGATTTCTGTTCCTACGGGTACTTAGATGTTTCAGTTCTCCGCGTTCGCCTCTTACACCTATGTATTCAGTGCAAGATACCTGCAAGCAGGTGGGTTTCCCCATTCGGAAATCCTAGTCTCAAGCGCTTTTTACTAGCTTGACTAGGCTTATCGCAAGTTAATACGTCCTTCATCGCCTCCAACTGCCAAGGCATCCACCGTGTACGCTTAGTCACTTAACCATACAACCCAAACGGGTCTTTGTTAGTGACAGCTGTTAACTTCGCCAGAAGTTAATTCATCAAATAATGATGAGAATACTAAAGTAGATACCAATTAATCTGTCGATTAATGGCATATTTTTTACTTTTGAAAACTCTTTATAAATAACAATGTTATCTATAAGAATTTTAATATCAGCTTTCCAAATTTTTAAAGAGCATATTAATTAGGTAAACCAAGCGGTTTAGCTAACTAACAATCATCTGTGTGGACACTACGAACAAATAAGTTCTAAATCGTATAAGGAGGTGATCCAGCCCCAGGTTCCCCTAGGGCTACCTTGTTACGACTTCACCCCAGTCATGAATCACTCCGTGGTGAACGTCCTCCCGAAGGTTAGACTATCCACTTCTGGAGCAACCCACTCCCATGGTGTGACGGGCGGTGTGTACAAGGCCCGGGAACGTATTCACCGCATCATTCTGATATGCGATTACTAGCGATTCCGACTTCATGGAGTCGAGTTGCAGACTCCAATCCGGACTACGACGCACTTTAAGTGATTCGCTTACCCTCGCAGGTTCGCAGCACTCTGTATGCGCCATTGTAGCACGTGTGTAGCCCTACACGTAAGGGCCATGATGACTTGACGTCGTCCCCACCTTCCTCCGGTTTATCACCGGCAGTCTCCTTAGAGTTCCCGACCGAATCGCTGGCAACTAAGGATAGGGGTTGCGCTCGTTGCGGGACTTAACCCAACATCTCACAACACGAGCTGACGACAGCCATGCAGCACCTGTATCAGCGTTCCCGAAGGCACCAAACTATCTCTAGTAAGTTCGCTGTATGTCAAGTGTAGGTAAGGTTCTTCGCGTTGCATCGAATTAAACCACATGCTCCACCGCTTGTGCGGGCCCCCGTCAATTCATTTGAGTTTTAACCTTGCGGCCGTACTCCCCAGGCGGTCTACTTAATGCGTTAGCTTTGAAAAACAACTCCGAAGAGTCGAGCTTCTAGTAGACATCGTTTACGGCGTGGACTACCAGGGTATCTAATCCTGTTTGCTCCCCACGCTTTCGTACATGAGCGTCAGTGTTGACCCAGGTGGCTGCCTTCGCCATCGGTATTCCTTCAGATCTCTACGCATTTCACCGCTACACCTGAAATTCTACCACCCTCTATCACACTCTAGTTTGCCAGTTCGAAATGCAGTTCCCAGGTTGAGCCCGGGGCTTTCACATCTCGCTTAACAAACCGCCTGCGTACGCTTTACGCCCAGTAATTCCGATTAACGCTCGCACCCTCCGTATTACCGCGGCTGCTG
This sequence comes from Pseudoalteromonas sp. N1230-9, assembly GCF_032716425.1. Lineage (NCBI taxonomy): Bacteria > Pseudomonadati > Pseudomonadota > Gammaproteobacteria > Alteromonadales > Pseudoalteromonadaceae > Pseudoalteromonas > Pseudoalteromonas sp. N1230-9. Next base: position 3,700,523 of record NZ_CP090419.1, read on the forward strand.
GCACGGAGTTAGCCGGTGCTTCTTCTGTAAGTAACGTCACAGCTAAGTGCTATTAACACTTAACCTTTCCTCCTTACTGAAAGTGCTTTACAACCCGAAGGCCTTCTTCACACACGCGGCATGGCTGCATCAGGCTTGCGCCCATTGTGCAATATTCCCCACTGCTGCCTCCCGTAGGAGTCTGGGCCGTGTCTCAGTCCCAGTGTGGCTGATCATCCTCTCAAACCAGCTAGGGATCGTCGCCTTGGTAAGCCATTACCTTACCAACTAGCTAATCCCACTTGGGCTGATCTTATGGCGTGAGGCCCGAAGGTCCCCCACTTTGGTCCGAAGACATTATGCGGTATTAGCAGTCGTTTCCAACTGTTGTCCCCCACCATAAGGCACATTCCCAAGCATTACTCACCCGTCCGCCGCTCGACGCCAAAGGAGCAAGCTCCTCTTCGTTTCCGCTCGACTTGCATGTGTTAGGCCTGCCGCCAGCGTTCAATCTGAGCCATGATCAAACTCTTCAATTAAAAGTTTTTTGAAACCGAAGTTTCGTGCTCAATGAATTCTGTATAAATTGACTATATAGTCACTCATAAGAAATTGAGACTCTAAATTTGTTTGCTCCACTTAGTAAACTAAGCGTCGCTGTTAGAACCCAACCTGTACGAGTGCCCACACAGATGATTGCTTTATATTGTTAAAGAACGTTGCGACGTTGTCGCTAGGGATGCGTATAATACATCCTTAAATTTTCGAGTCAACACTTAATTTTAAACTTTCTTTTTAGACCGTTTTAAACCGAAGTTTTACTTAACTCTCTGTCACCTTGTTCAGCGCTTTTCATTGCTGCCCGCCGTGTCAGTGGATGCGCATTATAGGGATGCGAAGAATTAACGCAAGCACTTTTTGAAGGTTTTTTTGATTATTTTCAAATTAGTACAATAACCATACAAATAAAGGGCTACAGAGGGATTTTAGCTTAAAAAGCAGTCATTTTTTGAGGGTGAAATGGTGTAGAAAAAGCGACATGCTTTAAATTAGCTATGTCGCTTTTTATCTTTATGGGTGGGATTAGTTAGTAGAAATTTCCCAAACAGCGATTGAACCTGAAATTTCATTGCCAACAACGAGCAATGCTTCATTCGTTGCACTTTGCTCTGCAGGTATAAATGCCATACCTTCAGGAGCAAGATCACCGGTTATATCTGCATCGGCTTCTAAACCACGATTAAAAAAGTAGTCTTGGAATGTCACGTTGTATGGATTAGTGATATCAAACACCATGATGCCGCCCATACGCTCTAGACCAATAAATGCAAATGTACGCTCACCAATTGTACCCAGTGCTAATGCTTCTGGCTCTGCACCTTTGTCATCAGAGCGACTATCACCGGCATTTTCATCTTCGTTATTGTTAAATGCTGCTCCGTGGACTGAAGCGGTAATGCGTGAGATTTGATCGCCTGAATCAAAAACCACCATGCCGTTACTATCCCAGATAGTAAAAGAGCGAGCGCCGTATGCATAGAGTGACTCGTATTCACCATCGTTATCTTCATCACCTTTAACAGTAGTCACTTTTAAACGGCCAATATCATTATTGTCATTGTTAAGGTAATCAAAATTACTTGCTAGAGTTAAGTCTTTCGCTCTGGTCTCATCTATATATGATAAACAGCCGTCATCTTTATCGTAATCAAGGCCACCTTTTGCTAAACAATCAGCTTCGTCGGTTGTGTTAAAGAAATATTCTCGTGCATCACCTTCATTGGCAGTAACAATGAAGTTTGCACCTTTCCAGGTAAAGCTTGAAATCGTATCAGGTTGATACATGCCATAGAGGCCTGGGTATGATTTAAAATTAACGCCACCGTCTTTATCTGATGCGTCAATCAATAAATTAGACCAATCTTTAAAACCTAACCCTTTAAGCTCTAGGCTATTGTCTTCAAGATTCACGATAGCAAGGGCGTTATTTTCTTGCAGTGTAACGTAGGCAAACTTATCGTCTTTAGAAACACTGATGTATTCAGGCTCTAAGTCCATAGCAACGGTTGTATTTATTAGCTTGCCGTTGATTGTACGGCCAGTCGGATTCGCAAATACAATTCCTAACTCTTCAAGTTCTGCTTGTTTATCGTTATAAGCAGTAAACGTTAAGCTAATAGCAGTATCTGAAATTACACTATTTGTGATGTTAATGATGCTAATTGAACCCTCAGGGTCGACGCTGTAATCACCATTAGGTTCGCCTTCATTTGCAACCAATACTTTATTGCCGTCATGGCTAAACGTCACCATGTCGGGTAGGGCGCCAACAGATACATTTTTAATAAACTGAGGCTCATCGCCACTAATGTCATAAAATGCGATTAAACCTGCATCGCCGGTATTACTGGCTGCCATTGCGACGGCTAAAAGTTCATTATTAGCATCAATAGCGATACTGTTTGCATCGCCAGCACTGTGTTCATTCAGTGCAAGGGTCATCTCTGAGGTTAAATTAGTGCCGTTTATAACCCCTTCGTTATCTTTGACTAAAGCAGCAGGGTCAAAGCTATCAGCTTTTATGATATTCACAACGGCAGAATCACCGGAACTATTAATAGCAAAAATTCGTTGTTTAGAAGTTTGATAAGCGACAATCTCAGCTGCCCCTTCAGGACTTTCTGCGTTAAGCACTGCACGCCCGATAAGATTTATAGTTAAAGTAGAATTTGCATCTTCGCCATTTACTCCGTCTTGACCTGCTGAACCTTGTTCACCTTGTAGGCCGTCTTTGCCGTCGTCACCCTCTAATGAGCAGCCAGTGAGAATGGTTAAAAGTGATAGCGCAATAATTGTTCTTTTTAACATTATTATTTTTCCTTCGTATTGTATTGACCCAATTACAACACGCAGGCATTACAGCTATATGGCACTTTTATGAGAATAAATCAGCCACAAAAAAAGCGAGTATAAACTCGCTTTCTTTATAAATTAGTAACCTAACGCTCATCTTTAGCGCTGTTGTTAGGTAGTTCACCGATTTATTTCAGATCTGGCTTTTTGAATGAGAATTTCTAATTCTTCTAATTTTGGCTCAATGCCTTTCTCATTATGTATTTCGAACCACTTATACACATCACTCAAAACGACAGAGCCGTCTTGTAAGCACAAATATTCATTTTTCAACCAAATATCAGGAGCTCTAACTGATGAACCAGTTAACCAATTGCAATAGACATACCCTTTGTCGATAAGCGTCGTCTCAACATAATAATTAAAGGGATAAAACCCGATAATCAAAAGCAAGCAACCTGAGACACCACTTTTGATAGCTAGAGTCATGGATAATTTAAAACTATAGCTCAATAAGAACTGCAAAGTTGCAATCCAAAAGTAGAGCCAAAATGGCAATAACAAGATAAGTAGAACTGTACTACTACTCTCTTTTACAAAAAAATGATCATCATTATAAAAAAAGAGTTCTTGAAACTCAGATAAAGAAGCTGTAACTGTCAAAATAATTAAGACTGTAATTATAAAGAGTAAAATTTTTTTAGATGTTGCTTCATTTGAACGAGCTTGTGCATATTTAGCTTCAAGGTCTGTCCATTCCATTAGTTTCATCGAATAGGACTCTTATTTATAGTTGGAATCCCAAATACTTTTTTCAAAAAATCTATAGGGTTATCATTATAGTCATTTTCAATTTTTTGTATTTGGTTAGTAACTCGTATTTTACCTGCTCGGATATTTTCTTCGCTTATCCGCAAACGCTCAGATAAAAAATTTACATAACTAGAGGTATCAGAAAAGAACCAAGAGAACAAAACACCTACATGCCTGCTACGAGCGAAAAGGGTTATGATTTGTTTAGGCGTTGTCTATATTCAATAGCACGACAAGCGTAAGCTGAGTAAACCCTTTAGTATTTCATTTGATCCATTGAGGTTATTCTAAAACACTTAAATGAAATACATAAGGCGGGCTAAAAAAGCCCGCTGTCTGAAACAGGAACTCTACACCTACTTTTTAGTTGGGCGCTTCCAACCAGTTAGGTTACGTTGTTTGCCACGAGCTACTGCAAGCTGTTCGTCTTCAACTGTACTTGTTATAACTGAACCAGCACCAACCGTTGCTGTTGAGCCAATATTGACAGGTGCTACAAGTGATGAATTAGACCCAATAAAGGCGTTATCACCGATGATGGTTTTTGATTTATTTACACCATCATAGTTACAGGTAATAGTACCCGCACCAATATTGACCTTTTCACCGATCTCAGCATCGCCTAAATAAGTAAGATGATTAGCTTTTGACCCTTTACCTAAGCGGGTCTTTTTCATCTCAACGAAGTTACCGATGTGTGAGTCTTCTTCCATAATCGCACCAGGGCGAAGGCGGGCATAAGGACCTAAAGTACATTTAGCTGCAACCGTGGCTTCTTCAACAATTGAATTAGCTTTAATAATGACGTTATCGCCAATAGTGCAATCTTTAAGTACGCAGTTAGGGCCAACCTGAACATTATTACCTAATGTTACTTTGCCTTCGAAAATAACATTAACGTCGATGAGTACATCTTCGCCTGTTGTTACTTCACCACGCACATCAATACGAGCAGGATCAGCAAGAGTTGCGCCCTTCAGCATTAGTTCTTCTGCTTGCCATGCTTGATAAGCACGCTCAAGTGCCGCTAATTGCACTCGATTGTTAGCGCCTTCAACTTCCATCGGGTGCTCAGGCTGTGCAGAAGTAATTTCAACCCCTTCGCTGTGTGCCATCGCAACGATATCTGTAAGGTAGTACTCACCTTGGGCATTATTGTTAGATAGATTACCTAACCAACGTTTAAGTAACTCACCATTGGCAGCCATAATACCGGTATTGATTTCTTTAATTGCGAGTTGCTCAGGCGAAGCATCTTTTTGTTCAATAATGCCGACTAGCTTGCCATTTTCGCGAAGCATACGGCCATACCCATAAGGGTCGTCTAGAGTGACCGTTAATACTGCAAGACCATTTTTAGGGGTCGCAGCAAGTAGCTTTTCTAATGTGGCACGTTTGGTCAATGGCACATCACCATAGAGAATCAACACAGTGTCGTCATCAGCAATGTGCTGCTTAGCAACAGCGACCGCATGGCCAGTACCAAGTTGCTCTTCTTGTAATACCCAGTTTACTTGATTGTGTGATAGGGCAGCTTGTAGCTGATCACGACCATGACCATAGACAAGGTTTGTTTCACGAGCACCAAGGGCAGTGGCATTATCAATCACGTGTTGCACCATAGGTTTACCAGCTACTTTATGTAACACCTTTGGTAGTGCTGAGCGCATACGAGTGCCTTTACCCGCAGCAAGAATAACGGTTGTCAGAGACATTAAAACAATATCCTTCTTTCTTTGTTTTATTTACTGATTGGAGTAAGTAATTAATTACCCAAGGTTACGTAAGTCACCTCATGTGCAAATACTCAATCCTAATGCTCAGGACTGAACCTTAAATGAAAAACCCACTTACTTTTAATACAGGACATTCTATCGGGGTTTGGTGAAGGATATAAGTGTGATAACACCATCTTTACGAAAAATTTATGCTTAGACACAAAAAAGCCCACACGAAGTGGGCTTTTCGAAAACCGAGTAGGCTTACTTTTTACGTAATTGTTGAATTACGCGAAGTTGAGCGATTGCTTCAGCAAGTTGCACTGCAGCTTGTTGATAATCTAACTCAGCAGTTGACGTATTCGCCATTTGCTCTTCAGCATCACGTTTAGCTTTTTCAGCCGCTTGCTCGTCTAGGTCTTCACCACGTACTGCAGTATCTGCAAGAATCGTGATGCGATCCGGTTGAACTTCTAGCGTGCCGCCAGCAATATACATCACGTCTTCGTGACCAAATTGCTTAACTAAACGTACCATACCAGGTTTTAGGGCAGTTAATAATGGAGCGTGACCATAGTTAACACCAAGGTCACCTTCACTACCACTCACTTGAATCGATTCAACCAGACCAGAGAACAAGCTCTCTTCTGCGCTTACTACGTCAAGATGTACAGTCATAGCCGCCATACTACCCTCCTAATTACATGCTTTTGGCTTTTTCTTGAGCTTCTTCAATAGAGCCAACCATGTAGAACGCTTGCTCTGGCATATCATCAAACTCACCGTTTAAGATACCTTTGAAGCCAGCAATTGTGTCTTTAAGTGACACGTATTTACCAGGCGCGCCTGTGAATACCTCAGCAACGAAGAACGGCTGAGATAGGAAACGCTGGATTTTACGTGCACGAGATACAACTTGCTTATCTTCGTCAGAAAGCTCGTCCATACCTAGGATTGCGATGATGTCTTTAAGTTCTTTATAACGTTGAAGAACTGTTTGAACGCCACGCGCTGTATCGTAGTGCTCTTGACCGATTACTAATGGGTCAAGTTGACGTGAAGATGAATCAAGTGGATCTACCGCAGGGTAGATACCAAGTGAAGCGATATCACGAGAAAGTACTACTGTTGCATCTAAGTGAGCAAACGTTGTTGCTGGAGATGGGTCAGTTAAGTCATCCGCAGGTACGTATACCGCTTGGATTGAAGTGATTGAACCCGTCTTAGTCGATGCGATACGCTCTTGAAGTACACCCATTTCTTCTGCAAGAGTTGGTTGGTAACCTACTGCTGAAGGCATACGACCTAGAAGTGCTGATACTTCTGTACCCGCTAGAGTATAACGGTAGATGTTATCAACGAAGAAAAGTACGTCACGACCTTCGTCACGGAACTTCTCAGCCATAGTAAGACCCGTTAACGCTACGCGTAAACGGTTACCCGGTGGCTCATTCATTTGACCGTATACTAGCGATACTTTGTCTAGTACGTTTGAGTCGTTCATCTCATGGTAGAAGTCATTACCCTCACGAGTACGCTCACCAACACCTGCGAATACTGAGTAACCGCTGTGCTCGATTGCGATGTTACGGATAAGTTCCATCATGTTTACGGTTTTACCTACACCGGCACCACCGAATAGACCAACTTTACCACCTTTAGCGAATGGACATACAAGGTCGATTACCTTGATACCCGTCTCTAAAAGTTCTACTGAACTTGATTGTTCTTCATAAGAAGGTGCTGCACGGTGAATAGACATACGCTCTTCTTCACCAATTGGACCAGCTTCATCAATAGGGTTACCTAATACGTCCATGATACGACCTAGTGTCTTCGTACCTACTGGAACGTGGATTGGCTGACCTGTACCTTCTACTGCAGTACCACGACGTAAACCGTCAGTAGTACCAAGTGCGATACCACGTACCACACCGCCACCTAGCTGTTGTTGAACTTCTAAAGTTAAACCCGCTAAGTCGCCATCTGTTACTTTTAGTGCGTCATATACGGCTGGCACGTTGTCTTGTGGAAATTCGATATCCACAACGGCGCCGATAATTTGGACGACCTTACCTAAACTCATGTCTATTCCTCTCATTAAACTTTGCCGAAGCGTTAAACTGCTGCCGAACCGCCAACAATCTCACTGATTTCTTGTGTGATTGCAGCTTGACGAGCCTTGTTATAAACAAGCTGTAACTCATCCATAAGGTCGCCAGCGTTATCAGTTGCAGCTTTCATTGCAACCATACGGGCAGCCTGTTCAGAGGCAGCGTTCTCAACTACACCTTGGTATACTTGAGACTCAATAAAGCGTACTAACAGAGCTTCTAAAATAGCTTCTGGGTTTGGCTCATATAAGTAATCCCAAGAATGTTGAGATACTTCTTCTTCAGCTTTTGGCAAAGGGAGTAACTGATCGATTGTTGGCTCTTGCTTCATCGTATTAACGAACTTGTTAAATACGACGTATAAGCGGTCAATTTTACCTTCAGAGTATGCATCTAGCATTGTCTTTACAGGACCAATCACGTCTTGTAATGAAGGTGTATCTCCTAAGTTCGCTTTTTTAGCGACTAACTTTCCGCCAAAACGTTGGAAAAAGCCAGCTGCTTTGCTACCTAAAGTAGTAAATTCAGCTTCAACGCCTTTTTCTTTCCACGCTTTCACGTCTAGGGCAACTTTTTTGAACTCATTTGAGTTCAAGCCACCACATAGACCACGGTCAGTAGAGATAACAATATAACCAACTCGTTTTACTTCACGCTCTTCTAGAAAAGGGTGAGTAAAATCAAGATTTGCTTGAGCAACACGACCAATCACTTGGCGTAAGTTTTCAGCGTATGGACGGCTTGACGCCACACGTTCCTGCGCTTTTTTCATTTTAGACGCAGCAACCATTTCCATTGCGCTGGTGATCTTTTGAGTATTCTTGATACTCCCGATCTTGCTTTTAATCTCTTTTCCGCTGGCCATGACTCTCTCTCCGAATCAGGTGGGCTTTAGTTGCCTAAAGCTCACCATTCATAACTAAATTACCAAGTTTGCGTCGACTTGAACTTCTCTAGAAGTTCTTTAAGTTGAGCTTCAATCTCAGCGTTGTAGTTACCAGTTTCATTGATTTGAGCCATTAGCTCTGCGTATGTGCTGTTTGCGTAAGAAATTAGGCCAGCTTCGAAATCCATGATTTTCGCGATTTCGATATCTTTTAGGTAGCCTTTTTCAGCAGCAAATAGCGACAGAGACATTTCAGCAACAGACATTGGTGCGTACTGTTTCTGCTTCATTAGCTCTGTTACGCGCTCACCATGCTCTAATTGAGCACGTGTTGCATCGTCAAGGTCAGACGCGAACTGCGAGAACGCAGCTAATTCACGGTACTGAGCTAACGCTAGACGGATACCACCACCTAGTTTCTTAACGATTTTAGTTTGCGCTGCACCACCAACACGCGATACCGAGATACCAGCGTTAACAGCTGGACGGATACCTGAGTTGAATAAGTCAGTTTCTAAGAAGATCTGACCATCGGTGATAGAGATAACGTTTGTCGGTACGAACGCAGAAACGTCGCCGCCTTGAGTTTCAATGATTGGCAATGCCGTCAATGAACCTGTTTTACCTTTCACTTCACCATTCGTGAACTTCTCAACGTAATCAGCGTTTACACGTGATGCACGCTCTAGAAGACGTGAGTGAAGGTAGAATACGTCACCTGGGTATGCTTCACGGCCTGGTGGACGCTTAAGTAGTAATGAGATTTGACGGTAAGCAACAGCTTGCTTAGATAAATCATCATATACGATTAGCGCGTCTTCACCACGGTCACGGAAGTATTCACCCATAGTACAACCAGAGAATGGTGCTAAGTACTGAAGTGCCGCAGATTCAGAAGCAGATGCAACAACAACAATCGTGTTTTCTAATGCACCGTGCTCTTCTAATTTACGTACTACGTTAGCGATAGTAGATGCTTTTTGACCAACTGCAACGTACACACACTTAACGCCTGTACCTTTTTGGTTGATGATAGCATCGATTGCTAATGCAGTTTTACCAGTTTGGCGGTCACCGATCACAAGCTCACGTTGACCACGACCTACTGGGATCATCGCATCGATAGATTTATAACCAGTTTGTACTGGCTCATCTACTGATTGACGTTCGATAACGCCTGGTGCGATTTTCTCAACAGGTTCAAAACCGTCGTTATCTAAAGCGCCTTTACCATCGATAGGTGCACCTAGTGTGTTAACAACACGACCAAGTAAACCACGACCAACAGGAACCTCTAGGATACGACCAGTTGATTTAACTTTTACGCCTTCTTTAAGGTCAGCGTAAGGACCCATTACTACTGCACCTACTGAGTCACGCTCAAGGTTTAGTGCGATAGCATAACGGTTGCCAGGAAGCTCAATCATCTCACCTTGCATACAGTCAGCAAGACCGTGGATGCGGATGATACCGTCAGTAACAGATACGATAGTACCTTCGTTACGAGCTTCACTTACAACTTCGAACTGCTCAATACGTTGTTTGATCAGATCTGAAATTTCAGTGGAATTAAGTTGCATGCTCTTTTTCCCAATTACGATTGTAGTGATGTAGCTAAGCGGGCTAATTTGCCACGTACAGAGCCGTCAATTACAGTGTCACCCGCCTTAATGATAAGACCGCCAACAACTGTAGTATCTTCACTACAATTCAGCTTAACTTTGCGTGCGAAACGTTTTTCAAGTGCCGCTACCAATGATGCTTGCTGCTCAGCAGCAAGCGGTGTTGCAGAAACCACATCGACGTCGATTTCTTTGTCGTAGTCCGCTTTAAATTCAGCGAATAACTCAGCAACAGCAGGCAGTGCAACTAAACGTCCATTTTCAGCCATCACCTTGATTAGGTTCTGACCTTGTTCGTTGAGCTGCTCTGCACAGATCTTGATAAACAGATCGGCTTGTTCAGTAGCAGTAGGCAATCCAGCTAGCGCGGCAGCGGCTTGCTCATTGCTGGCAACGTGGCCAGCAAAGAACAGCATGTCGTTCCAACTTTCAACAGTGCCTTTTTCAACGGCAAGTTCAAAAGCCGCTTTAGCGTATGGGCGAGCGATAGTAGCCAATTCAGACATGCTCATACCCTCCTAATTACAGCTCAGCGACAAGTTTTTCAACGATGTCACTGTGTGCGGCTTGATTGATTTCGCGCTCTAAAATCTTCTCAGCACCAACCACTGCCAGCGTCGCTACTTGTTTACGTAGTTCTTCTGTTACACGGTTACGCTCTGCTTCGATTTCAGAGTGCCCTTGAGCAATAATTTTTTCACGCTCTTGTTGACCACGAACAGTTTCTTCGTCAACGATTAGCGTGGCACGCTTTTTAGCTTGTTCAATGATATCAGCCGCTTGAGCTTTTGCCTCTTTAAGCTGCTCAGCAGCTTTCTTTTGCGCAAGTTCTAAGTCTTTTTCGGCTCTATCAGAGGCAGCTAAACCATCTTCGATTTTCTTCTGGCGAGCTTCAATTGCACCATTTAGTGGTGGCCATACGTATTTCATACAGAAAAGTACGAAAACCGTAAATGCAATTAATTCACCGATAAGAGTGGCTGTTAAGTTCACGACCGCTCCTCCTTAAAATAGTAAGCTGTTCAAAAAATAATATTAAAGTACGAACAACAATACCATTGCGATACCAACACCGATCATAGCTACGGCATCGATTAGACCAGCAAGGATGAACATCTTAACTTGTAATGAAGGTGCAAGCTCAGGTTGACGTGCACATGCTTCTAGGAATTTACCACCCATGTTACCGAAGCCGATTGCAGTACCGATTGCACCGAAGCCGATAAGTAGAGCAACAGCGATATACTTAAGACCTAATACTAGTTCCATTTTTTTCTCCAAAGTTTCAATTGTAAATTAAAATTAAATTTTAAAAGTGTAAAAAATTAGTGATTATCTGAGCTTGCCATGCTTAGGTAAACGATAGTCAGCATCATGAATACGAATGCTTGTAGTACGATTACTAAGATGTGGAATACAGCCCAAATAAAGTGCAACGGTAGTTGCATTAAACCAACTGCGCCGATCAAGATGAAAATCAACTCACCAGCATATAAGTTACCGAATAAACGCAGTGCTAACGAGAATGGCTTAGCAACTAAAGCGATTGTTTCTAGTAATAAGTTACATGGGATTAAGAACACCATCGCTAGCTTGTTATTTGAGCTAAACGGATGAAGCGTTAATTCAGCTATGAATCCGCCAATCCCTTTGATTTTGATTGCGTAACCGATCATCAGAATGAATACACCAATAGCCAGTGCAGCTGTCATGTTGATGTCTGTTGTAGGTACAATCTTCATGTAAACGTCGTGAGAATCCATACCAAATGCTTGCTCGCCAACGAAGCCAGCGAATGCAGGTAGGAAATCAACCGGGATCAAGTCCATTAAGTTCATTAAGAACACCCAAACGAAAATCGTCAGAGCTAATGGAGCGATTAATGCGCTTTTACCGTGGTATGTGTCACGTACGTTGTCGCCAACGAACTCAACGATCATTTCAATGAAGCACTGAAATTTACCAGGTACACCGGTATTTGCTTTTTTAGCGGCACTACGGAAGATCCATAAAAAGACTAGACCTAAACCGATTGACCATGCAAGGGTATCTATATTCCATGTCCAGAAACCACTGTCTGCACACGCTTTGTTGAAGGCAAGACCAGCGTCGGTCGAGCACATCTTAGCGTTCGTTAAGTGGTGCTGAATATGGCTTGATAGAGTTACTTCTTCTGCAGCCATGTTATATCCCAAAAGTTAATGATTAAAAAAAACGGGCGCAAACAATCCACTGAACAACACCAATACATACACACAAAAAAACGGTAATAAAATAACCGTATAAGACTTCAGTATTAGTGCGAACAATACGATTGTTAGCATAAATTTTAATCCGTTGCCGCGCTTGAGCGAGGCATACACTTGATTTGTCCGACTAGCACCCATATATCTAAATGCATAGACGACAAATACAAAATTAGGGAGTAGTGCAACAGCTCCGCCAGCAAGTGCTGACTGGCCGGCATTGACTCCCCAACCTACAAAAACAATTACTGCAGCAATAAGCGCTACGATACCCTGAAGACAAATTAATTTAAATGCGGCAAGCCGATATGGCTTTGCTAACTTATTAGTCACGTTTTATTAACCTTGTGAACGTTCAAATTGTCAGGGTATGAAAACTGGCGAAATTATACTGATTCCTACCAGTTTTGCAACTTGAGTCGACCCTTTGTAGTGCAAAAACACCACAAATGTCTCTTTTTGGACATGTTATTAATTAATGACGGGAATAGTCTTAATTTATACGGCTTAAAATGCCATCTAACTCATCAAGATTTGTATATGAAATAACCAGCTTGCCTTTGCCCTTTTTGTTGTAGTTTATTTCAACTTTAGCGCCTAAATTTTCAGCGAGCTTTTGCTCTAACTGTTTGACATCTGGATCTTTTTCTTGCACTTCTTTTTCAGGTGCGGGTTCTAAAATAGAGCGTACTAATTTTTCTGTCTCACGCACTGTTAATGCTTTAGCGACAGCCGATCTTGCGGCATCAGATTGCGCTTCACCTTCAAGTGCTAATAAACAGCGCGCATGACCCATTTCAATGTCGCCATGCTCTAACAATATTTTAACATCGTCGTTAAGGTTATTCAGACGCAGTAAGTTAGTGACAGTCGTACGAGATTTACCAACGGCTTCCGCGACTTGTTGGTGAGTCAGTTCAAATTCATTCAACAAACGATTAAGAGCAATCGCTTCTTCCATTGCATTTAAGTCTTCACGTTGAATGTTTTCAATAAGGGCAATAGCAACAGCGGCTTCATCTGGTACGTCCTTGATGATACAAGGCACAGTATCTAACTTTGCTGATTGGGCAGCGCGCCAACGACGCTCACCAGCGATAATTTCGTATTTATTTGCACCAAGAGGGCGCACAACAATCGGCTGAATAATACCTTGTGCTCGAATTGAGCTGGCTAACTCTTCTAGCGCTTCTTCAGACATGTCTTTACGAGGTTGATATTTACCCGACTGTAAAAACTCAATCGCTAACTTTTGCAGTTCACCTTTACTTTGCTCTGCAACAACCTCAGAGACTTGTTCTGGCTTTGCTGTAGCTTGTTGCTGATTATCTGCACTAGGGGCAGGTTTTGATGAACTTAATAAAGCATCGAGTCCTCGGCCTAAACCGCGTTTTTTAGCAGACATGTTATTTTTTTACCTCAAAGTTAGGCTACTGCTGAAGAAGTTTTCTCTTTTCTACGTAACATTTCACCGGCAAGGGCTAAGTATGCTTTAGCGCCACTTGATGCACGGTCATAATACATGGCAGGGGCACCAAAACTTGGCGCTTCTGCTAAACGGACATTACGTGGGATAACGGTACGATAAACTTTATCGCCAAAATGTTGTTTTAGTTGTTCAGATACATCATTTGCAAGGCGATTACGCGGATCATACATGGTGCGTAAAATACCTTCAATTGTTAACGCTGGATTTACTAACTTAGATAGTTGTGTGATGGTATCCATCAATGCGGTTAAACCTTCAAGGGCATAATACTCACATTGCATCGGAACTAAAATCGAATCTGCGGCAGCCATCGCATTAACCGTTAGCATATTAAGTGAAGGTGGGCAGTCGATAAAAATGAAATCGTATTGGTCTTGAATTTGTTCAAGTGCATTGCGTAAGCGTACTTCACGTGCAAACAATTCCATTAATTTAACTTCTGCGGCTGTCACATCGCCATTAGCTGCAATTAAATGATATTCACCTGACGTTTCTTTATTAATCACTTCATCAATCGGAATTTCTTCGATTAATAAATCGTAAATCGTTGCTACATCGCCGTATTTATCGACACCGCTACCCATGGTAGCGTTTCCTTGCGGATCAAGATCGATTAATAACACTTTACGCTTCGTCGCAGCCATAGATGCCGCAAGATTCACAGCGGTGGTTGTTTTACCAACTCCCCCTTTTTGGTTTGCTAATGCGATGACTTTTGCCACAGTGTCTGATCCCTAGTCTTTAGATAGAATGATTAGATGTCTTTGTGCATCTAACTCAGGTACTTCTAAGCTGATTTTTTCATCAAACTTAATACCTTTAGGTAATGAGTCTAATTCTTCGCTTGGAAATACGCCTTTTAAGGCGATAAATTTACCTGAATGATCAATCAAGTGCGCACACCAGTCAACCATATCTTGCAATGAAGCGAATGCACGACTTAATACACCATCTAATTTAACACTTGGTTGATATTCTTCAACTCTAGACTGCACTGGGGTTACATTTTCAAGGCCAAGAGCATGTTTTACTTGCATTAAAAAGCGCACGCGTTTCCCTAAACTATCTAACAACACAAATTGTGTATCAGGTAAAGCGATGGCTAATACGATACCCGGTAAACCAGGCCCCGTACCTACATCAATGTAATGTTTGCCTTTAAGGTGTGGTGCAACAACTAAGCTATCCATAATATGCTTAACCATCATTTCTTCAGGTAAACGAACAGAGGTTAAGTTATATGCTTTGTTCCACTTGTCGAGTAATTCAACATATTGCACAAGTTGTTGTTGCTGTTTTTCTGTTAGCGCAATATCAGTTTGCGCTAACAGTGAAGTTAATTGTTGTTGTAACACTGTATTCCTCACCGACTACGCAGTCTTGCGCAGTAAGCCTTGCTTTTTCAGATAGACTAATAATAGCGAAATAGCAGCAGGGGTGATACCTGAAATACGTGACGCTTGACCAATTGTGTCTGGACGACTATCAGTAAGCTTTGCAATAACCTCATTTGATAAACCAGAAACAGTTGAATAATCAAAGTCTTTTGGTAATACAGTTTGTTCATGACGTAGCTGCTTGTTGATCTCATCTTGTTGACGAGCAATATAGCCTGCGTACTTAGTATGAATTTCAACTTGCTCAAGTGCAGCTTGATTATCAAACTCTGAGCCTAAGCCATCAATTGCCATTAGGTCGTTATAACGAATTTCAGGACGACGGATCAGATCTTCAAGGCTTGCCTCACGCGTCAATGGAGTCTTAAGTAACGCATTTACTTGTTCTACAGCAACATGATCTTTATGGATCCACGTTTCTTTTAAGCGTTGCGTTTCTTTTTCGATGATTTCCATTTTTTCGTTAAAGGCAGCCCAACGAGCATCGTCAACTAAGCCAAGTTCACGGCCTTTAGCTGTTAAACGAATGTCGGCATTATCTTCACGAAGTAATAAACGGTATTCAGCACGGCTAGTAAACATACGGTACGGTTCTTTAGTACCTAATGTTGCTAGGTCATCAATTAGTACACCTGTGTATGCTTCATCACGACGAGGTGTCCAAGACTCTTTACCTTGTACTTGTAATGCCGCGTTCATACCCGCAATTAAACCTTGCGCGCCTGCTTCTTCGTAACCGGTTGTACCATTAATTTGTCCTGCGAAGAATAAACCATTAATAAATTTCGTTTCTAATGATTGCTTTAAGTCGCGTGGATCAAAGAAGTCATATTCAATAGCATAACCAGGGCGACAAATATGTGCATTTTCAAAACCAGTGATTGATTGCACAATTTCAAGTTGCACATCAAACGGTAAACTCGTTGAGATACCATTTGGATATAATTCGTATGATGTTAAGCCTTCTGGCTCAACAAAGATTTGATGTTTGTCTTTATCAGCAAAACGTACAATCTTATCTTCAATTGAAGGACAGTAACGTGGACCAATACCTTCGATAACACCTGAGTACATAGGTGAACGATGTAAGTTATTGCGGATCACATCATGTGTTTTTTCATTTGTATAAGTGATGTAACACGGGATCTGCTGTGGGTGATCCGATTGTTTACCCATAAACGAGAATACAGGAGTAGGGGTATCACCAGGCTGTTCTTGCATCTTGCTAAAATCAACAGTACGCGCATCAATACGAGGTGGCGTGCCTGTTTTTAAGCGATCAACACGGAACGGTAATTCACGTAAACGCTGTGCAAGAGCAATTGAAGGTGGATCGCCAGCACGACCGCCTTTGTAATTCTCTAAACCAATATGGATCTGGCCACCTAAGAAAGTGCCCACTGTAAGTACAACTGAAGGCGCGCTAAAACGAAGACCCATTTGCGTTACAACACCGACTACTCGATCGCCTTCAACAATCAGATCATCACATGATTGTTGGAAGATCTTTAAATTTTCTTGATGTTGTAATGTATGTTGAATAGCCGCTTTATACAAAGCACGGTCTGCTTGTGCACGTGTAGCACGTACAGCAGGGCCTTTAGATGAGTTTAAAGTACGAAATTGAATACCGCCTTTATCGATAGCCTGAGCCATAGCACCACCAAGTGCATCGATCTCTTTAACTAAATGGCCTTTACCAATGCCGCCTATTGCCGGGTTACAAGACATTTGACCAAGGGTATCCATATTATGAGTTAGCAATAGGGTATTCATGCCCATGCGAGCAGATGCTAATGCAGCTTCAGTACCTGCATGTCCACCACCTACAACAATAACATCAAAACGTTCGTGAAAAATCATTTATGGGATCCTACTTAATCGACCAGCAAAACTTTGTAAAGGGAGCGTATTCTACCTAGAAATTTAGAGAAGATAAATGATTAAACAGTGCTCAAGATCTAAGTGGGTGATCTCTAATAATATAAAGGATCTTTTAAAGAGATCTTTTGTTGTTTTTACTATTAGTACTCAGCAGATCTGTTGATAATGTCTGCTTTGCTTTTTAAAACATGATCTTAAAGCAGATCTAAAGGTGTTAATATGATCGGATCTTCCCGCGTACAAGCTTTGATCAAAAGGGCTATTTATTCACAGGGCAATATCGATTGGATCTTATCCAAGGGATAAACTAGCTTAAAATCGCAGTTAGATCAGTGTTTATCCACAATCCGATCTAAATTATCAGTAAATTGTGGGTAACTTTTATAACAACGATCAACACCGATCGGCTTAACTGAGTCCTACTGATTCGATCCAGCTTGGTAACCAGGCTAATGCCGTGTCTTCTGGCAATGCTTCATCAAGAATATTGAGCTCTAAGCGTTCTGCTACGCGGCTTGCGCCTTTATTCGCGAATAACTCATCAAGATTACGGCCAGCATAGTTATAGGTGTCGTAACTGGTGTCACCTAGACCGATCACACTGTAGTTTAATCCTTTAAGATCAGCTTGTTGGTTAATGGATTCTACGAATGGCAGTAGGTTCTCAGGATAGTCTCCCGCACCATATGTCGATGTACACATCAACCAAATAGTATCTTGCTGATCAATATCATCAAACACAGGCTGTTCATGAAGCTGCACTTGGATCCCTTGTTGTTCAAGGGCTTCTGCTAGTTGCTCTGCTACGTATTCAGCAGATCCCATTTGGCTGCCAACAATGATATTTACTGATTGCATGTGTTTGATCATGTAATTAAATAAGTGGCCACATGATAACGAAGTTAGGGTGTGAGTAAAGCGTTGAATTACGATCTGAATAAGTTTTTAAGCTCAAAATACAGGCTTTAATTTAATAATAATTTTAAAGTACTGTTTTTAATGGTTTTTTAAATATCATAATAAATTAAACCCTTTGATCAAGCTGTTAATAAATTTGGGGAAAGTTCTGATCAAGCTAAATATTGGAAAGTGTATAACTTTGCTAAGTTGTTGATCTTTAATTGTGTGTAAGCGCTTTTATTTTTAGATCAAGGTAAAGTTCGGGTTATGATCGTTTTGTGGATAGATCGCTTGTTGATAACGATCGGTTTGCAATATGCGATCAATAAAACAGATCGAAAAAATGCTAAATAAGTGCCTATAAAGGCTATTTTAAAGAAAATTAACGGTGAAAAATGGCTGTTGATGACAAATAAATTTAAATTTCTGCGTTTTTTTTATGATCAAATCAGCCTTTAGATCTAAAAAACTCCCAAATGTGGATAACATTTTTAGCTAAATTCGATCTTAAAAGCTGTTTTGATCTGATTTTTTAGTTCGCTAAGTTAGTTTTCGATCTGAGTTAAACTGGTTTTTATCGTATTCCCAACTAGATCATAGAGAGAATTACCCAATGAAAAACGTTTTGCGCCACCAGCAAAAGCGGCTTTTGCTGAGTTAAAATTATTCATTGCCATCACATTTAGTGGAATATCTATTGTGTTAGCTAAGCTGGTTATTTGCTCTATGTTAGTGAGACCGGGTACAAACAGACCATCTGCTCCTGCATCTTGATACGCTTTTGCGCGCTCTAATGTTGCTTGAAAAGGGGATTCACTTAGAAAGTAGGTATCGGTTCTGGCGTTTATAAATAAACGACCGAAGCCATTTTCGTTAAGTACTTTCTTTATCTCACTAATAATAGTGCATTGCTGTTCGATAGATCTCAGTGCGTTAGTGTCTTTGTCTGAGTCCTCTATGTTGATGCCTACAACTCCTAATCTTGCTAACGCTAAAACGTTTTGGCTAATTTGCAGCGGATTATTACTGTAGCCTGACTCTATATCGACAGAGAGCGGAATATGAAGGTGTTTGGTCAAGCTTTTAACCAGCGCTAACTGAGTTTGAAAAGAGATGTTCTCACCATCAGCTAAACCCAAACTGGCAGCAATCCCCCAGCTGGTTGTTGCTACAGCTTTAGCTCCCGCAGCTTGGATGAATTGTGCTGAACTAAGATCCCACGCATTAGCGAGTACAAAGCCTCTTTGCTGGTGGTGTAATTGATGAAAGAGTTGATATTTGTCCATGATGTCCTCCGTTTAAAAACATCGCTAGACTAATTGATATGAAATTAATTACTGGCTGATTTCGGCCCTGAACCGATAATTGATTGCTGGATTAAAAATAAAAAAGAGCCTTGCGACTCTTTTTTATCAATATTGATAACCGGAATTTATTTACCGATACAGAACGAACTAAAGATTTTCCCTAGTAGGTCATCAGAGGTAAATTCACCGGTTATCTCATTTAAGAACTGTTGAGTTAGGCGTAATTCTTCAGCGAGGATCTCACCAGCTATATGCATCTCTAATTGCTCTTTACCTGTGTTTAAATGATAGGCTGCGTGATCAAGTGCATCTAGGTGACGACGGCGTGCCATGAATCCACCTTCTGTGGCACCTTGGAAACCAATACATGCCTTTAAGTGAGTACGAACTAACTCTATACCTTCTGCATTTTTAGCACTTAAGCGGATCACCGGATATTGTTCATGTTCATCCATACCTACATTTTCACCGGAAATATCGGCTTTATTTCGGATCACAGTCACACCCATACCCTCTGGTAACTTGGCCATAAACTCCGGCCAGATATCATGAGGGTCGGTGGCTGATGTATCTGTGCCGTCTAACATAAATAGTACGCGATCGGCTTGATTGATCTCTTCCCATGCGCGTTCAATACCAATTTGCTCTACTTTATCTGGGCTTTCACGTAGGCCAGCGGTATCAATAATATGTAGTGGCATACCATCAATGTGGATATGTTCGCGTAATACGTCACGTGTTGTACCGGCTATTTCGGTAACGATAGCAGCATCACGGCCAGCTAACGCATTAAGTAGGCTTGATTTACCAGCGTTAGGGCGACCAGCAATAACAACACGCATACCTTCACGCATGATGCTACCTTGTTTAGCTTGCTGAGTTACATTCTCTAATTGATCAATAATGGCATTGAGATCTGCGGATACTTTACCGTCTGATAAAAAGTCGATTTCTTCATCTGGAAAATCAATTGCGGCTTCAACATACATACGTAGGTGAATGACTTTCTCCACCAGCGTTTCAATATGTTTAGAGAATTCACCTTGCAGTGATTGGAGGGCGCTTTTTGCTGCCTGTTCACTGGTTGCATTGATAAGGTCAGCAATTGCTTCTGCTTGAGTTAAATCTAGCTTGTCATTCATAAATGCGCGCTCAGAGAACTCACCTGGTTTTGCTAAACGTACACCGTCAATTTGGCTAATCTCTTTTAATAGCATATCTAAAACGACAGGGCCGCCGTGACCTTGTAGTTCTAGTACGTCTTCGCCGGTAAATGAATTTGGCCCTTGGAAGTAGATAGCAATACCTTGGTCAAGCTGTTCACCACTCAAGCTTTTAAAGGGCACATAGTCTGCGTAACGTATTTTAGGGCAACGGCCAATAATGTGCTCTGCCACTGTTTTTGCTAAGCTGCCAGAGACGCGAATAATACCAACCCCACCACGTCCTGGTGCGGTCGCTTGTGCTGCAATTGTGTCTTGATTAATCATGCGATGAAATAATGCCAATAAAAGAATGAATGCTGGCTCTATTGTAACCTATGGCTTAATTTCATGCGAATAGCTCTTTATTTAGTGAAGTGTTTATTATCTGATGTAAGTATTACTTTATTTAGTTTTAATTAATAATAAACGGCCATTGCAAATGATAATTATATTCATTACCATGTTTCGCATTCTAAATCTTATCGTTTTTTATTATGCGTCTTTCTGCTGTTTTTATTGCACTTGCTGCTGGTTTTTCGGGCGTTGCCCATGCTCAAAATGAAGTGACTACTTCTGATCAAAATGATTCTAAAGAACTCGAAAAAATAGAAGTTGTTGGCCGTGCGTTCTCTTTATATCGCCCAACTGAATCAAGCTTTGCTACTCGTACCAATACACCTTTGGAGAAAATTCCTCAGTCAATTCAAATTTTACCGCAGGAGCTGATCAGTGATCAGGCTGCTCGCCAAATTACCGATCTTTATAGCAATATTGCTGGTGTTAATGCTTTTAGTTATTCGGGCGTGACATTCCGTGGCTTTCGCCAAGATGAGATTTTATACGATGGTGTGAAGGGCGATCCTTTCAATGGCTTTGCTGTACCGCAATTATTTAATATTGAACAAGTTGCGGTTTTAAAAGGGCCTGCTGGTGCTATATACGGCAGTGGTAATCCAGGCGGTATTATTAACTATGTAACTAAGAAGCCTAAATTCACCAGTGAGCACAGTATTGAAGTGGAAGTGGGGAATGATGACTTCTTCAGTGGAGCATTAGAAAGCACGGGGACTTTAAGTGAGTCACTTGATAACCATGCTTATCGTGTTGGTCTTTACCGTGATACTGAAAAACCATTTCGTGCTAATACTAGCAGCGATAATACCATTGTTGATCTTGGTTATACGTGGCTTATAAATAGTGCAACCGAATTGACCACTCAGTATACCTATATAGAGCAAGAGTTGGGTGGGGCACGTTTACGTGGTGTTCCTGCTGATGATAATGGCAATTTTCTAACTGATATTAGCTGGAACCATAACGAGGCGACAGACTTTCAAAATGTTGAAGCCCATGTTTATCAGGCTACTTTAAAACATGAGTTTAATGATGTTTGGCGCACAGATGTTACAGCACGTTATTTTGATAACAAAGAAGTGCAAAACTACCATGAACCAAGAGGCCTCGTAGATACAGATGACGACGGTATTGTTGATTGGAGCCACCGTGAGTTTCGTGATCAAGTACGTGAGAACGAAGGTTTTAGCTTAACAGCTAATGCGATTGCAGAATTTATAGTTGCAGACATGCAGCATCAAGTGTTGTTTGGTAGTGATTGGTATGAACATGATTTTGAAAGCGTTTACCGTACAGCTACGCAACAAAGTAAAGGTGGCCCAGTACCAGGACTTGATCTTAACAACCCTGAGTATGGTTTAACCTCTGCTGATGATTATAACCTTGATAGTATTACACCAAGGCTTGGCAAAACGAATAGCACCCGCTTTGGTGCCTACTTGCAAGATCAGCTAGATATCACCGCTAATTGGAGTGTGACAGCTGGCTTAAGGTATGACCGTTTTGAAGATAAAGACTTGTTAAATCAAACCGAGTTTTCTGATAGCGACTTAACTTACCGTATTGGTACTAGCTATAACATTAACAACATGTTCTTCCCTTATGCGCTACATGGCACTGGCTTTGTGCCGCAAAGTGCGAGTAATCAGGAAACAGCTAAAGGCGGCCCATTCTCGCCAGAGACTAGCCGTATTAACGAGTTAGGTTTAAGAACCAAGCTATTAGCAGATACGCTTGCTGTTAATATGGCTGTGTACGATATTGTCCGCGAAAACATCCTACAGCCTAGCTTATTAGGTGATGTTGCAGGTGACGGCGTTGATGACTTAGTTGCCGTTGGTGAAGTACAAAGTAAGGGTTTTGAACTTGAGGTGGTTGGTGACATCACTGAGCGCTGGGTAGTTACTGCAAGCTACGCTTATAATGATACCCGTATTACTAAAGCCAACGACAGCATTCGTAACCAAATTCCTGATAGCGATAAATTTGCTAACGCGCCGCAAAATACCCTAGGTATATGGACACGCTATGAGCTACCTCGCTTATCATCATCTATTTCTGCTGGCCTAGATTATGTTGATGAACAGCTTAGTTTAGGTGGCCAACACGTTAAACCTTACACTGTTTACAACATGGCGTGGCAAACAAGGGTTGATAACTGGCAATGGCAGCTATCAGTTAAGAACGTGTTTGATAAAGAATACGCAAGCAGCGGCTTTATCGAGCGAACAGGGCACTTTCCTGGTGAACCGCGCCGTGTCTATTTAAGTGCTAAATATAGCTTTTAATGGTGGCGTGTGAACGCTAAAAGTTGGTTTAACTTACATTCTTGGTCAGGGCTCTTTGTTGGAGTCTTGCTTTTTGTTACCTGCGTATCGGGCACACTCGCTACGTTAAGCCATGAACTTGAGTACTTAACAGACGCAAAATACCGTGCTTTAAGTTCTTCTACCTCTACTAACTACCTTGCTCTCGAAAACACCCTTAATAAGCATTATCCGCAAGCTCAGTTACTTTATATCCAACGTCATAAGCAAGATTACCTTGCCATTGAAGCGGCTCTTAAAGTCGGAGATTCATTTCGCTTTGTTTATTTAGATGCTGCAACGGGTCGCTTACTCGGTGAAGGAGAGTGGGTGCGGATATCGCGGTTTTTACGTAACTGGCATATGAACTTGTCGATGGGCTGGACGGGTAAATTAATCGTCACGAGTTTGAGTATTTTACTCGTTATTTTATTGGTTTCGAGTTTTTATGTGTATCGGCGCTGGTGGCAAGGCTTTATGAAAAAGCCTGCTGCGCTAAGCCTAGATAAACGTAGTAGTTGGTCTGATTGGCATAAGCTGTTAGGGCTTTGGAGTTTATGGTTTATTGCTGTGATGGCCATCACAGGGGTTTGGTATCTGGTAGAACATGGGCTGCAAACCGCAAAATTGCCACACACTGTTTCTGCTCCACAAGCTGTGAGTGAGTTTAAAAAACAAAGCCCTCGTAAAGATGTATCGCCAATTAGTTTAGCTACAGCTTATAAAGCCGCTCAACAGGCGTTTCCTAGCCTTGATATTCGCTATATCCGTTATCCTAATAAAGTGAATCAGCCTATTGAAGTACGCGGCTATAACGATGATATTTTACTTCGTCTACGTGCTAATCGCGTGTATTTGGAGCCAAGCTCCGGTGAAGTTCTTGGCATACAAAAAGGGGAACAATTACCTATTGTCGCAAGAATCACCGATACCGCTGATCCACTACATTTTGGCAACTTTGCAGGAATTGGTACCAAGCTTATTTGGGGGTTATTTGGTGCATTGATGAGCTTTGTAAGTGCTGCTGGTATCTATATGAGTTGGCTTAGGGTTAAGCGTAAAACAACGGCTATAAAGTGGCTTGGTTTATCTGGGGTGATTGCAATCGGTTTGGTGGTTGCTTCGCTACTCACAACAAGTTTGAGCTTTACTGAGCGCAGTGTACCCAATCAGGTTTATTCTCCTATTCTGGGTTAGCCATTTTCAGGCATTAAAAAAGGCGCAGTTAGCGCCTTTTTTATTGGGTTAAGAGTTTAGCCTCTTACCTTAATACCTTTTTTCTCCATACCGCGGTAGATGATTAGCATCTGAGCGATTGAGATAAGGTTCGATACTAACCAGTAAAGTACTAGGCCAGATGGGAACCACAAGAAGAAAATTGAGAATATTACAGGCATAAAGGTCATCATTTTTTGCTGCATAGGATCTTGAACTGTCATAGGTTGCAGCTTCTGAGTAACGAACATACTTAAACCAAATAGAACTGGTAATACATAGTATGGGTCCATTGCTGATAAGTCATTTAACCATAAAACGAATTCAGCATGGCGTAGCTCAGTTGATTCTAGGAATACGTAGAATAAGGCTAAGAAAATAGGCATTTGCAGTAAAAGAGGGAAACAGCCACCCATAGGGTTCACTTTTTCTTTCTTATACATTTCCATCATAGCTTGACCGAATTTTTGACGATCATCGCCATACTTCTCTTTTAGAGCAGCCATTTTAGGTTGTAATGCGCGCATCTTCGCCATTGACGTATATTGCGCTTTTGTAAGTGGGTACATTGCCGTTTTAACGATAACCGTAATTGCAATGATTGCCAGACCCCAGTTACCTAGGATGCTGTGTAACCACTTCAGTAATACGAATAATGGTTGTGAGATAAACCATAACCAACCATAGTCTACTGTGAGGTCTAAGTCTGGGTGAATTGCTTCAAGTACATCAGACTCTTTCGGGCCCATGTAGTAAGTAGAAGAAAGAGTAGTTTGTGTGCCTGCCTGAACGTTTACCGCTTCACCTTTAGTACCAATAATGGCTGCATTACCAGCAACTAGTTTGCTGTAAAGGGTATTTTGTTGATCTTGCTTTGGCACCCATGCACTTACGAAGTAATGTTGGATAAATGCGATATAACCGCCAGATGTGGTGATGTTGAGGTTTTTATCAGCCATGTCTGAGAAGCTATACTTTTCGTATGGCTCTTCTTCAGTACCGTAAGCTGCCCCTAGGTAGTTTTGATCTACTAAGCTACCTTTTTCTTGTACAGTACGCTTAACTTGCGTGTATAGCTGAACTTGAATAGGATCTGCTGTTACGTTGTTTACTGTGTACTCTAGACCTACAGCGTAGTCGCCTTTTTTGAATATATAGGTTTTAGTAAATGTCACACCTTTACTGTCAGTAAATTCAAGTGGAACACGCAGCTCATCACCATTTAATGTAAATGCTTTTTGTGTGGTTTTATAAACAGGGCGGCCTTTGACTGTTGCATCAGGGCCATTTAAACCTATCAAGCCACTTTGTGAGAAGTATTGTTTACCGTCAAACACACCTAGGAGCATGTAAGGAGTATCACTACCTTTTGTTTCTTCATATTGAAGTAGGTCTGCTTCAATAATGTCACCACCGCGGGTGTCAATTTTTACAGTAAACACATCAGTTGTTACATCAATAACTGAGCGCTTTGCTGTTGTAACTGCAGGTACTTCACCGTCAGATGATGCCGGAATAAACTCATCTGATTCTGGTGTTGTTGCGCCTTGTGTTTGTGTTGTGGCACTTGGATCAGCTTTTGGTGCATTGTAGTCGTTATTCCATTCTTGGAATAATAAAAACGACACAAGCATCAAGCCGATTAATAAAAACGTGCGTTGCGATTCCATAACAGCTCTTATTTCTCGTGTTGGTGGTTAATATGATTTTTTGCCGGTACGGGATCATCCCCACCAGCATGTAAAGGGTGGCATTTTAATATGCGTTTAACAGCTAACCAACTGCCTTTTACACTTCCATGCAAATTAATTGCTTGAATAGCATAACTTGAGCAGGTTGGGTTAAAACGACAATGCGGGCCTAATAACGGGCTTATCCACTTTTGATAGCCACGTATAAGCATGACTAAACAGCGCTTTGGAATAGCAACAAGTGGTTTAAGTAACCTCATGATGTGTCAGCCCCTGCGTTAATTTAGTCAATGGATACCATGAATTTAAATTCCCAATGTAGAATTTTAAATGCATGATTAAAAGGTGAGCTAAAGATACCCTAATTAAGCCTGTAATTCTATTGCTATCAGGCTTGTTTATTAGATTTAGCCGATTTATTGGGGCGTTTTTTAAAAGGAGGTGGTTTTGGAGCACCTGGCTTGCAGCGTTCATTAATTTTTCGCCACAATTTATTCAATTGTTTGGTTAGCTCTTCGTTTGACTGCTCATCAATACCGCTTTTAACCATGAGCACTATATCAATGTTATCGAGTTTATGTTGATTTAAACGGAAACTTTCGCGAGCAAGGCGTTTAATTCGATTACGTTGACAGGCTTTTTTAACACGTTTTTTTGCAACCGTAAGACCTAATCGAGGATTAGTTTGGTCATTGCGTTTGGCTAATAAAGTAAAGAAAGGAGTCGCAGCGCGTGCTGGTTCATTAAAAATGCGGGAGTAATGCGAGGGAGTTAACAAACGTAACTCCCTGCTGAAGCTAAAGTCTTCCACTTATATATTAAGCAGAAAGTACTTTACGGCCTTTAGCACGACGACGAGCTAATACTTTACGGCCATTTGCTGATGCCATACGAGCACGGAAACCGTGTGTACGTTTGCGTTTTAAAACGCTAGGTTGAAAAGTTCTTTTCATAACAATTCCATCCGATCGGTTAAGGTTAAAACATCCTATGCAGGTCGCGATCCTGGCACAGGTGCCATTGCGAGCGCGAGATATTATAGATGAAGACCACAAAAGTCAATCATTAAAACGCTGCAGAGGTAGTAATTATAAAGGATCCTTTACCTTGATCATATAGGATCATCATAAATAAGAAGTTTTCCACAGCCTCTGTATAAAAAGTGAATAAAAGCTTGGGAAAAGTAAATTAGATCGTAGATTTCGATCGCGATCTGCCTGTAAATTTGCTATGATCAGTGTTCAGACTTAAAAAATAAATACTCTATAAATCAGGGTGTTACTTGTTTTTTTGCGCGAGATCATATTTTTCAGAAAAATCAATCTTGTACTTGTGGATAAAGTGCCTTCATAATAGTCGGTCTGGGTCGATAAAATCGGTCAAAGATTAGCAATAAATGTTTGATTTTCCATCATTTAAGATGAACGGGAATAAAATTAAATCTCTAGGAGTTTAATA